>JBAUHH010000120.1:0-2105 GCA_049680165.1 Pseudolabrys sp.
CGGACGCCGGCGTCGATCTCATCAACGACGGCGAGATGTCGAAGCCGAGCTACGCGACTTATGTGAAAGACCGGCTCGCCGGTTTCGGCGGCACCGGCAACACTTTCGTCTATCAGGATCTCGCGGACTTTCCGAAATTGCAGCAGCGCGTGTTCGGCGATCCCGGCCGCTCGCGGCGTAAGACCCCCGCCTGCAACGCACCGATCGACGTGCGCGACGCGCAAGCGGCACAAGCCGACGCCGATAATCTCAAGACGGCGCTTTCCGGCGTGAAAGCTGCGGGCGGATTCATGAGCGCGGCGTCACCGGGCGTGGTGTCGCTGTTCTTCCGCAACGACCACTACAAGGATTTCGAGACCTACATCTATGCCATCGCCGACGCGATGCGGCACGAATACGAGACCGTCGCCAGGGCGGGGTTCGTGTTGCAGATCGACTGCCCCGATCTGGCGATGGGCCGGCACATCCAGTACGCGAATTTGAGCGTCGCGGAATTCCGCAAGCGCGCGCAACTTCACGTAGAGGCGCTCAATCATGCGGTCAAGAACATCCCGGCCGAACAACTGCGCATGCACTTATGCTGGGGCAATTACGAGGGCCCGCACCATTGCGACGTGCCGCTCGCCGACGTCATCGATATCGTTTTTTCGGCGCGCCCAAGCGCAATTTCCTTTGAAGCCGCCAATCCGCGCCATGCGCACGAATGGAAACTGTTCGAAACGGTGAAGCTGCCGGACGGCAAGGTGCTCATTCCCGGCGTCATCGAATCGAAATCGAATTTCATCGAGCACCCCGAGTTGATCGCGCAACGCATCGGCCGTTACGCCAAGCTGATCGGGCGCGAGAACGTGATCGCCGGCTCGGATTGCGGCTACGGCACCTGGGTCGGTCAGGCGGCGGTCGATTCCGACGTCGTGTTCGCCAAGCTCGCGGCCATGGCGGAAGGTGCGCGCATCGCCAGCAAGGAATTCTGGCGCTAGGCGCGGCCGCTCAAGCGCGCCACCGCCTTGCGATCGCCCTTGCCGGTCGAGCCGGCCGGCAGCGCATCGCAGAAATAGAACGCTTCCGGCACCTTGTAGCGCTCGGTGCGCGCCAGCAGCCATTCGCGCAAGGCCGCCGCGTCGAGCTTGGCGCCAGCGCGCGGCACGACGACGGCATGAATGACCTCGCCGAGCCGTTCGTCCGGCACGCCGGCACAGAGCGCGGCAGCGACGTCGGGGTGCTCGGCGAGCAGATGATCGATCTCGAGCGGCGCGATCTTCATGCCGCCGCGCGAGATGATTTCCTTCGCGCGCCCGATCAACTCGACAAATCCGCTGGCATTGAACCGCGCCAGGTCGCCGGTGCGGAAATAGCCATCGGCGAAAGAGTCTTGCGTCAACTGCGGCTCATCGAGATAGCCAAGCATGCTGAACGGCGATCTGATCTGAAGCTCGCCGTCGGGGGCGATGCGGAATTCGACCATTTCGGTCGGATGCCCGATGGCGCCGAAGCCCTGTGGCTGGTCGGCGGGCTTGAGGCAGAAGTCGCAGGTGCCGGTTTCGGTGAGCCCGTAGAGGTCGTAGATCGCGGCGGGCGAAATGCCTTGCAGGCGGCGCGCGAGCGCCGGCGGCAACACCTCACCGCCGGTGAGGATCATGCGCAGCCTGGGCGCTGGCGGCGCGCGGTCGAGCAGCAGCGCGCGGTACATCGAGGGCACGCCGCCGATCACGGTCGCCTCCGTCAAGCCGCGCGCGATTGTCTCGACGCTGAATTTCGGCACCAGCATGAGCCGCGCGCCTTTCATCAACGCAAGCAATGCAACCCAGAGGCCGTAGATGAAGCTCAGTTGCAGCGGCACGAGCACGACGTCATCCGCGCTTATGCCGAGCAGCCGGTCGAGCACCGGAAGCTTGGCGGCGAATGGCGCGTGGCCGACGACTGCGCCCTTGGGCAATCCCGTCGTGCCGGACGTGAACATGATAAGCGCGGCATCGCGCAGTAGCGGGCGCGGCTGTGGCGTTTCGCTTGCGATGGTTTCGAGTCGATCCTGATCGATTAGAAAACGCGCCCGGCTAACGCTCTTGTGTCGATCGAATGTTGCGGGCGCGGCGGTAATGCTGAGC
>JBAUHH010000121.1:0-18878 GCA_049680165.1 Pseudolabrys sp.
CGACAGCACGGAGCCTTTCTCGTTGGTGAGCACGATCGCCTGCGCGCCCCGGCCGACCGCAGCGCCCACGTTGCCCGCCGCATAGACGCCGGTGACGTCCGACGGCCGGCTGATGTGGCTCACGGTGCCGTGGAAGCGCGTCTCGGAGGCGCCGAACGTGAAGCCGTAGCTGATGCCGCCGATCGAGAGCGGATAGCGCCTGCCGTGGAAGGTCAGCGCGCCGTTGCCGCCCGAACCGCCGACGATGAAGCCTGCCTTGAGCACGCGGAAGCTGATGCCGCCGCCGTCGGCGAGCGCCGCGGACGAAAAGACGACGCCGCAGAGCGCGGCAAGCGCGATCGAAGCTGCACGAATTCCGGTGGTTCGCATGGTATCTGCTCCCTGTTGTCGGGTCTGGCGCGCCGTCTCGCGTCAAGTCCCGCGCGGCGTGAGAACCTGAGGCGGGGAACCTTACAACAAGCCGGTGCCGCGCGTCAGCGGCTGACGGGTTCGCAGCCCCTCGCCTGTGCTATCATTGCTCCATCGACGCATGGCGGCTTCAATGGAGAACAAGAATGAGCGGCCTCACCTCACTCACGCTTCCCGAGCTCGAAGACCGCATCGCCATCACGCGCGACAACATCCGCCAGCTCATCGAGCAGGCGGCGGCCGCGTCGGGCGCCGGCGACGAGGCGCGCAACGCCGACCGGCTCGCCGAGCAGCAGGCCGAGCTCGACTCGCTGTTCAAGCAGCGCGACGCCCTGCTCAAGAATCGGAGATAAAGCTTCCTTGTCTTCTGTCGCCGCCCCGTTCGCGTCAATAGAATTTAATATCATCGCCGACGGCCTTCTCCCGGGCGCTCGGCCGCAAGGGAAATCCATAGCCCTGCCCTGATGTCTCCCAGATCAGCTTGCCGGATTTATGAAAGCCGCTGAAATAGATTTCAGTCGCGATCTTCTGCAACGCAAGCACGAGCGACTGAACGGCGTCGGCACCCCCGGCAAAGCTTGCCCATTTTTCCTTCGGCCAATTGATTTCATAACGGCAGGTCCAGGCACCGTTTTTCTGTTCAGGCTGAGATATCGATCCGGATATCGCGGTCGCCGTCGGCACCGCGCAATATGAGATGTCGTGTTGCGATTATCATTGAGTGCATCCTCAGTAATTCAAAGGCGGAATGGTTTGGCCTTTTTCACATGCGACCAGACGCACCATAGCTTGTGCATAACAGGCGGAAAGGCCAACCATGTTGCGGTGGAATATGTTCGACAGCCATTGCGCTTCGCAATCGGCGCGTGTCGACATCGCAGCAAGACTTGAGCGAAATTGCGTAGAACTTATTGAGCCATCATCACGTGTCCACTGCCCGCCGTCAGCGCTTCCGGCAGGCACACGCGGCTGATCTTGATTAAATTTCCGCGACAGATGGCTGACGGCAAGAGTACGCCGGAGACCATTCGCCAAAATGTGCTTTTCATCAAACTGCTCCAGCAATCCGATATTTTCTCTCATCCATCGTCTCATCAGTCTAATCCTTTCTGGAATAAATTCCTATCACTGTTTGGCTCGAATTGCAACCCTGGACAACTGCGTGCGCGCCCATTGGGCGCAAACGCGCCCCAAAAACAGCGCTGGTACACGACACTGTTCCGCGCGCTACCTGCGGTGGCTCGCTGCCGCCCGGCATTGCGCATAAACGCCAAGTTGGGAGCCGGCGCGGCGCGTTGCGCGGGCCGCTTTTCCTTTTCCGATCACGCGCTCGCGATTACGCGGCCTCGCCGATCAAGCGCAGAATACCGCCGTTGAAAGTCATCCGCCCGGATGACGCAACGGGGGAGACCATCACCATGTGCAGGCTCTGCAGACTAGGCTTGCCGCAGAAACATTTCGGTTTTTCGCGGCGGAATTTCCTCAAAGGCGCGGCGGCAGCCGGCGCTGCCACTTCCGCGCTCACGCTTTTCGCGCCGCGTCAGGCCGCCGCCAAACCGCGCCTGGCGCCGCGCGACACCGGCCGCTTCAACACGCGTTACGTCATCCGCAACGGCGCGGTGATGTCGATGGACCCGTCGGTCGGCGATTTCGCCAAAGCCGACGTGCTGGTCGACGGCAAGAAGATCGTCACCGTGGGGCCGAACATTCACGCCGGCGGCGCGCAGGAGATCGACGCCACCGACCGCATCGTGATGCCTGGCTTCGTCGACACGCATCACCATCAATTTGAGACGGCGCTGCGCAGCTTCCTCGCCGACGGCGTGCTGATCAACGACGGCTCCGGTTCGCCGAGCGGCAGCACCACCTATTACGAATACATTCTCCTGACGTTCGCGCCCGTGTACCGACCGCAGGACGTCTACATCAACGAGCTGTTCGGTGGGCTCTCGCAGCTCGACGACGGCGTCACCACCGTGCACGACGTCTCGCAGATCCACCATTCGCCGGCGCATTCGGACGCCGCTATCCAGGCGCTGTTCGACACCGGGCGCCGCGCCGCCTTCGGTTATTTCGAGAGCGCCGGCGGCGTCGCCGGCAACCAGTATCCGCAAGACGCGACCCGCATCAAAAAGAAATGGTTCGCCTCGACCGACCAGCTCGTCACCATGATCATGGGCGGCGAGGTCTATCTCGGCGACGCGACCACCGAAGCCTCGTGGAAGCTCGGCCGTCAGCTCGGATTGCAGATCGCCGCGCACATCCTGTCGCCGTTCGGCATCCGCCCGATCATGGATGCGCTGGCGCAAGGCCAGGGCGGCAGCAACCACGACATCGGCATCGGGGCGGACAACCTGTTCATCCACATGACCGGCATGTCCGACATGGCCTGGCAAAAGGTGCACGACGTCGGCGCGCAGGTCTCGATCGCCTTCCCGATCGAGATGAACATGCGGCACGGCGAGCCGCCGATCCTCAAGCTGCAGAGTCTGGGCATGGAGCCGTCGCTCTCCGTGGACGTCGAGTGCACGATGACGGCGGACTTCTTCACCCAGATGCGCGTCGCCATGAACATGCAGCGCATGCTGGTGAACCAGATGATCCTCGAGCAGGGCAATTTCACGCCGCCCAACCAGTGGCCGACGCCCGCGCCGGGCACGCCGCCGCTGCTCGTGACCCGCGACGTGCTGCGCTTTGCCACCATGAACGGCGCCAAGGCGCTGCGGCTGCAAAACAAGGTCGGCTCGCTCAAACCCGGCAAGGAAGCCGACATCATCATCCTCGATCCCACGCGCATCAACGTGGCGCCGCTCAACCAGGTGCCGGGCGCGGTGGTGTCGCTGATGGACCGCACCAATGTCGAGACGGTGATCGTCGCCGGCAAGGTGCGCAAATGGCAGGGCGAACTGCTCGACGTCGACCTGCCGCGGCTGCGCTCGCAGCTCGAATCCTCGCGCGACTACATCTTCAACAAGGCGGGGATTCCGAAGAACCTGTTCAGCTCGCAATGAGCGCAGGCTCTTTCACACATGCGAAAGGAAGCGGCCCCTCGGGGCCGCTTTTGTTATCGGCCCCTCACCGCTCCGCCAGCGCCAACTTCACGCCGAGCAAGACGAAGGCGGCGGCAAATGTCCGCCGCATCCACGCCAGCACCCTCGGGCGCGAGATGACGTGTTCGCGGATCGCGGCGGCGAACAGCCCGTAGCCGACGAACACCACGAACGTCAGAGCCATGAACACCAGGCTCAGCACGCCCATGTGCGCGAGCGGATGGGGCTCGTCGCCCGCGACAAACTGCGGCAGGAAGGCGAAGAAGAAGATCGACAGCTTCGGATTGAGGATGTTGATCAGGATGCCTTCGGCCGTCACCGCGATCGCCGAGCGCGCGCCGATCTGCTTTTCGACGCGCAAGGCGCCGCGCTCCTTCAGCGCCTGCCACGCTATGAAGATGAGATAGGCGACGCCGAGCCATTTGAAGGTCTGGAATAGGAGCGCGCTGGTGTGCAGCAGCGCGGCAAGGCCGAGAATCGCCGCCGCCATGTGCGGCACGATGCCGAGCGTGCAGCCGAACGCCGCGATCACGCTCGCGCGCGAACCGCGCGAAAGCCCGGCGGCCAGCGTGTAGAGTACGCCCGTGCCGGGCGACACGATCACGATCAGCGAGGTGATGAGGAATTCGATGGTCATGAGCGAAGCAAGAATAATAAGACGCTTCGCTATTGTCGACGGGCTAACCAGCTCGCGGGGGTCTGCGCTATAATCCTTCATGTCGCCGTTCGATCTCGTCGTCTATGCCGTGGCCCTTGTTGCGGTCGTTGCGGGCTTCCGCTCCGGCCTGTTGCGCAGCCTTGCCACCATCGTCGGCTATGCGGCGGCGGCGGCGCTCGCGGTCGCGCTTTCCCCGCAGGTGGCGCCGTTCCTCGCAGGCGTTCTTCACATTCCGCCGGCGCAGAGCTGGATCGCGCCCGTCGTGCTGTTTCTCGCCTTCGGCATGCTGCTGTCCGCGATGCTGCGCGTCGCGGTCAGCACGTTCACTGGCACAAACGTCTCGTTCCCCGACCGGCTCGGCGGCGCGCTGTTTGGCGCGTTGCGCATCGGCCTCGTCGCGGTGCTGATCGTGTTGATCTTCGACAGGCTGATCCCGGCCGACCGCCAGCCAGACTTCCTGCGAGACTCGCGGCTGCGGCCCTATCTGTCGCAAGCCGCCGCCAAGGGCCTGCGCTCGCTGCCGCCGGAGGTCGAGGCGCAGATTGCGAAGCTCAAGCGGGAACGCGGATTGTAGCGCCCGGTCAACATTATCGACGCCTGGCCACGCGGTGGCGCTTCTAGATGCACGCAAAACCGCCTACCATCCGCATCCCATGACGCTCTCCGAAAACCAACAGCGAGCTCTTCAATGACACGACGCGTAGCGGTAATCGGCGCCGGCACCATCGGCGCAAGCTGGGCGGCTTACTTTCTCGCCCGCGGATTTTCGGTCGGCGCGTCCGATCCCGCCCAGGGCGGCGAAGCCTTCGCCCGCCGCTTCATCGACAATGCCTGGCCGACGCTGGAAAAACTCAACGTCGTCGTGACCGGCGCCGACCGCAAGCGCTTCGAATTTTTCGGCGATCCGGCGGCGGCCGTCAAAGGCGCCGAGTTCGTGCAGGAGAGCGGGCCCGAGCGCGAGGACCTCAAGATCGAACTGTTCGCGAAACTCGACGCCGCGCTGCCGCCGTCGACCGTGATCGCGTCAAGCTCGTCGGGCCTGCTGATCAGCCGCGTGACGGTCAAATGCAAGCATCCCGAGCGCTGCGTCATCGGCCATCCGTTCAATCCGCCGCATCTCATTCCGCTGGTGGAAGTTGTCGGCGGCGAAAAGACCTCGGCCGAAGCGGTCTCGAGCGCGATGAATTTCTACCGCGAGATCGGCAAGCACCCGATCCACATCAAGAAGGAAGTGAAAGGCCACGTCGCCAACCGCTTGCAGGCAGCGCTGTGGCGCGAGGCAATTCATCTCGTCGTCGAAGGCGTGGTTTCGGTGGCCGATGCCGACGCCGCGATCGCCTACGGGCCCGGATTGCGCTGGGCGCTGATGGGGCCGCATCTGACGTTTCATCTCGCCGGCGGCGAAGGCGGCATGAGCCATTTCATGTCGCATCTCGCCGCCGGGCCGGTGCAGAGCTGGATGGACGACCTCGGGGCGCCGCGGCTCACGCAAGACGTGCAGAAGAAGATCATCGACGGCGTCGAGGTCGAAGCCGGCTCCCGCAGCATCGCGGACTTGCAGCGCTGGCGCGACCGCAAGCTGATCGAAATCCTGAAAGTATCAGGCGAGCCCTGAGGCGCGCTTCAGGCGCGGGGCGGCATGAAGCGCTATCTCATTTTCGGATTGCTCGGGCCGCCGCTGGGCTTCGTCACCGGATTCTGGATCATCCTGCAGGGGATTAACTGGTGGCTCGGCTCGGAATCCACCTTCGACTATCACCAGGTTGTCCTGCTGCCGCTCGCTTATATGTTCGGAATCATCCCGGCGCTTATTGCCGCGGTGTTCGATCACCTGCTCGCGCGCTTCGCCGTGCGAGGGCGAATCTTATGGACGACGCTGTTCTCGTATTTCCTCGGTTTTCTTCCTATCATCAATCCGCTGGTATTGGGCTTTGTTCGTGGGCCCGATCCGCTGCTGCTGATCGGTCTGACCGGCGCCGTGCCGGGCGCGATTTGCTCTTGGCTGTCGGGCGACAAAAAGAAAACTTTGAATGCCAATCCGTAAGGTGCGGCTACTTTTCCGCCGCCTTGCGCAGGGCCGCGTTGATGCGGTCCTGCCAGCCGGGACCGTCTTGCTGGAAAAAGTCGAGCACATCGCGGTCGATCCGCAACGACACCATTTCCTTGACGCCGGGCAGCGACGGCGTTTTCGCTACCGGCTGCTCGACCGGCTTGGTGGTCGCGGCCTTGAAAGCCTTCTCGGCCTCGCTGCGTGAATCGCCGATGGGTCGTCGCACCATTTGTCCCCTACCGCTTGAACAGGCCCATGATCGCGGCCTTGGCGAGCGTGTTGAAGTGCAAGTTGAAGCCGACGACCGCGGCCGACGTGTCGGCTTTCACGTCGAGCTTGTCCTGGCCGACTGCAAATACCGTGAACAGATAGCGGTGCGGATGATCGCCTTCGGGCGGGCATGGGCCGCCATAGCCGGGCGCGCCAAAGTCAGTGCGCGTTTGCAATGCGCCCGCCGGCAACGTGCCGCCCGCACTGCCTGCGCCGAGCGCAAGCTCGGTCACGTTCGCCGGAATGTTCACCACCAGCCAGTGCCAGAAACCGGAGCCGGTAGGTGCGTCGGGATCGTAGCAGGTAACCGCGAAGCTCTTGGTGCCCGCGGGCGCGCCCGACCACTTCAGATGCGGCGACTTGTTGCCGCCGGCGCAGCCGAAACCGAAATCGGCCGACAGGATGTGGTCCTTGGGCAGATAATCCCCATCCTTGAAGCTGTTGCTGCTGACCGCGAACGTCATAACCGTCTCCCGTTGCCGCTCCGACCGGAGAAACGTAACCTGCGCCACGCAAACCGCAACCTAGGAACCCGTTCGGCGCAGGCTCGTTAGAAGCCCGGGTCCCAACACGAGGCGTTCAGATGTCGCATGTCACGTACAAGGTGATCCGCCACGACGAGGGCTGGGCGTACCAGGCCAACGGCGTGTTTTCCGAGCGCTTTCCGACCCACAAGGACGCGCTCGCAGCCGCGCGCCGCGCCGCCGCCGAGCAACGAATCCCAGGCCATACCGAGTCGATCGAATGGGAAGACGAAAACGGCAAATGGCATACGGAAACCGCCAGCGGCCGCGACCGTCCGGACACCGACGTCGAGGACAGCGCGGGCTGACGCGCGCCGAGTCACATCTTCCCGGCGCGCCGCCAATGGATGCGAAATGAATTACCCTGCGCGTCCGGCGGCGCGGTCAATGTCAGGTCGTCGCCGGAAAGCGTGATGAGCCGTTCCTGCGCATCCCCGACCCGGTTCGGATTGACCGCCGTGAAGATGTGGTGAAACACCTTGTCGCCTTTCACCTCGAAGCGGCCGGCATAGGCGACGACGCCGATGGCGGCCTGCGCACGCTCGTCCGCGCCGGTGGCGTCGAGATCCATGCGCGCCACCGTCTCGTTCACGCGTTGACGTCCGATCGGCGTGTTGACCACGCTCATAAAGCCGTCGGCGGTGTACATGATCTGTGAGGCGCGCGGCACGTCCACTTTCACGCTGCCGTCGGCGCGCACCAACTCGCGGCCGCGCTCGCGCCAGACGCCGACCAGGTCTTCGTTTTTCATCGCGCGTTCCCCCCGCTTCGTTTGCGCACACATCATACCCGGTGTCCGCGCAGACCCGCGAACCCCGACTAATCTATTGCGTGTATAGCGCGAAATCAGCAAACTCCCGGTCGCAGGGAGTGGGCGTCGTGGTTCGGGGCGTGATCCGCATTATTACGACTTCTTTGACGGCGTTGTTGCTCGGCGCCTGCGTGGCGCGCGATCCCACCGTATCCACCGCCAACGCGGTACCGTCGGGCAACTGGAAGATCGAGCGCCAGGTCGACCGCATCACCGGCGCGCCGCTGTCGAGCGCCTTCCTGATGACGCGAACCGTCTCGAATTCCACCGTGGTGTTTCCGCAGCCGGCAATGCTTCAGCTTTTGTGTTTCAAGAGCCAACCGACGGTGCGCATCGCCTTTCCGTTCAAGGTCGGCTCCGTGCACAATTCTGAGTTCGGCTATCGCTTCGACGAAAAGCCCGGCCACGAGGCCGTGGCGCGATTTTTGGCTGGCTATACAACCGTGATCGTCGACGACAAAGCCGAGGTAGCGCAGTTCGTGAGCGAACTCGCGACGTCCAATGAGCTGTACGTACGCATCCGCTCGCTGACCGCCGGGCGCAGCACGGCGGACTTCCGCCTCGACGGCGCACCGGCCGCGATCAGCGCCGCCTATGCCGGCTGCCCAGTGCAGACCGCGCAGCCGCCAAAAGCCGCCGCAAAGAAGCACGTCAGCGCAAACTGACCGTGCCTGCCTTCACGTGTATTTCGGATCGCGGTCGAGCAATTCGATCGAAACACCTTGCGGCCCACGCAGGAAGCAAACCTTGATGCCCGGGCGCGGCGAGTGAGGCGGCTTGGTGAACTCGACACCCTTCGCCTTGAGGTCGGTGGCAACCGCATCGATCCCGCTCACGGTCAGCCCGAAATGATCCAGCCCCTGATAGGGCGTCATCGGCGGCGCGTTGACGCCATCGCCGGGCGCCACCGGTGCGATGAAAATCTTCTGCCCGCCCAATTTGAGGTCGATGCGCGGCTTGCCTTGTTGCGTGGAGCGGATCACCTCGGCGCCGAGCATCCGCTCGAACCATTGCGCGGTCGCCTCCGGATCGGGGCTGCGCAGATGCACGTGATCCCAAGCGTATTGCGGCATGACGTTCCTCCAATATCCGGCGAGGAACTTACGCCGCCTTTGTGCGCGCGCCCAGCCTCACTGCCACAAATCGTAGGCGGCCCACTTGTCCTGGGGAATCTCGGCGCCGATGCGAAAGTCGAACGTCACGACCTTCATGTGGTCGGGGCTTGCCGTGCAGGTATAGGACAATTCGTACCACTTGCCGCGGCTGCGAAACGCGCCACCGGCAGCGCGCACTGTGTCTTCACTGATCTTGATGCTCGATGCCGCATCGGCGACCACACGGTCCGGGTGAAAAGGCTTGCGGGCTTCGTTGATCTTCTTCATGGCGGTGTAGTCGCAGATCTGCGCGAGCCTTTCGGTCGGATCGAGCATTCTAAGGCTTCGCTCGAAGCGCGACTCGGCGGCATTGGCGTGCATCGTCATGACAAGCTGCGCGCCAAAAAGAGCCGTTCCCGCCGCCACTGCAAGCGCCTTCATTCCCAATTCTCCAGTTCCGTTCGACACACCATTCGCGCGGACACATGGCTGCCTCCGCAAATCAAATCACCGGCGCACAGTAGCGCGACTGAGAGGACCATCGGGCCAAGCGCGACGGTTTTTCGCAGTCTTTCCACGACATTCGGCCGCCGTCGCCATAAAGGCCGCATTATCTGTTGCGGGCGGTGCAGCTAAATTTGGTGCCCGTATCCAAATGAAGCGCGCCAATATGTGTGTCGACATTGTGGCCGCGATTGTTCCGTTTTACGGCGAGCGGCTTGCCAAAATTTAATTTGCCGCATCGCCCGTAATCGCGAATTCCAAACGTCCCATTCACCGCCCATTCACGCGAAAAATCGGAACCTCGCGCTCACGCAGGACGTTTTTATATTGGTCGACGTGCCGGATTAGTTACGCACGAACGTTTATCCGGTACGGCCAATCGAAAGAAAGAGAGGTACGCCATGACAAAGACCCTGACAGCCCTTGCGACGGCGGCAACGCTCGCGATCGCGGCGGTCGCGGTTCCGCAGCAAGCCGAGGCGCGCGGTGGCGCGATTGCGGCGGGCATCATCGGCGGTGTCGCGGCCGGTGCCATCGTCGGCGCGGCCGTAGCCAACGGCCCGTACTATGGCCCTGCCTATTACGGTCCCGGTCCCGCCTACTACGGTCCGGCCCCGGTTTATTACGCACCCGGCTGCTACTGGGCCCGTGAACGATTCTGGAACGGCTGGGGCTGGCGTTGGCATCGCGTGCGGGTGTGCAACTAAACGCTCACCCGAGAGAGGCACGATTTAGAGGATAAAAAGCCCGGCATCCGTCTGGAGCGCCGGGCTTTTTAAGTGGAGGGCGGCCCGGAGCCATCAAATTTCCGACAAAATTAAGCCTGCCTCTGTAGAAGGACCGGGACGGGCTTGCGTTGGAATAACCATGTCGGCCGTTGGCCGGCCCGGTCTTTGGAGGGAAATACGATGAAGAAGACCCTATTTGCTCTTGCTGCGGCTGCCACGATTGCAGCCGGTACCTTGTCTGCGCCGACCCCGGCAAGTGCCGGCTGCTACGGTTGCGCCGTCGGCGCGGGCGTAGTGGGTGGCCTCGCGGCCGGCGCCATCATCGGCAGCGCGATTGCCAACAGTCAGCCGCGCTACTACGCGCCGGCGCCCGGCTATGTCGTCTATCAGGGCTATGCCGCGCCGTATCCGGTCGCTTGCCCGGGTGGCTATTGGGCCCGCCGGCCGGTCTACGACCGTTGGGGCAATGTCGTGCGTTGGAGCCGTCCGCGGTTCATGTGCCCCTAAGTCAGACTTAACGACTTGATTGCATCGCCGTGGCCGTTCGGGGCTGCGGCGATGCCTTTTTGTGCGGACGATTCAGCGCCGCATGTGGTCGAGCACCGCGGCGGTCGGCCAGCAGTCGACCTTCAGGCCATTTGATTTCTGGTAGGCGCCGAGCGCCGCGCGGGTGAGCATGCCGGCCTTGCCGTCGATCTTGTCCTTGTAGAGCCCGAGCGCGGTCAGCCGCCGCTGCATCGATTCGACATCGGTGGTCTTGAGTTGCGCGGCCTTGCTCCACGGCATCTCGAACGGTCGGCTGCCGGCGATGCGGTCGCTGAGATGCCCGACGAAAAGCACATAAAGGTCCGAGTAGTTGTAGTCCTTGAGCACGTAATAATTCTTCGGCGTCAGGAAGCCCGGTCCATAGGCGCCTTCCGGCAGCAGCAGCGAGGCATCGGTCGCGAGCTCCGTATGTGTGAGCTTGCGGTCATAGGCCGGCACAAAGCCCCGCTTGAGCCATTCCGCAACCGGCATCGTGTGGCCCGGCTCGGCGACGGTGCAATCGACCGTCTTCGGCACGCGCACCTCGATCGCCCACGGCCTGCCGGGCTGCCAGCCCTTGCCCGCGAGCTGCTTTGCCGCCGAGGCGAGCGCGTCCGGCACCGAATGCCAGATGTCGGCACGGCCCTTGCCGTCGAAATCGACGGCGTATTTGTAGAATTCCGACGGCAAAAATTGCGTGAGGCCCATGGCGCCGCCCCAGGACGAGCGCATGTCGGCGCGCGGCACGCCGTCCTGCAACATCCTCAGCGCGTGCAGGAACTCGTTGCGGAAGAAGTCCTTGCGCTTGCCGATATAGGCCTGCGTCGCCAGCACGCGGATGGCGTCATGGCCCTGGATCTCGCGGCCGTAATCGGTTTCGCGCGCCCAGATCGCCAGCACCACATTGCCCGGCACGCCGAACTCTTTCTCGATACGCGCCAGCGTGTCGCGATATTTCGCGGCGTATTGCTTGCCCTGGGCGGCGAGCCGGTCGAACGTCGACTCTTTGAGATATTGCCCTGGGGTCTGCACGAATTCCGGCTGGCCCGGCGGCGGCTTTTCAGGTTTGCCGGGAATGGCGAGATCGGGCAGCGACAGATCGGGCTCGAGGCCTTTGACGGCGGCATCGAAGGTGGCGCGCGAGACGCCGAGGTGTTGCGCCTGCGGCCAGGTGCCTTCGAGCCATTGCTGGAACGCAGCGTCCGCGTGGGCGGAAACTGCGGGCATGCAAAACACCAACAAAGCGGTGACGAAACATCGAATCGCGCCGGCGAAATCGTTGTTGGTTAGCTTGGCCGCGATCCGTTCGTCCACGTGCAAGCGGGGACCCAGACCCAAGAAGCACTGGATTCCCGCTCGCGCGGGAATGAACGGAGGAAAATGCTGCCCCGGCTTTGACATTTGCGCCTTACTTCACGTGAGCATGGTGTTCCACCGGCAACGGCCCGAAGGCGGGTGGGGGTATCCGCCGTTTCGAGGCCGCTTCGTAGGCCGACGCAACCCGCAGCAGCACATCTTCCTTGCCGGGTTCGGCGCGAAACACGAGCGAGAACGGCAGGCCGGGCGGCGGCAGCTCTGCCGGCTCGTTCGACGACACATGCAGATAACGTTTGCCGTCATCACTGAGCTTGTAGACCGGATCGTAGACCGTGGTGACGTAACCGGCCGGGATCAGCACTTCGGTCAGGCCCGCGTTGGGGCCGCTGAGCGACTCCAGCGTGAGATTGTTGCGGAAGCCCTGCCCTGCGCCGCCGATCTTGCCGGGCGGCCAGGGCGTGTGGACGCGCACCAGCACGTCGAGACGGTTTTCCAGCATCACCATCATGTCGGCGCGGCGCAGCAACTCGCGCAGCATGATGCGCTCATTGACGCTCTGCCGTTCGCCCAGCGGATTGCGCATGTCGGTGACTTCATCCCAGTTCAGAAAGCCAACGCGCTGGTCGTCGCCCCAGAATTTCGAGCGCGCATTGAGCGCGGTGAAATCGGTGAGCGTTTCGGTAAAGCCCTTGGCCTGCCAGTCGGCGGCGCGGCGGGAAAGATACTGGTTGATATGGAAGCGGAACGCCATTTGCGGCGCCTGGTTCTGCACGGTGCCTAGATCGAGATTTGACGGCGGGGCGACGCGGCCTTCCGCCAGCTCCAGCATGTAGTCGATCGGCTTCATCGTGCCGGCGCCGAAGGTTTTTCCGGGCGCGAATTCGGTCGGCAAAATCGCGGCGGCGAATTCCTTGAACAGCGGCTGCCCGTGGGCGTCGAGGCGATACAAAATGTCCGGCATGAACACCGGAACGAGCCGCGCCAGCGTGACGCGGTAATCGACTTTCATCTGCTCGATCTCGGGATCGCGCTTCCAGAGCGGATCGGAGGACTCCACCAGCGTCGCGCCAAGCTTGCCGCCGAGGATCGCTTTGATTTCCTTGTTCGCCGCCGTGACGATCGGAACTTCCGTCATCGAGCCGGGCCGCACGATCATCGACTCGCGGATGACGCCGATGCGCAGGCCTTTCAGCGATGCCGCGGGCTTGGCGTGCTGCGCGTAATTGTCGAGCACCGACGAGCGCGGCACGGTGGTGAAGGGATCGCGCGGGTCGTAGTAGCCCTCGACCGGGTCCTTGAGCGCGTCGAGAACCTTGGCGCAATCGCCGATGGTGCGCGCGAGAATGCCGGAACGGTCGACGTAAATATCCGCGCCGATGGCGCCGCCGTCGAAGCCGAGCATGGCCTTGTGCGGCAGGATCAGCGCGACGGCGTTGTGATTGGCGGGGCCGCGGCAGGAGGCGCGCGTCTCCTCGCCCAGGCTGGACATCACCATGTTGGTCGAGACCGACGTGCCGGAGCCGGAGCTCGAGCCGAGCGAGGCGGCGCGCGTGGTGTCATACGGGTTCGACGGATTGCCGCCCCAGGTGCTGCGCTGATAGCCGAGCGTCGAGGGCAGCACCTTGGCGGGCTTGTGCGTGCCGCCCGGATCGTCCGGCCGGCCGTTGTATTCGGTGTTCACGGCCTTGGCGAAGATGATCGCGCCCTTCGCGCGCAGCTGCTCGACCAGCACATGATCGCGCGCGGGAAAATCGATGTCGTAGGCCGCGTCGCCGCCGCCAGTCGAGCGCATGTCCCTGGTGTCGAACGGGTCCTTGAACGAGAACACGACGCCGTACATCGGCATCTTGTCGAGATCGGGGTTGCGGCCGAACTGCGCATCGAGCGCGGCGGCTGTTTCCAGCGCGTCGGGCTGCTGGCGGAAAAATTCGCACACCGGCGGCGCAGCCTTGGGCAGCGGGCCTTTCGAGGGATGCAGGTCGTAATCGCCGCGGCAGGTGACGGAACGCTCGCCGCGGATGTTGAGCGTCGCCAGCGCATTCACCTGGCCTGCGTTGGGCTTGCCGACGGTCATGCCGAATTGCTGTTGAACGGACGGATCGGACGCCGTCCGCTCCATGCGGCCGAATTCGAGCGGCGGGCCTTTGTACTTGTCGAGATCGGGCAAGAGGTCCGAGGCCTTCACCGTCTCGGCCGGAAATGTCAGCGGCGCGCCGCCGCGCATTGTGCCTTTCGCCTCGGGGATTTTCGCGCCGTCCTGCGTCACCAGCAGATTCGACGTGCCGTTGAAGGCGCGCACGCGGGCGAGATAATGCTCGACGACCGCGACGACCGTAGTCTTGCCGGCCTTGATCGCGGCGTGCAGGTCGCCGATCGTCGCCTCTTCGAGGACGAAGGGTTTGTCCTTTTGCGTTTCCTGCACGGCGAAGGGTTTGTTCATGGCGTTTTGTTTCCGGCGCGGACTTTAGAGGCTCGGCACGAAGGGAGCCAGCCGTTCGTCCCCGCGAAAGCGGGGACCCAGCGCAACAAGCACTGGATTCCCGCTTGCGCGGGAATGAACGGAGAGTGTGTCGGCCTCGTGGTATTCAGCCACGCGTTCTCCTGTTGCGGCGCGATTAACTGGAAGGATTTCAGACATGCGCGAGCGCCCCTGTTTTTTGGCCGGCGCGGGGTGCGCCGTAGTCCATCTCTTTCCCTCAGCGCTTTTGCCTGGCGCGAATTGGGCAAGCCCAACACGCGCAACCGAGGGGGACGGAGCGCCGAAAGGCGCATCAGTCCTTATGTGCGCGATCCCTCATCGGGATCGCCGCGCCTCTCGGCGCTCCGTGCGCGGCACTCGCCGCGGCGCAAGCCGCAGCTCAGCCCCAGGTCCGCGTTTCCGGGGACGTGGCCGCCGCGGGCGTTACCCGCCTTGGCCTGTCCCCGTCCAGCGAGCTCCTCGCGGACCGGTCATAGTGCCGGCCGATCGGGCCCGGGGCCGCCCGAGCGCGGGGTTACGAGCCCCGCCCGCAGGCGCCGCACCCTCTCCCGCTCTCAGAGCGTCTCATGAGAACGCCCCTCGGATGGAGAAGGCGATAGGAATTTAATCCATATCCTGAAATTGTCAAGCCGCCACCCTCGACGAACCATGTATATGACTATAATATACAGACATGGCGCTCGACCTCGGCAGCATCGCCGGCTTCGACTGGGACGACGGCAACAGCCGCAAGAGCGCCGACAAGCATGGCGTCAGCCAGGCCGAGGCCGAGCAGGTGTTCATCAACACACCGCTTCTGGTGACCGAGGACATGCAACACAGCGCGGCGGAGGCCCGCTACCGCGCCTTGGGAAGAACCGGCGACAACAGAATGCTGCATGTGACCTTCACGCTGCGGCAGGACGGCACTGTGATCCGGGTGATTTCCGCGCGCGCGATGAACCGCAAAGAGCGCGCCATCTACGAAGGAGCGAACGATGAAAAAAAAGAAACTTAAGCCGATTCCAAAATTCAGGTCCGAGGCCGAGGAACGTGAATTCTGGGAGACGCACGATTCGACGCCCTATGTCGACTGGAGCAAAGCGCGGCGGGTGAGCTTTCCTAATCTCAAGCTGTCGACGACGACAATCTCGCTGCGGCTGCCGCAGGGCCTGCTTGATCAGATCAAGATTGCCGCCAACAAGCGCGACGTGCCCTATCAATCGCTGATCAAGATGTGGCTGGCAGAGAAGGTGGGGTAAAGGCGACGCAATCCCCACAAGTTGCCCTGATCAATCCGCACCCGCGCCATTGCGGTCCATGATGCACTGGTGCAGGGTCGATTGGGGCGCTCGTTTCTCAAAACAACCGGTCGGGGTGCGTATGATGCCGAAGACAAGCTTCGCGAGACATGGCTGCTGGGCTGTTGCCACCATTCTCGCCGGTCTTGCCCTTGCAACGAACGTTCACGCGCAGGGAAAATTCACCGTCACGCTTCTCGGCACGTCCGCGCCGCCGCCTTTGCCGGACCGCTTCGGGCCGAGCACGCTGGTGCAGGCCGGCGACCAGGTGCTGGTGTTCGATGCCGGCCGCGGGGCGGCGATCCGGCTCTGGCAGATGAAAGTTCCACTGGGCAAGATCGACGCGCTGTTCCTCACGCACTACCACTCCGATCACACCGTCGGCATTCCAGATCTTTGGCTGACCGGCTGGCTGCCGACCGGGTTCGGCCGGCGAACCACGCCGCTCCATGTGATCGGTCCGCCCGGCGCCAAGAACCTGATGGACAATCTGCAGAAAGCTTACACCCTCGACATCAGCATGCGGCACGCCGATGAGAACCTGCCGATGCAGGGCATCGCGGTGAATGTCGATGAGTTCAGCAAGGATGGCGTCGTCTACGACAAAGACGGCGTCAAGGTGATTGCCTTCAAGGTCGACCACGGCGATCTGGTCAAGCCGGCTTACGGTTACCGCATTGAGTACGGCGGCCATGCCGCCGTGATCTCCGGCGACACGCGCTATAACCAAAACGTCATCAAGTACGGCACCGGCGCCGATCTCCTGGTCCACGAGGTGGCGAGCGTGCGGCTTGAGATGATGGCGATTCCGGCGATCCAGCGCATCATCGCGCACCACACCACGCCGAAAGAGGCCGGGATGGTGTTTGCAAATGCGAAGCCGAAGCTCGCGGCCTACACGCATCTGGTGCTCCTGGGCGAGGGCAAAAATCCACCGCCGAGCCTCGACGATGTCGTCGCCGAAACGCGGCAGACTTATTCGGGGCCGCTCGTCGTTGGCGCCGACCTGATGTCATTCGACATCGGCGATACGGTGACGGTGCGGCCGTGGAAGCCCGTCGCCGCTACAAAGGCGGGCGCCCAGTAATCGCGGCTTTCGCGGGGATATGGCCGTCATCCTGAGGCGCGGGCGCGCCAGCGCGAGCTCGAAGGATGCGGCCGTTCACCCTTCGAGGCGCGGCGTGGCTGTCACCACCTCTCCGCTCTCATCACCGGGCTTGTTCCGGTGATCCCGCTTAGGAATGCAAAGACTCTGCTCGCCTAAGCGAGATGGCCGGGTCAAGCCCGGCCATGACAACGACAAAAAGCGTCGCGGGAAAAAATCTACCGGCTAAACTTCTTATACTTCACCCGATGCGGGATGATTGAGTCTTGGCCGAGACGGCGCATCTTGTCCTTCTCGTAATCCTCACAAATTGCCCTCGAACCATTCGACGTGGCTGTCGCCCTCGAAGGCGAGGATGTGAGCGGCGATGCGACCGACGACGACGGCGCAGCCTTCCTCTTTCATTGACAAAACAACCCTTTGGTATTACCTTTATAAAAAGTATTACTGGGAGCTGCCCATGGCCACGACTGTCACCGTCAAAGGTCAAGTCACCCTGCCGAAAAAAGTGCGAGAGGCCGTCGGCATCAAGCCTGGCGACACGGTGGAGGTGAGCGCCACGGCGTCCGGCGGGGTTTATATCGAGAAACCAGGTGGCGCTGACGATTACAAGGCGCGTCTTTACGCTTTGAGCAAGCGTCGCCTGATCCGCGACAAAATGACGACAGATGAGTTCATGAAGGAAATGCGGGGCGATCCCGATCTCGATCCCGGTTTCAATCCGCGCCTCAGGCGAAAGCGGGAATGACGCTCGTCGACACCAACGTCATCGCCGACATCCTGACGCCTGGTTCCGAATGGCAAACGTGGTCGGTCGACCGCATCGATGAGTGTCGTCGCAGGGGCATCCTTTCGACCAACGAAATCGTCTTTGCCGAATTGTCCGCGCGGCTGAGCAGCGAAGCCGACGTGCAAGCCGTATTGACGAGCTTGGGAATTACCTTCGAGCGCATACCGACCGCGGGCCTGTTTGCCGCCGGCCAGGCTTATCGAAAGTACCGCGCTGCCGGCGGTTCACGATCGAACGTGCTGCCTGATTTCTTCATTGGCGCACACGCGCAGGTCAATCGGCTGCCGATCCTGACGCGAGACACACGACCTTACCGAACGTATTTTCCGGATGTAAAATTGATTGCGCCCGAAATGCCGCCGGTCTGATGCTACCGGCTGAACTTCTTGTACTTCACCCGGTGCGGGATGATCGAGTCCTGCCCGAGCCGGCGCATCTTGTCCTTCTCGTAATCCTGGAAATTGCCCTCGAACCATTCGACGTGGCTGTCGCCCTCGAAAGCGAGGATGTGCGTCGCGATGCGGTCGAGGAACCAGCGGTCGTGGCTGATGATGACGGCGCAGCCGGCGAAATCTTCTAAGGCTTCTTCCAGCGCGCGCAGCGTCTCGACGTCGAGATCGTTGGTCGGCTCGTCGAGCAGCAGCAGGTTGGCGCCGGACTTGAGCATCTTGGCGAGATGCACGCGGTTGCGCTCGCCGCCGGAAAGCTGGCCGACCTTATTCTGCTGGTCGGCGCCCTTGAAGTTGAACGACGAGGCGTAGGCTCTGCTGTTCACTTCCTTCTTGCCGAGCAGGATGATGTCCTGCCCGCCGGAGATTTCCTCCCAGACGTTCTTCGATCCGTCGAGTGAATCGCGTGACTGGTCGACATAGCCGAGCTGCACGCTCTCGCCGATCTTGATGGTGCCGGCGTCGGGCTTTTCCGGCCCGGTGATCATGCGGAACAAAGTGGTCTTGCCGGCGCCGTTCGGGCCGATGATGCCGACGATGCCGCCGGGCGGCAGCTTGAAGGTGAGGTCGTCGATTAGCAGGTTGTCGCCGTAGCCTTTTTTCAGATCGGTGAAGTCGACGACGTTCTGCCCGAGCCGCTCGGCCACCGGGATGATGATCTGCGCCACGCTGTTCTGCTTGGCGTTGGCCACTTTAAGCAGCTCCTCGTAGCGCTCGTAGCGCGCCTTCGATTTCGCCTGCCGCGCTTTCGGCGAGGACGCGACCCACTCGGATTCGCGCTCCAGCGTGCGGCGGCGCGCTTCGTCCTCGCGGCCTTCCTGCTGCATCCTTTTTTG
>JBAUHH010000122.1:0-5900 GCA_049680165.1 Pseudolabrys sp.
CCCGTTACCAGTGGGCCTTGCATTTGCGGCGGTGGGCGGGCTGTATTCCCGCCTTCGATTATCCAGCGTGCAATTTGAGGAAACCCAATGCCGGCTCGAAAAGTAACCCGCCAGGACATGCGTGACGCTGCCGAAAAATACAAAAACTGGGGCAAATGGGGTCAGGACGACGAGATCGGCACGCTGAATTTCACCACGCCGGAAGACATCGTTGCGGCGACCAGACTGGTGAAGAAGGGCAAGGTGATCTCGCTCGCGCTCAATTTCGATCACACCGGGCCGCAGGGAGCCAAGAGCAAATATCCGTCGATGGGGCGCACCAATCCGATCCATACGATGTTGCGGACCGGCACGGACGCCTATTCCGGCGTGCTCGACAAGCGCGGCATCCGCGCCGCCGACGACATGGTGACGATGCCGCTGCAATGCGGCACGCAATGGGACGGGCTCGGCCACGTGTTCTATGAAAACTACATGTGGAACGGCTACGACTGCCGCGAAGTAACCAGCGCCGGCGCGCAGAAATGCGGCATCGAAAAGACCAAGAGCAAGATGGTCGGCCGCGGCGTGCTGCTCGACGTGGCGCGCTACAAGGGCGTCGAGTCGCTGGACGACGGCTACGGTATCAGCAACGACGATCTCTACGGCACGGCGAAAAAGCAGAACGTCGCGCTCAAGCGCGGCGACTATGTCATCGTGCGCACCGGCATGATGGAACGCTGCCAGAAGCTCGGAAGCTGGGACGGCTATCCGGGCGGCGACGCGCCGGGTTTCTCGTTCGAGACGCTCGACTTCGTGCAGAAGACCGAGCTCGCCGCGCTGGCGAGCGACACCTGGGGCTGCGAGGTGCGCCCGAACGAAAGCGAGCAGGGCATCAATCAGCCCTGGCACTGGATCACCATCCCGATCATGGGCATGACCATGGGCGAGATTTTCGAGCTCAGGGAGCTCGCCGACGATTGCGCGGCCGACAAGGTCTATGAATTCATGTTCGTCGCGCCAGCGATCCCGATCACCGGCGCGGTTGGTTCGCCGGTCAACCCGCTGGCGATAAAATAGCCTGCATCCGCGCGCATCTATCACGGCCTGTCATGGCCGGGCTCGTCCCGGCCATCCCGCTTAGACAGCCACCGTACTCACCTAAGCGGGATGCCCGGCACAAGGCCGGGCATGACAAGTAAGGAACTAAGGTCAATGACATCGACATCAGGTCACAACATCAAACGCACCGGCGCCGAGGTTCTCGCCGACATGCTGGCCGGTTACGGCGTCACGCATGTCTTCATGGTGCCGGCGGTTCTGCGCCGCACCTTCGCCGAAATGGAACGGCGCACCACGATTGCCCGCGTCCACTGCCACGGTGAAAAATCCGCCGCTTACATGGCCGACGGTTATGCGCGCGCTTCCGGCAAGCCGGGCGTGTGCATGGCGCAGGTGATCGGCGCGCTCAATCTCGCCGCGGGCTTGCGCGACGCGTACCTCGCGCATTCGCCGGTGCTCGCCTTCACCGGCGGGCGCGATCCGAAAACGAAATTCCGCAAGGTCTATCAGGAAGTGGACGACGTGCCGGCGTTCGAGCCGGTGACCAAGTTCAACGCTACCATCGACGACGTTGCGCGCATTCCCGACATGGTGCGACAGGCGTTTCGCGTCGCGACCTCCGGCGCGCCCGGGCCGGTGCATCTGCAATTCCGCGGCAACGAGGGGCAGGTGGACCTCGACGAAGCCGAGATGGAGGTATTGGTCGAGGAGCAGTTCGCGCGCGTGCCGCCATTCCGGCCGGAGCCGGAAGCCGCGCACGTGAAGGCGGCGCTCGATCTTTTGCAGAAGGCGGAGCGGCCGGTGATCGTCGCCGGCGGCGGCGTGCGCGCCTCGGGCGCGGCGAAAGAACTCGTCGCGCTTGCCGAAGCGCTGCAAATTCCGGTCGCGACCTCGCTCAATGGCAAGGACACCATTCCCGGCACGCATCCGCTGTCGGTCGGCGTCGTCGGCAGTTATTCGCGCGAGAGCGCCAACCGCGTGGTCAACCGCGCCGATCTCGTCTGTTTCATCGGCACCGAGACCGGCGGCATGACCACGCATTTCTGGGCGGTGCCGAAAATCGGCACAGCGGCGATCCAGATCGACATCGATGCCGAAGCGCTCGGCCGCAATTATCCGTTGCAAGCGAGCGTGCTCGGCGACGCTAGGACCGTGCTCGCGCGCCTCTACGCGCAGGCCGACAACACCAGCGCGAAGAAGCGTCAGGCCTGGATCGGTGCGTGCGCCAACATCCGCGCCGAATGGTACGCCAAGTACAATCCGATGCTGGAATCGGATGCAGTGCCGATCCATCCGGCGCGCATCTGCCATGAGCTGACGCAGCACGCGCCGGATGACGCCATCGTTATCGTGGATACCGGCCACGCCGGCATGTGGATGGGCGGCATGTACGACCTGCGCAAATCCACCCAAAGCTACATGCGCAGCGCCGGCCATCTCGGCTGGGCGTTCTGCGCCGGCATCGGCGCCAAGGCGGCGTGTCCGGATCGGCCGGTGATGGTTTTTACGGGTGATGCCGGCTTCTGGTATCACATCGCGGAAATCGAGACGGCGGTACGCTGGAAGCTCAACAGCATCACCGTGGTCAACAACAACGGCGGTGGCAATCAGTCGAAACGCGGCTTCGACCGCGCCTATGGCGGCGCGCAGACCGAGCAGGCGCGCGAGCTGTGGACCTACAACAAGATGAACTTCGCCAAGCTCGCCGAAGATATGGGCGCGCTCGGCATTCGGGTCGAGCAGCCGGCCGAGCTAGCGCCTGCCTTGAAGCAGGCGCTAGCGGCCGACCGCCCGGTGATCGTCGACGTCGTCACCGACATCGAGGCTTTGGCGCCTGTCGCCGTCACCTAGTGCTGTATCGGCGGGCCGACGTAGCGGAATTTCTGCGCCCGCTTCGCGTTGTCCACTTCGGTCGTGTAGATGTTGCCTTTGCTGTCCACCGCGAGGTTGTGCACCCAGTGGAATTGTCCGGCGTTGCGTCCACTGCGGCCGAATGAACCGAGCGTCTCGCCGGTCTCGCGATTGAGCACGCGCACTTCGTTGTTCGCGCCGTCGGCGTTGATCAGGTAGCTCTGCTTGGCGTCCGGCCAGATCGCCAGCCACCACATCGAGCCTTGCAGCAGCGTGTTCTTCTCAACGAAGAATTCCTTCACGAAACTTCCATCCTTGTGGAACACCTGCACGCGGTCGTTCTGCCGGTCGCAGACATAGACGAGGCCGTCCTTGGCGATGCGTACGCAATGCACCGGGTTGGCGAATTGCTGTGGCGCCGGGCCGTTCGGATTGTAGGCTGCGAGTTTTTCATCGGTCGGCTTCTTGCCGTAGGCGCCCCAGTGCCGCTTGTAGGCGCCAGTGTCGGCATCGAACACGATGATGCGGTGATTGCCGTAGCCGTCTGCGACATAGACTTCGTTGGCGACCGGATCGACTTCGGTGTCGGCCGGCCGGCCGAGCTTGGTGGTGTCGTTGCTGTCGAGCTTCGGTCCCGGCTTGCCGATTTGCAGGACGAATTTTCCGTCCTGCGTGAATTTCAGAATTTGCCCGTCATTGTTGCCGTTGCCGCCAACCCAGACGAAGCCTTTGTAGTCCACGTTGATGCCGTGCTCGTTCTCGAACCAGTCGTAACCTTGTCCCGGTCCGCCCCAGGCTTTGAGCAGATTGCCTTCCTGGTCGAATTCCAGCACCGGCGGCGCCGGCTTGCAGCATTTCGCGCGCGGCGGGTTGAAGCTCGCCGCTTTCTCGTCGTCCGTGAGCGTCTTCGGCCGCTGGATTACCCAGATGTGGTCCTGCGCGTCGACTGCGACTCCGGCCGCCTGTCCCATGATCCAGTTGTTCGGCAGGGCTTTCGGCCAGGACGCATCGACTTCGAACTTCGGCGCGTCGCCCGCGAACGCAGGCGCGATCGACAGCGCGCACGCAAACAGCGTGGGAACAATTTTCATAGGTCTCCCCCAATACCGGCGATGACGCGTGCCGGTGAAGCGCCAATGCTCCGGCTTTCCGCCGGGCAGGGTCAAGGGGGTGCCGACTGGCGCGCGCGAATTAGGCTTCGCCGATCTCGCGCAGGATTTCTTGCGTGTGTTCGCCGAGCAGCGGCGATGGACGGTCGGACGCCGCGCGCCAGCCGTCGATCACGATCGGAGAACGCACGCCGGGAATCTTGCCGGCCTTCGCCGCCTTGCTCGGCCGCTCGATCTTCATGCCGCGATGCTTGACCTGCGCATCGTCGAACACCTGCTGGAGATCGTTGATCGGCCCCGCCGGCACCTGCTGCGCTTCGAGCTTCGCCAGCAGGTCTTTGCTCTGCATCTTCGAGGTGATTGCCGTTATTTTGTCGACGAGCTCGGCGCGATGCTTCAGGCGGCCGACGTTATCCTGGTACTTCGGATCGTTGGCGATCTCCGGCGCGCCCAGCACGTTGCACAATTTGACGAACTGATTGCTGTTGCCGGTGGCGATGATGATGTAGCCGTCGGCCACCTCGAACACCTGGTACGGTACAATGTTGGCGTGGGCGTTGCCGATGCGCTTGGGCACGTTGCCGGACACGAGATAATTCAGCGCCTGGTTCGACAACACAGCGACTGTTGAATCGACCAGCGCGGTGTCCACATAGGCGCCCTTGCCGGTGCGCTCGCGCTCGTTGAGCGCGGCGAGGATGCCGACGACCGAATAAACGCCGGTGAAAATGTCGGCGACGGGAATGCCGATGCGGGTCGGCTCGCCGTCAGCCATGCCGGTCAGATCCATGATGCCGCCCATGCCTTGCGCCATCAGGTCGTAGCCGGCGCGTTGCGCGTAGGGACCGTCCTGACCGAAGCCGGTGACCGAGCAATAGATCAGCCGCGGATTGTCCGGCGCGAGGCTTTTGTAATCGAGCCCGAATTTGGCGAGGCCGCCGACCTTGAAGTTCTCGATCAGCACGTCAGAGCGCGCGGCGAGTTTCTTCACCAGCCGCTTGCCCTCGTCGGTTTCGAAGTCGATCTCGATCGAACGCTTGCCGCGGTTGGCGGAATGAAAATAGGCAGAGCCGATCGGCTTGCCGTCGACGCCCTCGACGAACGGCGGGCCCCATACGCGCGTGTCGTCGCCGGCGCCCTTGCGCTCCACCTTGATGACGTCAGCGCCCAGATCGGCAAGGAGCTGACCTGCCCATGGCCCCGCCAGAATTCGGGCGAGTTCGAGCACACGCAGACCAGTCAACGGCTTTGGCATTCAGCAACTCCCGGCGGGCGGAATGGGAAGGGTGTTTTGGGGGTTATAGATAGAACGTTCCGGCCTGACCAGAGCGGGAATTCCTGTTTTCCTGCCGTGGCTTGCGGCAGTATTTTGCGCCGAAGCTATGGCGCTGGGTCGCATGGGCAGGTAAGGTAGAAGAGGGGCGCGACGACGAGTTTCTTTGATAGGGCATCAAGCGCGGCGCATAGGTCGCGGCCAAAAAGGTTCAAGGGAGGAAATCGATGAAAACAATAACGAAAATTCTGCTCGGAGCTGTGGCTGTCGTGTTCGCGACGGCTTCGGCCCAGGCGCAGATGACGCTCAAGGCATCTCACCAATTCCCCGGCGGCAAGGGCGACGTTCGCGACGACATGGTGCAGATGATCGCCAAGGACGTCAAAGCCGCCAATGTCGGCATCGACGTTCAGGTCTATCCCGGCGCGTCACTGTTCAAGCCGAACCAGCAATGGAATGCGATGGTTGACGGCCAGCTCGACATTTCGCTGTTCCCGCTCGACTACGCCAGCGGCAAGGTGCCGGTGTTCAGTGCGACGCTGATGCCGGGCCTGATCCGCAGCCAGGAACGCGCCAAGCGTATCAACGATTCGCAGTTCATGAAGGACGTGCGCGCCGAGATTGAG
>JBAUHH010000123.1:0-2038 GCA_049680165.1 Pseudolabrys sp.
TACCGACGCGTTATCTCATGTCACCTCGCAGGTGACCTCATACCATAGGGGTCTCCACGGATGGCGCGCAACCCTGCATCGCGTGGTGCGGCGCGGTTTCGCGGAAGGTCCCCAACGGCAGGTGCGCTCCGCGCTTCGTCAGTTCACTGTCACCGCCTGGTAGCCGTTCACCGTAAAGTTGGCGAGTGGGAAGTTTCTCGGCGAGATCACCTTCTTGCTCACCGGATCGATCTCTACCTGCGCGCCGGTCCAGGGATCGTTTGCGACGATGGTCTGTGCGAACGCGCCAGCCTTTGTGTACATCGTGGCCAGCATCCAGTGCGTGCCCGTGCCGCCGCCGACCTTGCTGTAGGTGCCGCGCAGGATCACGAGCCTGCGCACACTGATCTGGCCGATGACGTTGGTGTTGTTCATGTGCGCGGCGGGCACGATGGTGGTGAGCGAGCCGAGCGTCGCGTGCAAGGTGATAGGCCCGGTGAAGGTCGTATTCTGATGCACGTCGTGCCAGAAATATTTGTCGATCTTCACGTTCGCAAGCTGTGCGACGTTGGCGCCGAACCCGACCGCCCGCGCGATCATGGTGTAGACCGTGGCGAGGGAGGCCGCGTCCGTATGGTGTGGGTTCCCTCTGTATTGCGACATGTCGAGCTGGCTGATCGGGACGTAGGTGAAAATGTCGATGCCCGAGACTTGCGTGGCGAGCGGCGCGGCGAAGGTCGCCGCCTGCTGAAGGTACGGATAGCTCAGATTTTTGGTGATGCCCCAGGCGTTGGCGTCGAAGCCGGATTGCAGCGCCGCACGCAATTGGGTCGTGCTCTTGCCGGTGCCGCCCGCGCTTGACGATTGGCCGGTGGTGACCGTGTCCCAATAGCTGTCGGTTATTACCGGTCCACCGGTCGCGCTGCCGATCAGCCCTCCGAGCGTCGCGCCCGCGCCGCCGGTGACATTGCCCGTACCGTATGAATCGGTAACGCTGCCGTTGAATTCATTCCCCACAAGTGAGCCGAGAATGCCGACGCTGCTGCTGCGCACCCGTCCGGTCGCAAAGGAGCGCGTGATGGTGCCGTTGTTGTTCAGCCCGACGAAACCGCCCACGGCGCTGGCGTTGGCGGTTGTTGCGGTCACCGGCCCGGTCGCGAAAGAATCAGATACGTCCCCTTCCAATCCGCCGGCCAGCCCGCCCGTGCCCGAGCAATTCGTGGCGTTGACGCAGGTCACGCTTCCGGTTGCGTAGCTGCGGGTGATCGTGTTGCCGGTGATGACGAAGCCAAACAGTCCGCCCTCGAAGTTGCTGCCGATCACGTTCACCGCGCTCCACGAATGGTCGATGGTCTGAGGAGAGACAGCGCTGTTGACTTCGCCGATCAGACCGCCCGTGAAGCAGGACTGTGTGCAGGTGATTTGACCGGTAGAATGAACGCGCGCGACCGCTGAACCAGCGATGTCGCCCGCAAGCGCGCCCGCCTCGCTCGTCGAGCCGGTGCCGGTGATCTTGACGTTCACCAGGCCGAGATCCTGAATCGTTGCCTGGTAGGCAAAGCCGAACAGGCCGAGCACTGCGTTGGCCGTCGAATTGCTGATGGTCAGGTTGCGGACCGAATAGCCGTTGCCGTACAGCCGTCCGCTGAACGGCGTTGTGAAGTCGCCGATCGGCACGAAGTTCGCGATTGAGCTCGTGTCGATGTCATTCGCCAGGCAGTAGGTGCCGTTCGCATGCATCGCCTGCAACTGCGCGGCGTTTCGTATCAGTTGGCACTGGATGGCATTGTTGACCGCGCGCTCGTCCGCGTGCGCGACGTTCGCAGCGGCGCCGAGCGACAAGGCGATGGCAAAAAGCCGAACGCATTTCATTGCTGCCTCCCATACATGCGGCGCGGCCGGTAGGCGCGGGAAAGATGCCCGCGTCGCGGACCGGCGTATCACCCCCCAACGCCGGGCCGGCGCGCGACCCTGACAAGAGTAAGGTGGCGCACGGAAGCGTTGCAAGACGGTTTTCCGCGCGCTTCGTGGCCGGTTCCGTCAGTTCACCGTCACCGCT
>JBAUHH010000124.1:0-3553 GCA_049680165.1 Pseudolabrys sp.
GTGGTCGATGCACCGCCTGTGGCGCCGCAGGTGCAGCCGCCGCAGCCGGCTCCGCAAGCCGATGCGCCGAAGCGCCCACCGATGCCGGGCGTCAAGCGGCCGGCGATCGATCCCAATCTTCCGCCCGATCAGCCGATCGAGCCGGGATCGATGCCGCCGCGCGCGACCGCCGATCTCGCCGCGCGTATCGCCGCCTCGGAAGCGGCACTCGGGCCCGCCAATCCGGCGGCCGGAAATCAGTCCGGTGAAAAACTGAGTTTCATCGCCGCCGCACGCCGCGCCGCGCAAGCCGCCGCGCTGGAAGCGCCTGTGCGCGATGAACCTGCCAACCTCGGTCAAGAGAGCGGCCCTTCATTCGGCGCCAAGCTCGCGCGCCGGGTGAAGAAGCTGTTCGTTGCCGCGAGCGTGATCGCAATCACGATCGGATCGCTTGAGATCGCGTCGCGATATTACGACTTCGGCGCGTCGCGCGATGCCAATACAAGTTCTGCCCGTCTTTCAAACACCGACAAGGCGAACGTCGACGACGTCGCGACCACCGGCACCATCGGCGCCGAGAAAAAATCCGCCGCGACGCCGATGACCATGTTCCCCACGCTGGATGCGCAGACGGCCAACGTCATCACCACGCCGTCGTTTACCAATCCGCCACCGATAGCACCCACGACACCGCTTGCACCGAAAGACGCCGACGTCACAAACTCGATACCGCAGGCGATGCTCAGCGGCCGGCCGATCGTGCCGGCAATCCCGATGCCACCGGCGGTCCACGGCGTTACCGGCGCAGCCGGCGACAAGCTTCCCGCGGCGCTTGGCGGCTCCGCCTTGCGCACCGCAGCCCTCGGCGGCAACCCGGCCGCCGCCTACGAAGTCGGCGTGCGCTATGCCGAAGGCCGCGGCGTGACCGCGAACCTCGACGAAGCGGCGCGCTGGTTCGAACGCGCGGCCAGCAGGGGTCTGGCGCCGGCGCAATTCCGGCTCGCGAGCCTGCTCGAGAAGGGCCAGGGCGTGAAGAAGGACCTCGCACGCGCCCGCAAGCTCTATCTGTCGGCCGCCAGCAAGGGCAACGCCAAGGCCATGCACAATCTTGCGGTGCTCTACGCCGAGGGTGCCGACGGCAAGCCGGATTATGCGGCAGCGGCGCAATGGTTCCTGAAGGCCGCGAACCGGGGCGTCGCCGACAGCCAGTACAATCTCGCCATTCTCTACGCGCGCGGACTTGGCGTCGAAAAAAGCTTCGCCGATTCCTACAAATGGTTCGCGCTCGCCGCCATCCAGGGTGACCGCGAATCCGGCAAGAAGCGCGATGACATCGGGTCCCGGCTCGATGCCAAGACGCTGGCTGCCGCGCAACACGCGGTCAAAATCTGGACCGCCGAGCCTCAGCCCGAAGAGGCGACCGGCGTGCCACACCCGCCCGGCGGATGGGATCAGGCCAATCCGGCACCGCCGGCGCCCGCCAAGCACCGGCCGCGCGGGCCGGGCGCGTTTGAAATAGGAAAGCGGTGAAGGAACGCGCGGCATTTCGCGCAAAGCCGTAGTCATCCCGTCATTCCGCTGTAGTATCCACGCGTTTCCCAAACGCCGGATCGCTCCGCGTGCAAATCTATCTCCCGATCGCCGATATGCCCGTGGACATCTTCGTGGTGTTCGGCATGGGCATCGCGGTCGGCTTCATCTCCGGCATGTTCGGCATCGGCGGCGGCTTCCTGATGACGCCGCTGCTGATCTTCATCGGCATCTCGCCGGCGGTCGCGGTTGCAAGCGTCGCCAGCCATATCGCGGCCTCCTCGTTTTCCGGCGTGATCGCCTATTGGCGGCGGCGCGCGATCGACGTCGCGCTGGCCTTGATGCTGCTCGCCTCCGGCATTCTCGGCACCGCCGTCGGCGTATGGCTGTTCACGACACTGCGCGCACTCGACCAGCTCGATCTGGTAATCGGCCTGTCATACGTGACGTTGCTGACCATCGTTGGTGTGCTGATGATCAACGAAAGCGTGCGCGCAATCGCGCGGACGCGCCACGGCATGCCGCCGGTGCTGCGCCGGCCCGGTAGCCACACCTGGCTGCACGGCTTGCCGCTCAAGGTTCGCTTCAAGCGTTCGAAGATTTACGTGTCGGCGATTCCGGTCTGGGCGATCGGCTTCATCATCGGCTTTTTTGGCGCCATCCTCGGCATCGGCGGCGGCTTCCTGCTGGTGCCGATGCTGATCTACTTCCTGCGCGTGCCGACCACGACCGTGATCGGCACCTCGATGGTGCTCACGCTGGTCACCATGGCGTCGGCGACGGTGATGCATGCAATCACCAATCATCTCGTCGATGCCGTGCTGGCGCTGATCCTGATGATCGGCGGCGTCATCGGCGCGCAATTCGGCGTTCGCACCGGCCAGAAGATCCGCGGCGAACGGCTGCGGCTGATGCTCGGACTTCTGGTGCTCGCGGTCGGCCTGCGCTTCACGTTCGAGTTGATCGTGACGCCGGACGATCTGTTCTCTGTCCGGCGCGTGGAGAACGGATTATGAGGCGCGTAATCGCGGCACTTCTTATCTTGCTCGCGGGCTGCGCTGCGGCGGCGGCGCAAGAGCGGCTGGTGGTGTCGCTGTCGAACCATCGCGTGGCGATCACGTCGAATTTCGTCGGTGAGGACCTGGTGCTGTTCGGCACCATCGAGCGCGATGCGGCTACGCCACCGCGCAGCGGCGGCTACGATCTGGTGGTAACCGTTGCCGGACCGAAGGAGTCTTTCCGCACCCGCCGCAAGGCGCGCATGCTGGGCATCTGGGTGAACGTCGACGCGCGCGAGTTCGTGCGGGTGCCGTCCTATCTCGCGGTACTCGCCAGCCGGCCGATTTCGCAGATCGCCGACCGCGAGACGTTGCGGCGCCTGCAGGTCGGCCTCGACAGTTACATCTTGACGCAGCGCATCGGGCCCGATTTTGCCGACACCGTGCCGGACGACCCGTTCCGCGTCGCATTCCTGCGGCTGGAAGACGAGCACAGGCTTTACGTGCAAAGCGCGACCGCGGTGACCTTCCTCACACCGACAGTATTCCGCGCGGCGATTCCGCTGCCGTCAAACGTGCCGACCGGAAGCTTCGCGATCGACGTGAAGCTGTTCGCCGGTGGCAAGATGATCGCGCAAACGAATTCGGCGCTGGAGATCATCAAGGCCGGCTTCGAGCAATACGTCGCCGACGCCGCGCGCGATCACGGCCTGCTTTACGGCCTCGCCACGATGTTGATGGCGCTGTTGACCGGCTGGATCGCGAGCGTGGTTTTCCGTCGCGACTAAAATTCAGTCTGATAAACAGCGTTTGGCGTCGAACGCGTAGAGACGATCTTCACCCAGCATGTGCGCGGTGAACTTCACCGTCCCGAATACGGCGAGGAACGCCATGTCGCGCACATTGAGTCCGCCCGTGAACGCGCCAAAAGCCGGCATCACCATGCGTGACTTGTCGGCGGCAAAGCAGCGGCGGCTCACGGCACGTCCGCGATGGGCGACGCGCGCGACCGGATGCAAGTGACCGGCGATCTCGCCGTCCTGCCC
>JBAUHH010000125.1:0-1563 GCA_049680165.1 Pseudolabrys sp.
GCGTATCCCGAGCTCGGACGCTCGGCCATCGCGGCGCTGGTGGAGCTGCTGCACGAGCTGCCGTCGCTGGAGCTGCCGCGCGATGACGCTCTCGGCGCGACGACGGTGAACGTGGGGATGATCTCGGGCGGCGTGGCGGACAACGTGCTGGCGCCGAGCGCGGAGGCGAGGCTCATGGTGCGCCTGGTGTCCGATGCGGAGGAGGTGTGGGCGCTGCTCGAGCGCTGGGTGGCGGGGCGCGCGACGCTCGAGCGCGGCTCCCTGGTGCCGGCCATGAAGCTGCACACGGTGCCGGGATTCGAGACCAGCGTGGTCGCCTTCGCGACGGACGTGCCGGAGCTCACGCGCTGGGGCACGCCGTACCTGTACGGACCGGGGTCGATTCACGTCGCTCATACCGCGGAGGAGCGCATCACGCGCGCCGAGCTGCTGGCGGCGGTGGATGGCTACGTGCGACTGGCGGAACGGGCGCTCGCGGTGCGATGACGAACGCGATGGCGGTGCTGCCCTCGTATGGGCGGATGCTCGACCGCCCGCTGCTCGCCGCTCGCGTGGTGCGGCGATACTACCGGAAGTACGGCCGCCTCCCCGAGCTCTTTCCTCCGCGCAAGTACAGCGAGAAGATCACGTACCGCAAGCTCTACGATCGGCGGCCGTACCTCACCCTCACCTCAGACAAGTTCGCAGTGCGCGAGTATGCGCGAGGCGTTCTGGGCGAGGATCTCGCGCCGGAGCTGTACTTCCGCACCACGGATCCGCGCACGATCCCGTTCGAGACGCTGCCGCGCCAATTCGTGGTGAAGGCCACGCACGGCAGCGGATGGAACGAATTGGTGCGGGACGCGCGCACGGTCGACCACGCGGCGCTCATCGCGACGTGCGAGCGCTGGCTCCGCAGCAACTACGCGCGCCGTCGCGACGAGTGGGCGTACGAGCACATCCCGCGGCAGATCATCGTGGAGGAGCTCCTCGACGATGGCGACGGGCGGTCGCCGCAAGACATCAAGGTGCTGGTGTTCAACCAGCGCGTGCGCATCGTGCAGATCGACGTGGATCGCTTTGGCGACCATCGCCGGCTGTTCTTCGATGCTCAGTGGAACGTGATGCCGATCCACGACTTCGTGCCGCAAATCGGGACACGACCGGATCCGCCGTCGAGGCTGGGGGACATCATCCGCTACGCGGAGGCGTTGGGGCGCGACACGGACTTTCTGCGAGTCGATTTCTATCAGGTGGGAGAGCGGGTGTGCTTTGGCGAGATGACGCACACGCCGGGGAGCGGCCTGAGCCCGATCTATCCGAGCATCTGGGACGATCGCTGGGGCGCCTGGTGGGGGATGAGCGCGGGGCGCGCGACGGAGAACGCGGAGACGACGGCCGAATAACGGGGCGAGAGTAGATCGGACCGCCTGGAGAAGGGCGCGTCGACACGACGGAGACGGTACGCGCCTACCATGGCGCTTCCGAAACGTGGAGACAGCTCGATCTACTCACACGGAGACCCGTCATGACTCGCTTCGCATCGGCTCGGGTAGTCGCGTTCCTACTCGTTGCTGCCCTCGT
>JBAUHH010000126.1:0-2231 GCA_049680165.1 Pseudolabrys sp.
GCGAGCGCCTCCTCGTTCCGCCTCAGCATGCGCAGGCAGTTGCCGCGGCTGATCAGCGCCTCGGCGTAGCGCGGTCGCAGCGCGAGTGCGCGATCATAGCTCGCAAGCGCTTCGTCGAGCCGGCGCAACATCGCGAGCGCGTTGCCGCGATTGTTGAACGCTTCGGCGTAGTCGGATTTGAGCTTGATCGCCCGGTCGTAGCTCGCAACGGCCTCTTCGCAACGGTCGAGGGCGGCGAGCACGATGCCATGATTGGAGAGCGCCGCGGCGGACCGTGAATTCGTTTTCAACGCCCGTGCAATCAGGCCGAGCGCTTCCGCCGATTGTCCGCGCTGATGCTTGAGCACGCCGTAGAGATGCAGCGCGTCGAAATTATTGGGCTGGGCGTCGAGGATCTTCCGGTAAAGCTCTTCCGCCTCGGCGAGTTGCCCGCGCTGGTGCGCCGCCGCCGCTTGGCGCAGCAAATCCTGCACGTCTGCGGTCGCACATTTTTGCTGCGGGCGAATCATTGCGACGAGGTTATTCGCTCGGCGGCAATTCGACCACGCCAGCGAGCCGCATGGACGGGCATGGCGGCCCTCGCTAGCATCGGCGCAACACCGTCGGGCGACGCGCACAAAAGGATTCCGGGGAATGCTCAAACGCCTTTCGTTGCTGTTGCTTTGCGTCGTCGCCGCGCCGGCTATGGCGGCCGATTATCCGAACCATGCCATCAAGATGGTGGTGCCTTTCGCGCCCGGCGGCGGCACCGACGTGCTCGGCCGCATCATCGGCCAGCGCCTGTCGGAGGAGTGGGGGCAGCCGGTGGTGGTCGAGAACCAGCCCGGCGCGTCGGGCGGCATCGGCACGCGTGCCGTCGCCAAGGCCGACCCCGACGGCTACACGCTGCTGATGGATTCGACCGGCGGGCTGATGGCGGCCGCTGCTGCGCTCGCGCCGGAAGGTCACTTCGACGTCAACAAATATTTTGCGCCGATCACCGTGGTGGCGGCGCCACCTTATCTCGTGGTGGTCAATCCGAACGTGAAAGCGGCGTCGATCGCTGAGCTGATCAAGCTCGCGCGCGACAAGCCGAAAGGACTGACGTTCGGCTCGTCCGGGGTCGGCGCGGCCTCGCATCTCTCCGGCGTGCTGTTCGAGAAGGACGCCAACATCGAAATGCTGCACGTGCCCTATCGCGGCACCGGTCCGGCGGTGACCGATCTTCTCGGCGGACGCATCGACCTGATGTTCTCGCCCTCGACGACGGTGCAGGCGATGATCGAAAGCGGCAAGCTGCGCGTGCTGGCGACCACCGGCGGCAAGCGCTCGAAATTCTTCCCGAATGTGCCGAGCGTCGCCGAGAGTGGCTTGCCCGGCTACGAGTCGGTCGGCTGGTTCGGATTGCTCGCGCCCGCGCACACCCCGCCGGAGATTGTCGCGAAATTGAACAAGGCCGTGGTCGCGATCATGGCGGAGAAGACCGTGATCGAGCGCATGGCCGCGCTCGGCGCGGAGCCCGAGCCGCAGACGCCGGAAGAGTTCGGCCGCTACATCAACGCCGACATTGCGAAATGGGGCGCGCTCGTCACCGAGCGCCACATCGTGATGCCGGGGGCGAAGAAGTAGCCGCTCACGCTGGCATCGGGATGGGCCCCATATCCTTCGGGACCTTGTAGCCCTTCTGCACGGCCGGGCGCGCGGCGATGGTTTCGTACCAGCGTTTCACGTTTGGATACTGTTTCATGTCGATGGTCTGCCACTCGAAGCGCGAGATCCACGGCCAGATCGCGATGTCGGCGATGGAATATTCGTCGGCGACGAACTGTCGGCCTTCGAGCCGCGTGTTGAGCACCTTGTAGAGCCGGTGGCCTTCCTTCAGGTAGCGTTCCTCGGCGTAGGGCGCCTTGCCCTTGTTGTATTTCACGAAGTGATGCACCTGGCCGAGCATCGGGCCCGGTCCGCCCATCTGCCACATCAGCCATTCGATGGTGCGGTAGCGCGCCTCGCCGCTTTTCGGCAGCAGCATGCCGCACTTGTCGGCGAGATAGATCAGGATCGCGCCCGACTCCATCAGGCTCATGCCGTTGTCGCGGTCGACGATCGCCGGAATGCGGTTGTTGGGGGAAATTTTCAGAAACTCCGGCTTGAACTGCTCGTCCTTGGAGATGTCGATTGCGTGCACGGTATACGGCAGCCCGATCTCCTCGAGCATGATGGAAGCCTTGCGGCCGTTCGGAGTCGTCCAGGTG
>JBAUHH010000127.1:0-8663 GCA_049680165.1 Pseudolabrys sp.
GCCGCCGACCTGGTTGTGGCCACGGGTTCGCAGGACAACGTGCGCCGCGCCTATTCCAGCGGCACGCCCGCGATCGGCGTCGGCACCGGCAACGTGCCCGTGATCGTGGACGAGACCGCCGATCTCGACGACGCCGCGCGGAAAATCTGCGCCTCGAAAATCTTCGACAATGCGACCTCATGCTCGTCGGAAAATTCGGTGATCCTTGTCGATGCTGTCTACGACAAGGCGATGGCCGCGCTCGAGCACGCCGGCGGTTACCGCGCTTCGGCGATCGAGAAGGAGAAAATTCAGCGCGCGCTTTGGCCGGACGGTAAATTGAGCCGCACGCTGATCGCGCGCGATGCCGATGTGCTGGCGCGCGGCTTCGGGCTGCCGGCTGCGGCCGAGAAGAAGAAATTTTTCATGGTGGAAGAAACCGGCGTCGGCCGCGACTTTCCGTTTTCCGGCGAGAAGCTTGCGCTGGTGCTCGCGGTCTATCGCGCGCGGGATTTCGACGCCGCCGTCGCGCGCGCCAACGACATTCTCGCGCATCAGGGCCGCGGCCATTCGGTCGGCCTGCACACCAAGGACATGGCCCGCGCCCGCAAGCTCGCCGAACGCGCCGACGTGGTGCGCGTGCTGATCAACCAGGCGCACACCTTCGGCAATGGCGGCGGCTTCGACAATGGCTTGAACTTCACGCTCAGCATGGGCTGCGGCACCTGGGGCGGCAACAGCATCACCGACAACCTCAACTACATGAACTTCCTCAACATCACCCACCTCGTCACGCCGATCCCCGAAGACAAGCCGAGCGAGGACGACCTGTTCGGCGCCTATTGGAAAAAATACGGGAAGTAACGGTGATGGTATCGGTCAATATGCCCCTTGCGTCATTGCCGGGCTTGACCCGGCAATCCATCGCTTTCGCTAAAAGATGGATGCGCGGGTCAGGCCCGCGCATGACGGCGGTGTCGGCATGAACTTCGAGGAATACGCCGCCAAATCGCTCGTTCTCGTGCCGGCCGGCATTGCGGTGCCGAGCGGCGTTTTATGCCGCACGGCGGCTGAAGCGGCAAAGGCGGCGGCCGAGATCGGCCCCTGCGTGGTCAAGGCGCAGGTCGCGACTGGCAAGCGCGGCAAGGCCGGCGGCATCAAGCTCGCCAACACGCCGGCGGAAGCCGAGCAGGCAGCAAAACAAATCCTCGGCATGCGCATCGGCGACTACACGGTCGAGCGGCTGCTGATCGAGGAGCAGGCCAAGATCGCGCGCGAGTTCTATGCCGCCGTGCTGCACGACACCAAGGCACGCAAGCCGCTCATCCTGTTCTCGACCGAGGGCGGCATGGACATCGAGGAAATCGCCGCCGCCAAGCCGGACGCGATCCGGCGCAAGCTGATCGAGACCGGCGAGACGCCGAAAGCGTCCGATCTCGCGCCGATGCTCAGCGGGCTTGCGCTTGGCCCGGCGGAGGGAAAAATCGCCGACATCCTCGCGCGGCTTTATACGACGTACCGCGCACGCGACGCCGAATTGCTGGAGATCAATCCACTGGCGCTGCTCGCGGACGGGCGCGTGGTCGCGCTCGATTGCAAATTCGTGCTCGACGATGCGGCGCTTTATCGCCAGCCCGAGATCGCCGGCTCGGGTGCGCCGGGCGCGATGACCGAACTTGAAAAGCGCGGCGCCGAGGCGGGCCTCAAGCTGATCCAGCTCGATGGCAATGTCGGTGTGCTGGCAAACGGCGCCGGCCTCACCATGACGACGATGGACGTGATCCGCCATTTCGGGGGCAAACCGGCGAACTTCCTTGAGATCGGCGGCGAGGCCTACACAAAATCCGAAATTGCGCTCGATCTGGTGCTGTCCAATCCCGGCGTGAAAAGCCTGGTCATCAATTTCTGCGGCGCGTTCGCGCGTACCGACGTGATGGCCGAAGGCGTGGTCAAAGCCTGGCACAAGCTCAAGCCAAAAGTGCCGGTCTATTTCTCCATTCACGGCACCGGCGAGGAGGAAGCGGTCGCGCTGGTGCGCCGCGAGCTCGGCATCGAGCCTTATGACTTCATGGAAGACGCCATCAAGCAGGCGGTGAGGGCGGCGCAATGATTGTGCGCAAAAAGGACCGCATCGTCGTGCTGGGCATCACCGGCAAGCAGGGCACGTTCTGGACCGAGAAGATGATCGCCTACGGCAGCAATGTCGTTGCCGGCGTCAACCCCAAGCGCGCCGGAGAAACGCATGTCGGCGTGCCGATCTTCGCCTCGACCGCCGACGCCGTGAAAGCGGTCGGCGGCGACGTCGCGGTGATGTTCATCCCGCCGCCAATGGCGAAGGACGCCGCGGTTTCCGCGGCCGAAGCCGGCATCAAGCTGCTGGTCGTTCTGACCGAGCATATCCCGGCGCAGGACGTGATGGCGATGCATGCCGCCGCGGCACGCCACGGCACGTGCATCGTCGGGCCCAACACCGCCGGGCTGGTAACGCCAGGCGAGTGCTTCGTCGGCATCATGCCGGCGTTTGTCGCCAGCGTGTTCAAGCCCGGCCGCGTGGGTGTGATCTCGCGCAGCGGCAGTCTCGGCACGCTCATCTGCCTCAACCTGACGCGCGCAGGCTTAGGCCAGTCCGCCTTCATCGGCATCGGCGGCGACCCGATGCTCGGCACCACCACGCGCGACGCGCTCGAAGCGCTCGACGCCGACCGCGGCACCGATGCGGTTGTCATGGTCGGCGAGATCGGCGGCGGCATGGAAGAGGACGCCGCCGAATACGCGAAACGCATGCGCAAGCCGGTGGTCGCGTTCATTGCCGGCGCCGCTTCGCCGCCCGGCAAGAAAATGGGCCACGCCGGCGCCATCGTCACCGGCAGCGCCGGCAGCTACGCCGGGAAACGCCACACGTTGGAAGCAGCCGGCGTCGTTGTCGTCGATACCCCGTCGCAAATCGCTCCAGCCGTCTCCGCCGCTCTCGCGCCCAAAGGACAAGCCGCCGCCAGCCGGCATTAAGGAAGTCGTTTCGTGTCAGTACAAACCCCGCCTGCCTCTCCGCTGTCCCGGGCGTCCATCGTCGATCTCGCGCCGGGCGTGGCAATGTCGGCGCTGGTCGCCATCGTCGGCTATGTCGCCGCGCCGTACGTCGCGCACGTCGTTCCGATCCCGAACATGGTGATCGCGCTCATCGTCGGCGTCGCGCTCAACCCGATCGCGGCGCGGCCGGCGATGCTCCCGGGAATGCAGTTCAGCGTGCGCACGCTGTTGCGCTGGGCGGTGGCGCTGCTCGGCCTGCGCGTCGGCCTCGCCGATATCGCCGCGCTCGGCTTCGAAAGCGCGGCGCTCGTCGTCGTCGCCATGGCGCTCACGATCGTGTCCGGATTTTTGTTCGCGCGCTGGAGCGGGCAGGCGGCAGGCTTCGGCGCGCTCGCCGGCGTCGGCACGGCGGTATGCGGCGCGTCGGCCACGCTCGCGGTTTCGACCGTGGTGCCAACCTACAAGGGCAAGGAGTCCGACGTCGTCTTCGTCATCGTCGCGATCAACGCGCTCGCCACGCTCGCGATCATCGTCTATCCGCCGATCTGCCTCGCGCTGCATTTCGACCCGCAGACCACGGGCGTCATGCTCGGCGGCACCATCCATGACGTCGCGCAGGTGGTCGGCGCGGGCTATGCGGTCTCGACGGCGGTCGGCAATACGGCGGTGATCGTCAAACTGTTCCGCGTTTTCCTGCTGCTGCCCGTGGTGTTGGGCGTCGGCGGTTATTTCACCCGCATCGGCATGCAGCACGGCGAGGCGAGGGTGCCGGTGCCGGTGTTTGGTATCGTCTTTCTCATTCTGTGCATCATCAATAGCGTGGTGCCGCTCGCGCCGCCGCTGCTGCCGGTCTACACGCCTCTCAAGGCGGTGCTGGTGGAAATCTCCACCTGGGGCCTGCTGCTCGCGATCGGCGCGCTCGGCCTCGGCACGTCGATCTCGAGTATCGTCAGCCTGGGCTGGCGGCACATCACCACCGTGCTCGGCACCAGCGCGGTGATCTTCGTGGTGGTGACCGGCGGGCTGATGCTGCTGCGAATGATCTAGGCCAGCGTCACGGTGCCGAAGTCGGCCGGCAACACGATTTCCAGCAATTCGCAATCGTCGGAATAGCCGCGCACCGTGTGCCTGATCTTCGGCGGCTGGATCCAGCACGAGCCGGCGTTGAAGGTGTGCACGCCCTGGCCCTCGAATTCGCTGGAGAACCAGCCCTTGAGCACATAGACCATCTGGAAGTCGACGTCGTGATAATGCGGAATCGCGACTTCTTTGTCGTCGAACGGCTTAGTCATGCGGATGACGTGCGCCTGCACCTTGCCGCCGGTAGCGGGCGCTAGCCCGAGATCGCGGTAGCTCGAATAGGTGCGAAGCCCGGCGTCGAAATCTTCTTCGCGTAAATGGCTGACGGTGAAGCGTTGCTTCGGCCAGCGCGTCTGCGCGCTTTTCGAAGTTTTCGCTTTGGCAGTTCGCTTTATTTTCTTCTTGGCCTTGGACGCGGTCTTTTTGGCTTTCTTTTTCGCCATCGCACGCCTCCCGATTTTACTTTTACTCCGCGGCCTCGCTCACGCCGCCGTGGGCCTTCGACCACCCAGCCGGATCGTTCATGAATTTTTCGACTTCCGCCAACATGCCCTTGTCGAACTTTCCGCTCGCCTTTGCCACCGCGAGCACGTCCCACCACGTGGTCAATTCGTGCAGCTTGACGCCGAGATTGCCGAGAATGCCTTTGCCCTGCGGATAGATGTCGTAGAAGAACACCACGAAGCAGTGCTCGCATTTGCCGCCTGCTTCGCGCAGCGCGTTGACGAAATTGACCTTGCTCTTGCCGTCGGTGGCGAGATCCTCGACCAGCAGCACGCGCTGGCCTTCGATCAGTTGTCCTTCGATCTGCGATCCGCGCCCGAAGCCTTTCGGCTTCTTGCGCACGTATTGCATCGGCAGGCCGAGCCGGTCCGCCACCCAGGCGGCGAAGGGGATGCCGGCCGTCTCGCCGCCCGCCACAGCGTCGATGTTCTCGCGGCCGACGTCGCGCGCGATGGTGGCGATGGCGAAGTCGATGACGGTCGAGCGCACGTGCGGAAATGACATCAGCCAGCGCGTGTCATTATAGACCGGGCTCGCCCAGCCGCTCGTGAAGATGAACGGCTTGTCGGTCATGAATCGGACCGCGCCGCATTCGAGGTACATCTGCGCGGTCAGCTCGGCGATAGTCTTGCTGTCGAGATACTTGCTGGGCGGCATCATGCCGTTGATTCAAAGCACAAAATGGCCGCCACCGCTATGCCGCCGGGGCCCGGCAATTCACAGATATCGGCGGGTGCAGGCGCTACTGCGGCGGCTTGGGGCCGACCTTGAGGTACCAGTCGAGAATCTGCGAGCCGTTCCAGAACAGAACATCTTTCTTCTTGCGGATCTTCTCGAAGATCTTGCGGAAGTATTTCACCCGGTGCGGCGCGCCCATGATGTAGGGGTGAACCGAAAGCGCCATCACGCGGGCGCTGTCCTTCGAGTCTTTATATATCTGCTCGAACTGATCCATCGCGCGCTCGTAATATTCCGACGCTTTATGATGCTGGATCAGCATCATGGCGACGTCATTGCATTCCTGCGTATAGGGGATGCTGACGATCGGCTTGTGACGCGTCTTCAGCCACACCGGCTGGTCGTCCAGTACCCAGTCCGCGACGTAGTCGTAGCCTTCCTCGCTGAGGATATCCGGCGTTTCCCAGGTTTCCGTGAGGCCCGGCCCCAGCCAGCCGCGGGGCTTTTTGCCGGTGGCCTTGAGCATCACCTCGGAGCACTTGCGGATGTCTTCGCGTTCGTTCTCGACCTTCTGCATGTTGCGCTGGGTGTAGCCGTGACCGACGAATTCCCAATTGCGTTCGACACAGGTCTGAACGATCTCGGGAAAAGCGTTGATCGCGACGCCGTTGATATTCATCACGCCGGGAACCTTGAACTCGTCGTAGATTTTCAGGAATCGCCAGAACGCGACCCGGTTGCCGTATTCGTGCCAGCACCAGTTCGGAATATCCGGCATCGGCGCGCCGCCCGCCGGCGGCGTGATGACCGTACGTGGCATGGTCTGGGTCGGATCCCATTCCTCCAGGTTGACGATGGTCCACACTACCATGCGCGCGCCTTTCGGCAGCTTGAGCGGCTTGCGCTTGACGATCGGCGAATAGTCGAGGCGGTCGTTCGGCAACATGCCGACGGTGGGCTTGGGGAAGTTCATGGATATTCCTCGTCACTCAACTGATGTGAGGGTGCAGCGCCAAACTCCGCTCATTCCCGCGTAAGCGGGAATCCAGTCCTTACTGCGCGATTTCAGGCCATAGATCGCGCCATGTTGGATTGGCTTTTTCAATCAACTCCAATTTCCACGCGCGATTCCATTTCTTGATCTGCTGCTCGCGCCCGAATGCTGTTTCACGGGCCTCATGCATTTCGAACCAAACGAGCGCTTTGACACCATATCTTCTGGTAAATCCGCGATGACATTATTCTTGTGCTCCCAAACACGCCTCACCAGATCGTCTGTCATCCCAATATAAAGCGTACCGTTCCGCTTGCTGGCAAGAATGTAGGCGGCAAAGTTCATGCTCGCGGCTCTGGGTCCCCGCTTTCGCGGAGACGAGCGGAAGAAATCTCCGTAAGGTCAGCTTCCCTTCAGGTCATGAATTTCCGGGAAGAAATAATCCTTCCACGACGCCGGCTTGTTCTTGATGCGTCCGACGCTGAACATGAAGTCGGCGAACTTCATGGTGTTCTCCGGCGTCATCGTCCAGTGCACCTGCGGCTTGGCGAGCATGTTGGCGACGCTGTCGACCGGAATCTTGGAATTGGAATCCTGGATCCACAATGCGCCGGCGGCGCGCCGGTCCTTGTCGACGATCTCGGTCGCTTCTTTCAGCGCCGCGACCAGCGCCTTGTACAGCACCGGATTCTTGTCGCGGAAGCGCGCCGAGGTCCACGCGGCGGTGAACGTGTGCGAGCCGCCCATGATGTCGAAGGAGTTGAGGACGGTGTGGACGTCCTTGTCTTCCAGTTGCTGATACTGGAACGGCGGCACGCTGAACGCGGCGCTGATCTGCGCGCCGCCCTTGAGCAGCGCGATCGTCGCGTCGGGCGGCGTCATCGACACGGTGAGCGGATCGAGCTTCTCGAAGTTCTTGGCGCCGTATTCCTTGGCGGCCGCTATTTCCAGCGCGATCGCTTGCACCGAGGATTTCACCGACGGCACCGCGATGCGGTCTGAATCCTTGAAGTCCTTGATGCTCTTGATCGCCGGGTTCTTGGTGTTGAGCAGGAACGGCTGCGAAGAGAGCGCGGAAATGCCGCGCACTTCCTGCGGTGTGCCTTTGGTGCGCGACCAGAGTTGCAGCAGGCCCGGCACGCCGCCCGAACCGACATCGACGTTTCCGGAAATAAGCGCCTCATTGACCGCGGTCGGGCCGTTGAACTTGAACCAGGAAACCTTGACCTCCGGAATGCCGAGCGCCTTGGCGTGCTTCTCGATGAGCTTCTGGTGCTCCATCACGTTGAGCTGCAGGTAGCCCATGGAAAATTGCTTCGCGAGGCGGATTTCCGGCACCTCGGCGGACGCCGCCGTCACCAGGCCGAGCGTCGCGGCCGCGATGGAAATCGTGCGGAAAATTTTCCGGAAACGCATCAGCATCCTCCCTGCAACTGCGGCCTGGTTGTTGTTTTGTCGCCGCACTTCAGGCTAGGCGGCTCATCTCTTTTTCGCAACACCGTTGTACCAGTCGAGGATTTGCGCGCCGTTCCAGTGTAGCACGCCCTTGTGCTTGTTGACGTACTTGTAGATCGCCTCGAGATATTTGATCCGGTGCGGCTGGCCGCTGATGTAGGGATGGATCGCGAGCGTGCAGATTTTCGCGCGCTGCTTGCTCTCCGCATAAAGCCGGTCGAACTGGTCTTTCACCAACTGAAACAGGTAATCGCTGTTGTGGTGCTGAACGATCATCACGGGGATGTCGTTGCATTCGATGGTGTAGGGCAGCGTGACGAGCGGGCCGTTGGTCGTGCGGATCGTGGTCGGCTCGTCGTCGTAGACCCAGTCGCCGATATATTTGACGCCTGCCTTGGCCAGCAGGTCCGGCGTCTCCAGCGTCTGCGTCAGTCCTGGTCCGAGCCAGCCGACTGGCCGCTTGCCCGTGAACTTCTGCATGATATCCATCGTGCGCATGATCATGCCGGCCTGATCCGCTTCCTTGTGGATCGGCCCTTGCTCGTAGGCGTGGCCCATGAACTCCCAGCCGTCGCTGCGCGCCTGCTCGGCGACGCGCGGATAGTCCTCGCAGATGCGCGCGTTCGCCGCGAGCGTCGGCTTGATCTTGAGCTTGCGAAACAGCTCGTGGAAACGCCAGCAGCCGACGCGCATGCCGTATTCGTGGAAGCCCCAGTGCACCACATCCGGCATCAGCGGCACGCCGGTCGGCGCGGGGAGAAGCTGGCGCGCCATCGGCTTGCCGATGTCCCACACTTCGTAATTGACGATGGTCCAGAACACGATGCGCGCGCCTTTCGGCAGCTTGAGCGGCGGCCGGTCGACGATGGCGGAATAGTCGGCGCGCTCGCGCGGAATCATCGGATTGGACATGGAAGCCTCCCGCTTACTTATCCCTCCCCCGCGA
>JBAUHH010000128.1:0-1933 GCA_049680165.1 Pseudolabrys sp.
GGACTGGCTGGTGAACCGCGAAATGCTGTCCAAGGTGGTGCCGCGCGTGCGCATGACCGAGCTTTGGCGCGTGCCCGCCGATCTGCTCGAGCAGGCGCAGGACGACGCGACCATTCTGGCGATCCGCGACATGGAGCGCGCCGGCATCGACGTCATCACCGACGGCGAGATGCGGCGCGAAAGCTATTCCAACCGCTTCGCGACCGCGCTCGACGGCGTCGACGTCGACAAACCCGGCAAGGTTCAGGCGCGCAGCGGCATGACAAAGGTGCCGCGCGTGGTCGGCAAAGTCCGCCGCAGCAAGCCGGTCGAGCTGCGCGACATGCAGTTTCTCCGGCGCAATACCGACAAGCTCGCCAAGATCACCCTGCCCGGCCCGTTCACGATGAGCCAGCAGGCCAAGGACGAGTTCTACAAGGACGACGAGGCGATGACGATGGACTTCGCCGTCGCGGTCAACGAGGAACTGCGCGATCTCGAAAAAGCCGGCGCCGACGTGATCCAGCTCGACGAGCCGTGGCTGCGCAACAATCCGGAAAAGGCGCGGCGTTACGCCATCAAGGCGATCAACCGCGCGCTCGACGGCATCAAGGTGCCGACGGTTATCCATTTGTGCTTCGGCTATGCCGCCGTGGTGCCCGGCGACACCAAGCCGCAAGCCTATGCCTTCCTGGCGGAGCTTGCCGGCACCACCGCGCAGCAGATCTCGATCGAGTCCGCGCAGCCGAACATCGACTTCGGCGTGCTGAAGGAGTTATCCGGCAAGAAGATCATGCTCGGCGTGCTCAACCTCGGCGATCTCGCCGTCGAGACGCCCGAGACCGTGGCCAAGCGCATCCGGCGCGGCCTCGACTACGTGTCGCCGGAAAATCTCATCCCCGCGCCCGATTGCGGCATGAAATATCTGCCGCGCGAGATCGCGTTCGGGAAACTGCAGGCGCTGGTCAAGGGCGCGGAAATCGTGCGCAACGAGCTGACGAAGGCGTAGGCGGCACGCCTACTGCTTCTTCTTCCATTCCTCGTAGCGCTTCTTGTTTTCCTCGTTGGGCGGATAGAGACCGGGGAGCTTCGCGCCCTTCTCGACTTCCTGCACCAGCCAGCTTTCCAGCCGCTCGTGCTCGGCGCCCTCTTCCGCCACGAAATCGACCAGTGCCGCCGGGACCACCACCGCGCCGTCATCGTCGGCGACGATGATGTCGTCCGGGAAGATTGCGCAGCCGCCGCAACCGATCGGCTCGTTCCAGCCCACGAACGTGAGCTGGTTGACCGAGGCCGGCGCGGCCACGCCCGCACACCACACCGGCAGGCCGGTCGCGATCACGCCGTGCTTGTCGCGCATGACGCCGTCGGTAATCAGCGCGGTGACGCCGCGCTTAACCATGCGCATGCACAGGATGTCGCCAAAAATGCCGGCGCCGGTCACGCCCATGGCGTCGGTGACCACCACGCAATTTTCCGGCATGGCCTCGATGGCGCCGCGGGTCGAGATCGGCTTCGACCAGCTTTCGGGCGTCGCAAGGTCCTCGCGCACCGGCACAAAGCGCAGCGTGAAGGCAGGCCCCACCACACGCTTGTCGGAAAAGCCGAACGGCATGGCGCCGGCCATCCACGAGTGGCGGATGCCCTTCTTCAGCAACATCGTGGTGATGGTGCCGGTCGTGACGTTTTGCAGCGTCTTGAGTGCGGAGGTCATTGCGAGGTCCTTGTTAAAGCCATCAATCCCATTGCGGCGACCAGGTCCAGTCGACGATGCGGCCGCCTCGGCGCGCGAGGCCGGCGATTTCCTTCATCTCGGCGTCCGACAGCGCGAAGTCGAAAATAGCGAAATTCTCTTCCAGCCGCTCGACCTTGCTGGTGCGCGGGATCACGACGATGCCCTGCTGCACCAGAAAGCGCAGCGAAACCTGCGCCGCGCTCTTGCCGTGCGCCTTGC
>JBAUHH010000129.1:0-3008 GCA_049680165.1 Pseudolabrys sp.
ATGGGCCGCGTGGTGTCCGACTGCTACGGCGATTCACCGTGGGCGATCTACGTGCGGCCGGATTCGAAAATCAGGAAGCCGGAAGATCTCAAGGACGTGCCGGTGTCGGTCGGCATGCGCGCCGGCAGCCATTTCAACGTTCCTTACCGGCTGGAAAAATATCTGCCGCTGGAAAACATCAAGACGGTGAACACCGGCGGCTTCGGCGCGCGTTTGCGCGCGTTGCTCGACGGCGAAGTGGAAGCGGCGAGCCTGTTGCCGCCGCAGATCGCGATGGCCGAGCAACTCGGCCTGCGCAAGGTGATCGAGGACCGCTTCAAGACGCTGTGGTGGGTGCCGGATTCCGCGCCGGCGGAGGTCGTCACCGGCTACATCAATGCGCTCGAGCGCGCCGAGAAGGCGTTGGAAGCGGACCTGCCGAAATATCTGCCGCTGTGGGAGATGGCGGTGCCGCCCGAGTTCGCCAACCAGAAATGGGACTACAGCAAGTTCGGCCGCGGCGAGAAGTTCGTGCGCCAGCCGCTCGCCCAGAAGGACTTCGACGAGGTGTTCAACCAGGTCGAGCGCTGGGGCCTCGACCAGTTCGTCAAGGACAAGAAGATCGAGAGCTTGAGCTACACGGCCTGACGTTCAGGCGCCTTGTGAAGCACTGATCTTATTTCTAAACGTGCTCGGCGCGCTTGGCCGTCGCCTGCGTCAGCAAGGATTGGCCCGGGCGCACGCGGCTGAAATTAACCGCCTGCTCGCTCATGTTTATTTTGTCGCTGGCAAGTTGCGCGATCGAATAGCTCGAGGTGGCGAGGTCGGATGCTTTTGGATTGTCCTCGCGGAAATGCGCGCCGCGGCTGTCGCGGCGGAAGTCGGCGGCGGCGGCGATGGCGCGGCTCACCAGCGTGAGATTTTCGAGATTGAGCCGGTCCATCCAGGTCAGATTGTAGCGGCGGTCGCCGTCGGTGACGCCGCATTCCGCAATGTCGCGGGCGAGCGCGTCGAGCGCCGCGATGCCGCGCGACAGGCTCTCCGGCGAACGCAGGATGCCGATGTCGTCCCACATGATGCTGTAAAGTTTCTCGCGCATCGCCGGCAGGGCGCCACCCTTCTTGCCGAAGGGTGAGAAGGCGCGTTCGCGCGCGGCGTCGATGGCGTTGCGATCGGGCTCGGGGAGGGGCGTGTTGCGTTTCGTCTTTGCCGCCATCGAGTCGCCGGCAAGGCCACCGAACACCGTGGAGTTGGCGACGCCGTTGCCGCCGAGCCGGTTGGCGCCGTGCACGCCGCCAGTGTCCTCGCCGGCCGCGTAGAGCCGCGGCAGCGGGGTCGTGCAATCGGGCGCGAACACCACGCCGCCCATCATGTAATGCGCGGTGGGGATCACCTCGACGCGGCCGGCGGCGAGATCGAAGCCGCAATCGGCGCAGCGCTCGACCATGCCTTTGAATTCCTTGCGCACGCGCTCGGGGCCGAGATGGCCCATCTCGATATAGACGCCGCCGTGCGGTGAGGCGAAGCCCTTGCGGATGCGGTCCATGATCGAGCGGCTGACGATGTCGCGCGTGGCGCGCTCGCCGCGCGGATCGTAGCCGAACATGAAGCGCTCGCCCTTGGCGTCGGTGAGATAGCCGCCCGAGCCGCGCAGGCCTTCTTCCAGCACGGTGCCGGTCATGCGCGTGCCTTCGCCGGCGAGCAGGCCGGTCGGATGGAATTGCACCATCTCGATGTCGCGCAGCGGCAAGCCGGCGCGCAGCGCCATGGCGAGGCCGTCGCAGGACTTGTCGCCCGACGGCGTGTGATAGCGGTACATGGTCGGGCCGCCGCCGGTTGCGAGCAGCGTCGCCCGTGCGCGCACCATCGTCAGTTCGCCGGAGCGCATGTCGAGCATCAGAACGCCGGCGAGTTCGGAGCCGTCGGCGCTCGGGATCAAATCGAGCGCGCGGTGGTCCTCGACGCGGCGGATGTTGCGGCGCCAGACCTGCTCGGCCAATCTGTTAATGATTTCAATGCCGGTGAGGTCGCCTTTGTGCACGGTGCGGTCGAAAGTCTGCCCGGCGAAGGCTTTCTGATGCACGGTTCCGTCCGCGTTACGGTCGAAGAAACACCCAAGCTCGGTCTCGAGCTCCCTTATTCGCTCCGGTGCTCGGGACACGAGGATCCAGGCGAGCTCTTGGTCGTTGAGCCAGGCGCCGCCCTCGATCGTGTCCATGAAGTGGCGCTCGACCGAATCCTCCGGGGATAGCGCAACGTTGTAGCCGCCCTGCACCATGCGGGTGCAGCCGCATTTGCCGAGCAGGCCTTTCACCGCGACGGTGACGTCGAGATCGGGATTGGCCTTTTTCGCGTGCAGGGCCGCGAACAAGCCGGCGCCACCGGCGCCGAGAATGAGGATGTCGGTTTCGATTTGATTCACTGGAGCGCGGCTCTTTACGCGCTGCCGATGCTGGCGAGCACCGCCGCACGCCGCGCCGCGGCTTCCGCGTTGACCTGCGCGTGCAGCGAGCCGCCGTGCGAATCCATCGTCACCAGCAGCGGCCCGAAGCCCTTGATGCGGAATTTCCACAAGGACTCAGGATGCAGGTCATCCATATCGACGTCTTCGATTGCTTCGATCCACGTCGTCTCCAGCGCCGCCGCGCCACCGACCACGGCCAGATAAGCGCCGCCGAGATCGCGGAAGGCGTCGAGCGTGGCTTGCCCCATGCCACCCTTGCCGATGATCAGCCGCACGCCGTCGCGCTCCATCAGCGGGCGCGTGAAGCGCTCCATGCGCATCGAGGTGGTGGTGCCGATGCAGAGCGGTTCGTAGCCGCAGGTGTTGCCGGGGCGTGGGTCAACCTTGCGCACGTTGGGCGCGGTGTGCACGACCGCCTGGCCTTTGAGAGCGAGCCGTGTGGTGCGGCCTTTATCGAACATCGCGATCAGCGTGGCGTCGCGGATGCCGAACAGCGTTTTTTCCAGCGTCACGGTGTCGCCGACGCGCAAAGCTCGCGCCTGCGCTTCGGTGACCGGCATCTCCA
>JBAUHH010000130.1:0-2007 GCA_049680165.1 Pseudolabrys sp.
GGCCATGACATCACCGGCCATGACATCAATTGTAAATGGCTTCAAAAGCCAAGAGGCTATGCTAAGGACGTGCGGGCGATAAAGCTTTCAAAAAACGCCGCGTTTAATGGGAGGTCACATTGGGCAAGCAGTTCACACTCACCACATCGGACAAACATAGCCTCGGCGCCTATCGCGCCGATCCGCAAGGCACGCCGAAGGGCGGGCTGGTGGTGATCCAGGAAATTTTCGGCGTCAATCATCATATCCGCGCGGTCTGCGACCGGCTCGCGGCGCTGGGTTACGCCGCCGTCGCGCCCGCGGTGTTCGACCGCTTCGTGCGCGATTTCGAGAGCGGCTACACGCCTGACGAGATCGCGCATGCGCGCAGCTATCTCGGCAATCTCAACTGGGACAACATGGTGGCCGACATGGCCGCTGCCGCGGCGGATCTCAAGGGCGTCGGCCCGGTCGGCGCGATCGGCTTCTGCATGGGCGGCACCGCGTCATTCCTCGCGGCCTGCCGCGTGCCCGGCATGTCGGCGGCGGTCTCCTTCTACGGCGGCATGATCGCCAAGTTCGCCGACGAGAAGCCGAAGTGCCCGATGCAGATGCATTTCGGCGAGAAGGACCAAGGCATTCCGCTGACCACGGTCGAGGAGATCAAGAAGAAGCGGCCGGACGCCGAGGTCTACATCTATCCCGGCGCGGCGCACGGCTTTTATTGCGACGAGCGCGCGAGCTACAACAAAGCCGCCGCCGATCTCGCCTGGAGCCGCACGACTGAGTTTCTCGCCAAGCACATGAAGAAATAATTTCCAAAAAAGTCATGGCCGGGGTTTTGGCCCGGCCATGACATTCGCCCCTTCGCTTTGCAGTCAGATCAGAACCAGCGTTCCTTCACGACGATCGTGTCGCCCGGACGGATCGGATAATTGAGCGGCACGCTGCCGCGGATGTGCTGCTCGGCGGTGTTGCGCGTGAGCTCCACCGTGCTCTTCGAGGCGCGCGGCGTGAACCCGCCAGCGATGGCGACGGCGGCTTCCGCCGTCATGTTGGCGACGTAAGGGTACTGACCCGGAGTGGTCACTTCGCCGAGAATGAAGAACGGCCGGTAGCTCTCGATCTCGACGCTGACATGCGGCTCGCGCACGTAACCGTGCTTGAGCTTGTCGGTAATGACCTGCGCGAGCTGCTGCGTCGACAGCCCGCGCGCCGGAACCGTGCCGATCAGCGGCAGGTTGACGTTGCCGCCGGCGTCGACCGTGTAGCTGTTGGTGATGCCTTCCTGGCCGAACACAACGACGCGCAATTTGTCGCCGGCATCGAGCGTGTAGGCCGCCTGATAGGTGGCGGGCGCCGAACCGTAACCGTAAGGCGCGGCGGGTTGCGCCACGTAGGCGCGACCGCGCGGCGGCGGCGTATATTGCGGCTGCGGCGCCGCGTATTGTTGTGGCGCGGCTTGTTGTGGCGCGGCGTATTGCTGTCCGGCGCCATATTGAATCACGTAAGGCGGCTGCACGTGGATCGGCTGCTGCGCGGGTTGTTGGCGGCTCGTGAACAGGCCGCGCTCGCCGCTAGACGCCTGCGCCTGAACCGCCGGCTGTTGCGCGACCGGCTGCTCACTGAAGAAGTTGTGGCCGTTCGTGAAGAGGCCGCGCTCATGCGTCGCGGGCTGTTGTGCCGACGCCTGCGTGGCCGGCTGCTGCTGCGCGTAAGTTTGCTGCGGCATCGCGGGCGCGGCCGGCTGCGGCGCCGGCGCCTGCACCATCGCCACGGTCTGTCCGGTCTGCGGATCGACCACGTAATAGGCGGGCGCCTGCCGCCGCGCGCAGGCGGCAGCCAATAACGCAGCCAGCAACACGATCAGAAGGCGGGGTCCCCGCATCGGGAAAATCGGGCTCCGGCCGGCGAATATGACGCCCGATTAACGCGGTATATGGTTAACAAATCATCACCAGAGCGCCCGCCCATTAAGGCAGGCCGGGAAAATGAAACGGGCGCCCCCAGGGCGCCCGTCAATTTGGC
>JBAUHH010000131.1:0-23645 GCA_049680165.1 Pseudolabrys sp.
CTGCCGCCATTGCCAGAGTTGGTGCCGCCGCTGCCCGGCCCGGAAAAGGCCGCGGCTGCCGCGCCGCCGAAGCCCTCCGAAGCTCCCGCGACGGAAGGGCCAAAGACAAAGCCGGACGCACAACACACTGCGGCGCCGCCGAAGGCCGCCGAGACGCCGAAAGCAAAGGTCGACGCTGCTGCGCCCGCGAAGCTCAAGACCGCTGCGGCTGCGCCGTCGCGTCCGCACCTGCCGGTCGATCCGAAAGCGCCGGTGGTCGCCGAAGTGCAGCGCTCGGGCGACAACGTGCAGATCAGCTTCCCATTCGCAGTGCCGACTCCCGCAGCGGCTTTCCGGCGCGCAGACGTTCTGTGGCTGGTATTCGACTCCGCGGCGAAACTGGATCTGACGGCGCTCAATTCGGATACCAGCACGATCATTCGCTCGGTTACGCAGGAGCGCGGCAAAGACGGTGAAGCGATCATTCGCATCAAGCTGGTGCGGCCGCGGCTCGCCGGCATTTCGCCCGACGGGCCGGGCTGGAACCTGAACATCGGCGACACCGTGATCGAGCGCACCAAGCCGCTCGGCATCGCGCGCAATATCGTCGGCCGTAATCGCGCCAGCATCACGATCCCGTTCGAAGAGCCTGGCCAGGTACACCGCATCGTCGACCCCGACATGGGCGATACGTTGATGGTGGTGACGGCGCTCGGACCGGCGCGCGGATTCCTCAAGCCGCAGGAATTTATCGAATTGCGCGCGCTCGCTTCGGCGCACGGCGTCGTGGTGCAGCCGATCGCCGACGATCTCACCGCCGAGCTGTCGGTCGACAAGATCATCCTCAGCCGCCCGGGCGGCCTGACCATCTCGGCGATCGAACTCAACGGCCGCGTCTCCGGCATGTTCCGCGCGCTTACGTTCGATACGCAGCTCTGGGGCTATAACCGTCAGGCCGAGTTCAGCCCGCGCCAGTCCGAGCTGATCGGCATGGCGGCCTCCGCGCCGAAAACGCGGCGCAATCTCGCGCGCTACAATCTTGCGCGCTTTTATCTCGCGCGCGGCTTGTCGGCGGAGGCGAGGGCGGTCGCCGACGTCACGCTCAAGGACCAGAAATCGGGCGGCGACGAAGTGACCGGCACGGTGCTCAAGGCGGTCGCCGATGTGCTGCTGGCTCGCCCCGTCGATGCGCTCAAGTCGTTGGCCAATCCACAGATCGGCAATCAGCACGATGCGCCGATCTGGCGTGCGATTGCCTATGCCCAGCAGGGCAAGTGGGACGAGGCGCGTGACGGCTTCAAGAATGTCGAAGCGTCGATAGCGGCCTTGCCGATTGAATTGCAGCGGCTCGCCTTGATGATGGCGGCGCGCGCGTCGGTCGAGCTGAACGATTTCAGCGGCGCGGCCAAGCTGCTCGACGAGATCGCCACCATCGGCGTGACACCGGAGTTGGAGCCGTCGGTTGCCGTTCTCACCGGCCGCCTTGACCAGGGCCTTGGCCGCAATGAAGAAGCGCTCGCCGCCTATCACAGTGCCGCGAATTCCAAGGACCGGCGCGCAGGGGCGCAAGGCCGCCTGCGCGAAATCGAATTGCGTTTCTCGTCCGGCGAAATGTCGCGCGAAGACGCGATCGGCCAGCTGGAGACGCTGACCACGGTGTGGCGCGGCGACGAGACCGAGGTGGAAGGCCTCAAGCTGCTCGCGCATCTTTATACCGAAGAGCAGCGCTACCGCGACGCCTTCCACGTGATGCGCACGGCGATGCTCGCGCACCCGAATTCTGACTTGACGCGCAAGATACAGGACGAGGCGGCGACGACCTTCGACAGCTTGTTCCTCGACGGCAAGGGCGACGCGATGCCGGCGGTTGAGGCGCTCGGCCTGTTCTACGATTACCGCGAGCTCACGCCGATCGGGCGGCGCGGCGACGAGATGATCCGCAAGCTCGCGGACCGGCTAGTGTCGGTCGATCTGCTCGATCAGGCGGCCGAGCTCCTGCAGCACCAGATCGATCACCGCCTGCAAGGCGCGGCGCGGGCGCAGGTCGCGACCCGGCTCGCCGTCATCTATCTGCTGAATCACAAGCCGGATCGCGCGATCAAGACCTTGCAGACGACACGGTCGGGCGAGCTTTCCAACGAGTTGCGCGACCAGCGCCTGCTGCTGGAAGCGCGCGCGCTGTCCGAAGTCGGCCGGCACTCGCTTGCACTCGAAGTGATCGCCAATCTCACCAGCCACGAGGCGATACGCCTGCGCTCCGACATTCTGTGGGCGGCGCGGCGCTGGCGCGAGGCGGCCGAGCAGATCGAATTACTCTACGGCGACCGCTGGAAGAGCTTCACGCCGCTGACCGAGACCGAGCGCAATGACATCCTGCGCGCGGCGATCGGCTACGCGCTCGGCGAGGAGCCGATCGGCCTCGACCGCTTCCGCGAGAAATATGCGGCCAAGATGGCGGAAGGCCCGGACCGGCGCGCCTTCGACGTGGTGAGTGCGCCGATCGGGACGAGTGGCGACGAATTCCGCGCTGTCGCGCGCAAGATCGCCGGCCTCGACACGCTCAATGCTTTCCTGACCGACATGCGCAAGCGTTATCCGGATGCGAGCGCGCTCTCGCCCGGCGCACCACCGCTTCCAAAGCCCGGCACGCCGCAGGCCTCCGCCAATCCTGGGCCCGGCAAGCCGGGTGAGCCACCGAAGACGGTTGCGCCTGCTAAACCGGCGGCCAATGCGGCGAAAAAGCCCGCGGACGCGCCACCGCCGCCAAAGGTGCCCGAGGGCGTGCCGTTAAAACCCGACCCGGCGCCGACCGGCTCGATCCCGCGCGTGCCGATACCGCGGCCGAAGCCGCGGATGTTCGCGCACCGGTAGCTTGCGGCTTTAAGTTCCGTAGCTCTGGATCAGCGAGCCGGCCACCAGGCTCCAGCCGTCCACCAGCACGAAGAAAATCAGCTTGAACGGCAATGACACCACGACCGGTGGCAGCATCATCATGCCCATCGACATCAAGACCGATGCCACGACCAGGTCGATGATGAGGAACGGCAGGAACAACAGGAAGCCGATCTCGAAGGCGCGCTTGAGCTCGGAGATCATGAAGGCAGGCACCAGCACGCGCAGCGAGAGATCCTCGGGCTTGGCCGGCTGGACCTCTTTCGACATGTCGACGAACAGTTTCAAGTCCTTCTCGCGCACGTTCTTTTCCATGAAGGCGCGCAGCGGCTGCGAGCCGCGTTCGAAGGCCTGCTCGGTGGTGATCTGATTGGCGAGCAAAGGCCGGATGCCGGTGTCGTAAGCGCTTTGCAGCGCCGGTCCCATCACGAAGGCGGTGAGAAACAGCGCGAGCGACACGATCACGGCATTGGGCGGCGCGGTGGCGGTGCCAAGCGCGGTGCGCAGCAGCGAAAGCACCACCACGATGCGCGTGAACGACGTCATCATCACAAGAATGGACGGCGCAAGCGACAGCACCGTGAGCAGCGCGATCATCTGGATCACGCGCTCGGTCAGTCCACTGCCTTGTCCGAAATTGACGCTGATATCCTGCGCGGCAGCGGGCGTCACCGCTGCCATCGTTGCCACCGCTACTCCGACCGCCACCGTCACAAGACGGACACGGCGGTCGGAAGTGGATGTCACGTCTTTCCTGAAGGACGGCCCAACAAACTCGCCATCTCCTGTTCGAGGTTATCGAAGGACGTCTTCGGCTTCGGCTCGGCCCGCGGCTCCATGCGGGGTTCAACACGCGGTTCGACGCGCGGTTTGATCTCCCGTGCGCGCTGCACTTCCGGTGCTTTCGCGACCGGTGGCGCGGGCGGCACGGCGAGCGGATCGGTCACCGGCGGGCGGTTATCCGGCGGACGGCGCAGCGCGGCCTCGAGCTGCAGCGCCATTTCCGCGAGGTTGTGATCCGTCTGCGGCGGCGCGACCGGCTCGGCCGGCGCGGACGACGCGATGCGCTGCGGTTCCGGCTGCATCGGCGGCGGCGCAGAGTCGCGCTGGTTCATCCGGGCGGAGAATTCGGCGGCAAAGCCGGTCAGGCTGTCGGCCGACGCGGGCCGTGCGCGCGCGCCCGGTTCGGGTGCAAGCCACGGCTCGTCGGTCACGTTGGTGCGATAGGGACGGGACGCGGGCTCGCTCGCCGGCTGCAACGGCCACGAGGTTTCGGCCGCCGGCGACCCGCGCGTGGGTGCAGGCGTAGGCGTCGGCGTTTCAACGCCGCGTGCCGGTTCGCGCGAGACCTCGCGCGCGCCGACCGCGCGCACGATGTTCGGTTCGATGACGACGTCAGACGGCCCGCCGATCATCAGCAGGTGTTCGATGTTGTCGCGGCGGATGAGAACGAGCCGCCGGCGACCGTCGACGGAAGCCGCGTCGATCACTGCAAGCCGCGGCTGACGGCCGCGCGATGAGCCGCCGAGACGATTGGCGCCGAACCGGCGCACCAGCCACGCCGTCAGTCCGATCAAGCCAAGCACGACCAGGAACGCGATAAAAAATCGCGCTGCCAATGGAATTTCGTAGCCGAGCAAGGTCTCGAACATCAAAGCGCTCCATACTCCGCGCCACGGCCCACCCGACGGGAATCGCCTGAATGGTTAATGCCGTAGGCACTATTTGCCGCCCGTATTCCTAACAGATGATTAACAGAATGCACCTGTATTCCGCCGTTGGGCCGGTTCCCAAATACTTCTGATGGTAAACGTGACCTGAACGTGACGGCCGCTCGGCGGCCTTCCTTTACCCGGCATTAACCATACGCCCGGCAAAGTCTGCCTAGCGCGGCGCGGGGCCGCGAGAAGGCGAGGCTGCCATGGCGATCATGGATATTCCGATTTTCTCGATGCTGCGCACGAAACTGCAGTGGGGCCAGGAACGCCAGCGTGTGCTTGCGGAAAATATCGCCAATGCCGATACGCCCAGCTTCCGCCCGCGAGATCTGGTGCAGCCGAAATTCGATTCCCTGGCTACGACCGCTTCGGCCACGCCCCCGGTCATTCTGGCGCGCACGGAGCCCGGCCACATCGCTGGCACGGGCGTGAGCAGCTCCGCCGCGTTCCGCAGCCGGACCGATGACGGCTACGAAATCCGCCCGACCGGCAATGCGGTGAGCCTGGAAGAGGAGATGATGAAAATCGCCTCCAACCAGATGGATTATCAGGCCGCGACAGCGCTCTACACCCGCAGCCTCAATCTTCTGAAAACCGCGATCGGAAAAGGCAGCTGAGGGCAACGCTTAGTCAGGGAGACACATCGTGGATTTCCTCAAGACCATGGTCATTGCCGCATCCGGTCTGCGAGCGCAGGCAGGCCGCATGCGCGTCATCTCGGAAAACGTCGCCAACGCGGATTCGACGCCGCAGCGTCCCGGCGCCGATCCCTACCGGCGCAAGATCGCGACCTTCCATTCCGAATTGGACCGCACGCTCGATGCCCGCACGGTCGAGCTTGGCCGCGTCACCACGGACAATTCTGCGTTTCGCATCAAATACGAGCCGGGGCATCCAGCCGCCGATGCGAACGGCAACGTCAAATATCCGAACGTCAATCCGCTGATCGAAATGACCGACATGCGCGATGCCCAGCGGTCCTATGAAGCAAACGTCAACGTGATCAGCGCGACGCGCCGCATGATCCAGCGCACGCTCGACATTCTCAAAATCTAAACGAGGCTTGAACCATGCCTACTCCGCTCGCTGCCGCCGGCGTTTATGCCAGTGTCGCCCGTCTTTCCGCCGATCCGGCGGTTGCGCTTGCGGGAAAAACCGCCGCGGCCGGCGCCGGCGACGCCAGTTTTGCCGCCGTGCTCAAGGATGCGATGGGCTCCCTCAGTGCGACCGGACAAAAATCGGACGCGCAGGCGAGAGACATGGTCGCGGGCAAGGGCAACATGGTCAACGCGGTCACCGCGGTGGCGGAAACCGAAGTTGCCATCGACGCCGTGGTGGCGGTGCGCGACCGCGTCATCCAAGCCTACGAGGACATCATGAAGATGCCGATCTGATTTTTTTTGACGCGGGGGCGGCGAGGGGACAGGCGAGACCATGACCGGTACTGAAGTGCTCGACGTCGCGCGCGAGGCGATCATGACGCTCATATTGGTCGCAAGCCCCGTCATGCTGGTCGGGCTCGCGGTCGGTGTCGTCATTTCGCTTTTGCAGGCGGTGACGCAAATCCAGGAAATGACGCTCGCTTTCGTGCCGAAAATCCTGGCGATCTTCGTTTCGCTGCTGATCGCGCTGCCGTTCATGGCGGAAAAGCTGCAAGCCGAAATGATCCGCATCGCCGCCCGCATCGCCAGCGGCAGCTAGCTCATGCACATCGACATCTCGTTTCTTCCCGCTCTGGCCGCGGCGTTCATGCTGGTATTCGCGCGCATCGGCACGATGGTGATGCTGCTGCCCGGCATCGGCGAACTGAATCTGCCGACGCGCGTGCGGCTGCTCATCGCGCTGGCGTTGACCGCGGTGCTGCTGCCGCTGCACCGCGCAGCCTACACCATCGATTTGCAGGCGCTCGGGCCGGTGTTGCTGATGGCCGCCGAGGAAATCCTGATCGGCGCCGTGCTCGGCCTGACCGCACGGCTCGCGATTTCGGCGCTGCAAGTCGCGGGCTTCGTCGTCGCCAACTCGCTCGGCCTCGGCTTCGTCACAGCAGTCGATCCGACGCAGAACGAGCAAGGCGTGCTGGTCGGCAACTTCCTGACGATGCTCGGCATCACGCTGATCTTCGCCACCAATCTGCATTATCTGGTGATCGCCGCGCTCAACGACAGCTACACTCTGTTCGAGCCGGGTGAAATTCCCATCACCGGTGACATGGCGCAGATGATCGTCGGCATCGTCGCGCAGTCGTTCCGCATCGGCATTCAACTGGCCGCTCCGTTCCTGGTGTTCGGGCTGCTGTTTAATCTCGGCCTCGGCGTGCTGTCGCGGCTGATGCCGCAGATGCAGGTATTCTTCATCGGCCTGCCGCTGTCGATCATGCTCGGGCTTGTGCTGCTGTTGCTGGTGGTCGGTGCCATGATGGGGACCTTCGTCGGATATCTCGAAAACGTTCTCGGCGAGCTCGCGCCGCACGCGACCCTGTAAGCGGCGGACACACGCATGGCCGAAAACGACGACAGCCAAAAGACAGAAGACCCAACTCAAAAAAAGTTGGACGAAGCGCTCAAGCGCGGCGACGTCGTCAAGAGTCAGGAGGTCAACACCTGGTTCATCATCGCCGGCGGCACGCTGGCGCTGACGGCGTTTTCGAGCACGGTGAGTTTCAACCTCGCCGGCACCCTGCGCGGTCTGATCGAGAACTCGTACCAAATCCGCGTCGATGGCATCGCACTGGTGCAGCTCGGCGAAACACTGAGCGGCAGCGTGCTCGCTGCGGTCGCTATCCCGTTTTTGCTTGTGGTGCTGGCGGCGCTCGGTGGCAACCTGATCCAGCACCGGCTGGTGTGGTCGGTCGAGGCATTGATGCCGAAGATAAGCCGCATCTCGCCGGCGTCCGGCCTCAAGCGGCTATTTTCCGTGCAGGCGCTCGCCAATTCCGCCAAAAGCATCCTGAAGCTCGTGCTGATGGGCACCGTGCTGACTGTCCTGATGTGGCCCGATCGAACCAAGATCCAGAACCTGGCGTGGACCGATCTCGCCGCCGTTCTGCCACTGACGCGCACGCTCGCGGTCAAGATGCTCGGCGCCGTCGTCGCCATGCTCGCGGTCGTCGCGGCAGCCGACTATCTGTTCCAGTACTGGCAATGGTACGAGAAACAGAAAATGTCGCTCCAGGAGGTGAAGGACGAATTCAAGCAGAGCGAAGGCGACCCGACGATCCGCGGCAAGATGAAACAAGTGCGGCAGAACCGCATGCGCAAGCGCATGATCGCGGCGGTGCCGAAAGCGACCGTGGTCATCACCAACCCGACCCACTACTCGATCGCGCTACGATACGAGCGCGGCATGGAAGCGCCGATCTGCGTCGCCAAGGGCGTCGATGCGCTGGCCTTGAAGATCCGGGAAGTGGCGACCGAGCACGCGGTTCCGATCGTCGAAAATCCGCCACTCGCCCGTGCTCTGCACGCGACGGTCGAGGTCGATCAGGCCATACCGGTCGAGCACTACAAGGCGGTGGCGGAGGTTATCGGCTACGTCCTGCGGCTGCGGCGGGCGGTGGCGCGATAATTATCCAAAGGCCGTCATTATACGACACTTGCGCCGAAGCCCCGGCTTAAGGCACTGAGGGAACAGGTGCAGCTCTCGCCAAGGCGCGTCGAGGCTCAAGACTATATGGCAGCGCAGAAACCGCCAGCGCAGACGCCGGCCGCGCCTGACCGCAGCGAAGGGCAGCGCCGGGAATCGTTCGACCGCAGCCAAAGCGCCCCGCGCAGTGGCAGCATCGGCATGGTCCTGCTGGTGGCGATCCTGCTGGTGGGGGCGGCCGCCGGTCTCATTTATATCGGCCGCGACCACGCCCAGCCTTACATCATGGCGCTGCTGGCGTTCCTCGCCACCATCGGCGTGTTCTCGCTGTTCGCGATGGCCGCCGGAATCCTGCGTTTTGCTGGCAAGGACCAGAGCCGCCCCTTGCTCAAGACCCTGGCGGACAATGCTTTCGACGGCATCGTCATCACCGACCAGAGCGGGCGGGTGTTCTACGCCAACACCACCTATCTCGACCTGATCGACGCCGCCGGTCCCGACGACGTGCGGCCGATCGAGCGTGTATTCATCGGCGATCCGGAAGTTTCGGAATCGATCTACCGCCTGGTCAAGGCGGGCCGCGAAGGCCGCCGCCTGCAGGAAGAAGTGCGGATCGCCGGCGATAAAGCTGCGAGCGCGCGCTGGCTGCGCCTGCGCGTGCGGCCGTTGGGCGACAGCAAGCACGACGCCCGCCTGACGGTGTGGTCGATCGCCGACGTCACGCGCGACCGCCAGCGCCAGGAAAATGTGTTCCAGGAACTCCAGCACGCGATCGATTACCTCGATCACGCGCCGGCCGGATTCTTCTCGGTCGATGCCGAGGGCGCGATCGTCTACCTCAACGCCACGCTTGCCGCCTGGCTCGATCACGATCTGGCGCAGGTCGCGACCGGCTCGCTCAAACTCAACGATATCGTGGCGGGCGAAGGGGCGGCGCTGCTCACCACGCTCAATGCCGCGCCGGGCGAAGTGAAGACCGAAGTGCTCGATCTCGATCTCAAGACCCGCGGCGGCAAGCCGGTGCCGGTGCGGTTGTTCCACAAGATCGCGTACGGCGCCGACGGCGCGGCCGGCGCATCGCGCACACTGGTGCTCAACCGCGCGCGTGACGACGGCACCGACCCCCAGCGCGCCGCGGAAGTGCGTTTCATGCGCTTCTTCCAGAATACGCCGATGGCGATCGCGACCGTCGACAAAGCCGGCAAGATCGCTCGCAGCAATGCGCGTTTCGCGCAAACTTTTTCCGATGTGCTGATGGGCGACGCGCGTTCGATCGTCGCTTGCGTCGCCGAGCGCGAGCGCGCGGAGCTCGAAGCGGCGATCCGCAAGGCGGCGGAGGGCCAGGGCGACATCACGCCGGTGGAAGCGGCGCTGGTCGGTCCGGGCGAACGCTGGGCGACGTTTTTCGTTTCCGCCGTTGAGGAGGAGGACCGCGACGGCGAATCGGCAATCGTCTATGCGCTCGAGACCACGACGCAGCGCACGCTCGAGAACCGCATCAACCAGCAGCAGAAAATGGAGTCGGTCGGCCAGCTCGCCGGCGGCATCGCGCACGACTTCAACAATGTGCTTTCCGCGATCATGATGGCGACCGATTTCCTGCTCAACGCGCATAAGCCGACCGATCCGTCGTTCCAGGACATCATCCAGATCAAGCAAAACGCTAACCGCGCGGCGGCGCTGGTGCGGCAACTGCTGGCGTTCTCGCGCAAGCAGACCTTGCGCCCGCAGGTGCTGGATCTTGGCGAGACCGTCAGCGATCTCGGCATGCTGCTCAAGCGGCTGATCGGCGAAAAAGTGACGTTCTCGGGCGTCATGATCGGCCGCGATCTGTGGCCGGTGAAGGTGGACATTTCACAATTCGAGCAAGTCATCGTGAATCTCGCGGTCAACGCACGCGACGCCATGCCCGACGGCGGCACGCTCACCATCCGCACCAGCAATGTGACGGCGGCCGACAGCGTCAACCTTGGCTACAAGGGCATGCCGAACGCCGACTACGTCCTGGTCGAGGTGGCTGACACCGGCAGCGGCATCCCGCCCGATATCATGGACAAGATTTTCGAACCGTTCTTCACGACCAAGGAAGTCGGCAAGGGCACGGGCTTGGGACTCTCGACCGTGTACGGGATCGTCAAGCAGACCGGCGGCTTCATCTACGCGGAGTCGAAGCCCGGCCACACTGCGTTTCGCATTTTCCTGCCGCGCCATGTGCCGGGCGTGGAAGAGACGGTGCCGGAAATTCCCGGCGCTGATGCGCCCGCGATCGCCGGCGCGATGTCGGCGGCCGACAATGTCGTGCGCACCGCGACCACCGATCTCACCGGGCACGGCACGATTTTGTTGGTCGAGGATGAAGAAGGATTGCGCGCCCTCAACGCACGCGGGCTCGCCTCACGCGGCTATACCGTGCTCGAAGCGGGCAATGGCGTGGAAGCGATCGAAGTGCTCGAGCGCGAAGGCGTGGTCGATCTGGTCGTATCCGACGTGGTGATGCCGGAAATGGACGGGCCGACGCTGCTCAAGGAAATGCGCCGGCGCAATCCGGATCTCAAGATGATCTTCGTCTCCGGTTACGCGGAAGACGCGTTCCAGAAGAGCCTGCCGGAAGGCGAGAAATTCTCGTTCCTGGCGAAGCCGTTCACGCTCAAGCAGCTGGTCGCCGCCGTCAAAGAGTCGATGAGCGAAACCGGCTGAGCGGCGCGCCGTTACATGCGTCCCGTTAGCGCCAGCACCAGCACTACGATCAGGATGACGCCGACGAGGCCCGACGGCCCGTAGCCCCAATTGGAGCTATAGCGCCAGCGCGGCACCGCGCCGAGCAGGATCAGGATCAGCAGAACGATGAGGACGGTTCCAAGCATAGTGCACCCCTTAATGCGCGCGGCTACGAGCCGCGGTCGGTTCAGATTGCCTCCTCAACAGGTGTTCCGCCGCTTTGTTCCATCCTGTGGAACAGGGGCTGATGCACACATAACGATGCCGCGCACGCGGCCTCGTCACGCTCTCTCAAGTTAAAGAGTGATTATTAGTTGCAAACCTGCACGTTGCGCCACACGCCGTTCACGTGCTCATGCTGCATGTGACAGCCATTCGCAATGGAGCGCGTTGTGAATCGTCCCTGGTTCCGTGTGACCGCCGGAGGGCAATGCGAAGACAATTATTTGGCATGCCGCGCGCCTGACGAGAGCGCTAGTTGCAGGCGTGCGCGTCCCGCAGCAGGCCGTTAAAGAACATGACCTGACCCCGCCGGCAGGGAAAGAACTGGCCGGACGTCGGCTGCTGGGGAGCCTGGAAGTAACTGGCTTCGCGCATGGCCGCTTCAAGCGCGGCGTAAACCTGCGCCTCGCTCACCGAAAGCCCGCCGAGACTTTGATTCATCGGCGGCAAACTCGCCGACGCGCTGCCGACGGAAAGCAACAGCGCGGCGGCCGCCAACAACGTTTTCATGGCCTACCTCATTCATTCGTTCGAAATATCCAATCGCCAGCTCAATCGGAGGTTCCGGGTGGGCAATGACAAGGGCGTGACCGGCGACGATTCGCGCCTCTTACAAACGCATGGAACTATGCTTAGGTGTCCGTCGTGCGTGTGGGGAGAAACAACGCCATGATCTGTCGCCGATCGCTGTTGGCATTCGCCATGCTCGCGGCTGTGCTCGTTTTTGCAGCCGGTGATGCGGATGCGCGCGCGGGTGGTGGCTTCTCCGGCGGCAGCCGGGGCATGCGCACGTTTTCGGCTCCGCCGGCGACGCGCACCGCGCCCAATGCGGCTTCGCCGGTCGAGCGCACGATGACGCAGCCGGGACAGCGATCTTCGGCGCTGTTCGGCTCCGCGTCACGCCGGGCTTCTTCGGCGGCGGCTTGTTCGGCGGTCTCGCGGCCGGATTCCTCGGCGCGGGATTGTTCGGCCTGCTGTTCGGTCACGGCATCTTCGGCGGCATGAGCGGATTTGGCTCGGTGCTTGGCCTGCTGCTGCAAATCGGCTTGATCTTTATCGTCGCGCGGCTCGCGATCGGCTGGTGGCAGCGGCGCAACATACCCGCGTTTGCAGGCGGCGCGCCAGCGCACAGTTTTGATTCCAGCTCCAGCGCGGCCGGCTTCGGCGCGAACGCCGCCGCCGGTGCGCCGCTCGCTATCGGCAAGAGCGACTACGATGCGTTCGAGCGTTTGCTCGCCGAAGTGCAGAACGCGTACGGCGCGGAAGACCTGGTGAAGCTGCGCGAACTCGCGACGCCGGAGGTGGTCTCGTATTTCTCCGAGCAGTTGGCGAAGAACGCCAGCCGCGGTGTCGTCAATGAAATTTCACAACCGACATTGCTGCAAGGCGATCTCGCCGAAACCTGGCGCGAGGACGGTACCGACTATGCGACCGTTGCGATGCGCTTCTCACTGATCGACCGCACGATCGAGCGCGCAACCGGGCGCGTGGTCGAGGGCGATGCGTCGCGTCCGACGGAGGCCACGGAAGTGTGGACCTTCATGCGCGCGCAGGGCGGCGACTGGCTGTTGTCGGCGATTCAGCAGGCTTAGACCGCGCCCGCGCCCGCGCTCAGGCGCTGGCGGGCGCGTCGGCGGGGACGAAGCGGCGCTCGAACCTGACGCCGAGTTGTCCCGGCTTGCGCCAAACCACGCGGCAGATGCGGCGCGGTGTCGCCGTGTTGTGACGGCGCGACAGCAGCAGAAAGAACTGGTCCGGCAGGTCCTTAGCGTTTTCGACGTCGATGCGGGCGCCGGTGTCGGAAATATCCGCCAGCGCGCAACCGTGCATCTCCTTGCCGTCAACGGTGATCCAGGCCGTGTAACGCATCGGCCGGCGCGGCGCCCTGCGATTGTCCTTGAGGTGGATCGGGTTCGACGACATTGCTGTTTATCCGGCGAAGGCTGCCGCATTCACGACTTGTTAACGAAGGCCCGACTGCTGCCCATCGACTATAAAAGTCGGCCATTACCAATTGATAAAGTCACGATAGCGATGACGCATACAGCTGCGTTATCGATGTTTTCATTGCGATATTCGCAATCGCGGTAGGCCGTTGACCTTGTGGGCAAATCCGTCTATGTGGCCGCCCGCAACCTGGTTTTCGGCTTAGCTTGCACGCTCCCGATTTGGGCTAGCGAACTCAAGTGATCCCCCAAAACTCGGATAGTTGCCGCCTCCGCGATGAGCGTGGGGGCGTTCAACGCAAAGCGTGAAAGGAACTATGATGGCTGTCGGAACTGTGAAGTTCTTCAATACCCAGAAGGGCTATGGATTTATCCAGCCTGACGACGGTTCGAAGGACGTGTTCGTGCATATCAGTGCGGTGGAGCGCGCCGGCATGCGCTCGCTCGTCGAGGGCCAAAAGGTCAGCTACGAGATTCTCACTGAGCGCGGCAAACAGGCGGCCGGTAATCTGCAGCCGGTCTGAGCCGACCGGTAACGGGATTAACGAGAGGCCCGGCGGCGACGCCGGGCTTTTTGATTCCCGCGCGCCCCGCTAACCTGCGGTGGGTCCAATTATGGGAGTGACGTCATGGACATTATTGCTTGCGGTTCGCGGCCGTCGAAGCGGATGGGCGCACCGAGTTTCACCGGAACGGTGTGGCAGGATCCGATCATTCAGGCGCCCGATCCGGCGCTGCTGCGCTCGGCGTGGGTGCGCTTCGAGCCCGGTGCACGCACGGCCTGGCACACGCATCCGCTCGGCCAGACGCTGCACATCACCGCTGGCGTCGGCCATGTGCAGACGTTTGGCGGGCCGATCCGCGAAGTAAAGCCAGGCGACACAGTGTGGATTCCGCCGGGCGAGAAGCACTGGCATGGCGGCACGCCCACGTCCGCGATGGAACACATTGCCATGCAGGAACATCAGGGCGGCGAGCACGTGAAGTGGCTGGAGCCGGTGACCGACGAGCAATACGGCGGCGCGGTTTCCAAATGACGATGCCCGTCCAGCGGGTTGCGGCGGTTCAGCGTTTCACCGGTTGGTGATCGGGCGGGGCGGAATACGTCCCGTCCGCTGGGGTTGTGCAGGGCCGGTGGCCCAGCATTCGCTGTGCCTTATTCGGGAGGACTTCATGACAATGCGGACGTGTTTGCCGATCGCCGCTGCGCTGGCGCTGCTGCTCGGCGCGAGCGCGCACGCTCAGCAGGCCAATATGAGCTTCTTCGTCACCAGCGCCGGCCCGGGCAAGGGCGCTGACCTCGGTGGCCTTGCCGGCGCCGACAAGCATTGCCAGGATCTTGCGGCTTCGGCCGGCGCGAGCGGGAAAACTTGGCACGCTTATCTGTCGACGCAAGGCGCGGGCGCCGTGAATGCGCGCGACCGCATCGGCAAGGGCCCGTGGCAGAACGCCAAGGGCATCGTCGTTGCAACCAGCGTCGCCGATCTGCATAGCGCCAACAACAAGCTCAACAAGCAAAACAACCTGTCGGAGAAGGGCGAGGTCATCAACGGTCGCGGCGACAAGCCCAATCGCCATGACATCCTTACCGGCTCCAAGCCGGACGGCACCGCCTTTACCGACGATGCCGATCACACTTGCAAGAACTACACCAGCAGCACGCAAGGTGCCGTGATGCTCGGCCATAACGACCGCGAAGGCTTGCGCGACGATGAAGCCTCGCATTCGTGGAACTCGTCGCATCCCTCGCGCGGGCCGGACGGCGGCTGCTCGCAGAAGGACCTGCAATCGACCGGCGGCGACGGGCTTTTGTACTGCTTCGCAGTGAACTGAATTCCTGCGCTTTACGTTTGGCGGACGCGCTTCGCGGCGCGTCCGCTTGATTTTTGCGTTCGGAAAGTTCTTTTAGCTGTCATCGCAACCGCGAGGGCATGCTTATGCGTTACGAACTTTATTATTGGCCGGAAATCCAGGGCCGTGGCGAGTTTGTGCGGCTCGCGCTGGAAGACGCCGGCGCGTCTTATGTCGACGTCGCGCGCGGCAAGGGGGGCACCGACAAGATGATGCGGTTCATGGAGGGGAAGGGCACCGATACCATTCCCTATGCGCCGCCGTTCCTCAAGGCCGGCAAGCTGGTGATCGGGCAGAGCGCCAACATCCTGCTTTACCTCGGCGCGCGGCATGGGCTTGCGCCGAAAGCGGAGCCGGCGCGGCTATGGGTGCATCAGCTCCAGCTCACGATCGCGGATTTCGTCAAGGAGATCCACGACACCCACCATCCGATCGCTTCGTCGCTTTATTACGACGACCAGAAGGCGGAATCGAAACGCTACACCGAGCATTTCCTCAAGGAGCGCGCGCCGAAATATCTCGGCTATTGCGAGCGCGTCATCGGCAAGAGTGGCGGCCCGTTTCTCACCGGGCGCAAGCTCACTTATGCCGACTTGTCGCTGTTCCAGATCGTATCGGGCCTGCGCCATGCGTTTCCCGAGGCGATGAAGCGCATCGAGGCGAAGGTGCCGCGTTCGGTCGAGGTGCATGACCGCGTGATCGCGCGCCCGAATATCGAGCGCTATCTCAACTCCAGGCGCCGCATCGCCTTCAACGAGTGGGACATTTTCCGGCATTACGCTGAGCTCGATGCGTGAGCATGCGGCGGCCACGCCGCCGATATCCCGACTTTCTCGCAAACCCGTCGAGGCGACATGACTCTGGTGCCAGTTGACAAAGTCGACGTGCAGATTCTCGTCGACAACGCGACCGACGGGCTTTCGAGCACGCCTGCCAATGTGGAGACGGAGTTCGCCTTCGCAACGCGCCGGGGGTTGCGTGCCTCGTCGGGCCGCTGCCTGTGCTGCGCCGTGCACGGCCTGTCGTGCCTGATAACGGTCCAGCGCGGCGAGGCGGGCCACACGGTCCTGTTCGACAGCGGACCTGAGGATTACGCCTTCGAGCGCAACGCGACGCGACTCGGCGCCGACCTCGGCAAAGTCGACGGCATCGTGCTCTCGCACGGCCACTGGGATCATTCCGGCGCGATGCTGTTGGCGCTCGGCGCCATTCGCGCCCGCAACGGCGGCCGCAAGGTGCCGTATTACGCGCATCCGGGGATGTTTCGCACGCGCGGAATGCGAACGCCCGATGGCAGCGTGCGGATCATGGACGACGTGCCCGGCATCGACGAATTGTCGGCGCAAGGCGCGCAAGTCGTTTGCAGCACGGAACGGCAGGTTCTTCTTGACGGCATGTTCGTGGTCAGCGGCGAAATTCCACGGGTGACGCCGTTCGAGCGCGGCATGCCGGGACAGGTTCGCAGGAGCGAGGACGGAAAAGACTGGGAGCCGGACGAGCTCCTTCTCGACGAGCGATGGCTGGGGGTGCACGTCCGCGGGAAGGGGCTCGTCATATTCAGCGCCTGCTCGCATGCCGGCATCGTCAATGTACTCAAGCATGCGCGTGCAAGCTTTCCGGATGTCCCGCTGCACGCGGTCATGGGAGGACTGCACCTGTCGGGGGTGAACGAAGCGATCATCCCGCAGACGGTCGAGGCGCTGAAAGAGTTTCAGCTGACGACGATCGCCGCCGGTCATTGCACCGGCTGGCGCGCGATGTCCGCGCTGGCGCAGGCGTTCGGCGACAAGGTTCTCGCGCCTTCGGCGGTCGGCAAGCGCTACACCTTCTGACGACGCCTCAGCCGTGCGCCGGCATCGCCTTGCCGCCGGCGGTGACGGGTTTTGCGGAGACGAGCGTGAAAGCAATCACGCACGGCTCCTTGCCCTTGTTCACCCAGTTGTGGATGGTGCCGCGCTGTACCAGCACGTCGCCGGCCGTCAGGTGCACGCTGCCGATGTCGAGCTCCATGTCGATCTCGCCGGAGATGACGACGGCGTAGTCGATTGAATCGGTGCGGTGATTGCGCGGCGCGACGCCGGGGCCGAAGCTGACGATGCGGAACACGGTGCCGTTGTCGATGGTGGTGCCGATTTTCTTGTTGGACGGATCGTGGTCGCCGTCGTTGCTGACGGGAAAGCCTTCGCTCGACCAGATCACGCTGTAGAACGCGCCGGGCCGGTGCGAGAACACGTTCTTTACCTGTTCGTCGATCAGCACCTTGGCGCGCCCCTGTTCGTCATGGCCGGTCACGACGCGGCGAATGGTCAGGCTCATCGGTTCATCCTCCACTTTCATTTCTTATCGTCACCGGCTTGCGGCCGGATTCGTGCCAAAGCAGGTACAGTCCGGACACCACCACAATTGCGGAGCCGCCGATGAGTTCGAGCGTCGGCAGGTCGCCCCAGAACAGGAAGCCGAGCACCAGCGCCCACACCAGCGAAAAATAATAGAACGGCCCGACAGCGGAAGCCGGCGCGAGCGACAGCGAGCGCGTCCATAGATATTGCCCCGCGGCATTCACCACCCCGTTGGCCAGCATGAGGGCGAGATCGCCGCGCGAAGGCCAGATGAAGCCAAACGCCGGCATGGCGAGTGTGAAGAAGGCGGCGAGGATGATCATCTGCCACATGGTCAGCGTTTCGACCGACTCGGTCGTGGTCATGCCGCGTACCGCGACGGTGACGCTGCCGAGCAGCACCGCGTTGATGAGTGCGAAGATGGCGCCGAGGCGGAAGGTGTCGGCGCCGGGCGCCGCCACCAGCAGCACGCCGAGAAAGCCGACGATCAGCGCGCCGCCGCGCGCCGGCCCGACCTTTTCATGCAGCACGATGGCGGCGAACAGTGCGGCGAACAGCGGCGAGGAAAAGTTGATTGCAGTCGCGCCGGCGAGCGACATCATGCCGAAGGCTATGACAATCGAGCTCTGCGCGACTCCCTGCATCAGGTTGCGGCCGACATGGTCGCGCAGGCGGGCGGTGCGCAGGATGCCGAGGCCTGTGCGTGGCAGGATCAACATCGCGCAGGTCACGAGCGAGGCGATGGCGCGGAAGAACAGCACCTCCGCGAACGAATAGCTCGAGACCTGCCATTTCGAGATCGCGCTCGAGAGCGCGAACGCCACCGTCGACAGCATCATCAACAGCATGCCGAGCGGAATGTGGTCGGCGCGCTTCGTCATTCGGCGTTCATCGGTTTGCGGCCGCTCTCGTGCCACAGCAGATAAAGCCCGGAGCCGACCACGATCGCCGAGCCCGCGAGCAAAGGAAGCGTCGGCATGTCGCCCCAGAATACGAAGCCGATGAGAATCGCCCACACCAGCGAAAAATAATAGAACGGCCCGACCGCGGAGGTCGGCGCGAGCGACAGCGAGCGCGTCCAGATGTATTGGCCGAGGCCGTAGAGCACGCCGTTGAACAGCATCACGGCGGCGTCGTGCAGGTTCGGCATGGTGAAGCCGAACGGCAGCATCAGAGCGAACAGGGCGCACAGGATCACCATCTGGTACATGGTGAGCGTCTCGGTCGACTCGGTCGCGGTCATGCCGCGCACCGCCGCGATGACGCTGCCGTACATCACCGCATTGGCGAGGGCGAACAGCGCGCCGAGCCGGAAGCTGTCGGCGCCGGGCGCAGCGACCACCAGCACGCCGAGAAAGCCGATCACCAGCACAGCCCAGCGCACCGGGCCGACTTTTTCTTTCAGCAGGATGGCGGAGGCGAGCGTCGCGACCAGCGGCGCGGAGAAATTGATCGCCACCGTGCCGGCAAGCGGCATCAGGCCGAAGGCGATGACGATGAAGGCCTGCGCGATGCCTTGTGTGACGTTGCGGCCGACATGGGCGCCGAGCTTGCGCGTGCGGAAGACGGCAATCCCCGTGCGCGGCAGGATCAGCAGCGCGCAGACGGCGAGCGATGCGATGCTGCGCAGGAACACAACGTCGACGAAGGAATGCGTGGCGACTTGCCACTTCGACACCGCGCTCGATGCGGAAAACAGCACGGTCGCCGCCAGCATGCAGGCGATGCCAAGCGGAACGTGGTCACCGCGCGTCGGCGCTGCGGAAACGCGCTGGTCGAGACTGTCGCTGGTCAAAGGGGCGTGGCTCCGCGGCGGGCCATGTTCCCTAGCATGCGCCGGGAAAGGCGGGCAGCCTGGAAACGGAACGGGCGGACAGCGCGCAGCGCATGGCCGTGGAGCGTTGGCGGCGGAGGGCGGCAGCGCGCGGGTGCGCGGCCACCGCACCCGACCCCGCTGTCACGACGCCTCATGAGAGCGCCCTCGGCGGATCGAGTGATGTGAATATAATCCTACGAGGGTCGGGATGTCAACGGGGATTATCTTTTTTCTTTGTCATGGCCGGGCGAAAGGCGCGAAACGCCGTCTTTACGCCACAGGACGCCCCGGCCATCTCGCTTAGAAACGCAGTGCCTTCCCAAGCGGGATCACCGGGTCAAGCCGGTGATGACAGGTGGTTGGGGCGCCGGGGCTTGACCCAGCAATCCATCAAGCGAAGAAAGATGGATGCGCGGGTCAAGCCCGTGCACGACACGGAGTGCGTAGAGGAGTCGGTGGCTATGTCACAGGCAACGGCTACATCGAACGCAGAACGCTGGCCTGAGCTGCCTTACGCGGCGTGGAAGGACACGCGCGACACGCTGCATCTGTGGACGCAGATCGTCGGCAAGATAAGGCTGGCGCTGACGCCGTGGCTCAATCACTCGTGGCACGTCGCGCTCTACGTCACCGCGCGCGGGCTGACCACGTCGCCGATCCCCTACGGCGCGCGCAGCTTCCAGATCGACTTCGACTTCATCGACGACGTGCTGTGGGTGCGCACCAGCGACGGACATTTCCGCCAGCTCATGCTCGCGCCCATGCCGGTGGCGGAATTCTACACCGACCTGATGACCGCGCTGCGCGAGCTCGGCATCGAGGCGCGCATCACCACGATGCCGTGCGAGCTCGCCGACTGTATCCCGTTCGACCAGGATACCGCGCACAAGGCCTACGACCACGATTACGCCAACCGCTTCTGGCGCGTGCTGTTGTCGGCGCACGAGGTGCTGGCGCATTTCCGCACCGGGTTCCTCGGCAAAACAAGCCCGGTGCATTTCTTCTGGGGCTCGTTCGATCTCGCGGTCACGCGCTTTTCCGGGCGCAGCGCGCCGCGCCATCCCGGCGGCGTGCCGCATATGCCGGACGCGGTGGCGCAGGAGGCCTATTCGCACGAGGTGTCGAGCGCGGGCTTCTGGCCGGGCGGCGGGCTCGCGCCGATCGACTACGCGGCGTTTTATTCCTACGCCTATCCGGCGCCGGAAGGCTTCGGCGAGGCGCGCGTGCAGCCGGCGCAGGCGTTTTTTAGCAAAGTGCTCGGCGAGTTTCTGCTGCCCTACGACGCCGTGCGCACCGCGCGCGACCCGGACGCGGCGCTGATGGAATTCCTGCAGAGCACGTACGACGCGGCGGCGGATTTGGCGAAATGGGATCGCAAGGCGCTGGAGTGTGAGGTGGGGGAGTGCGGGAAGGTGAGGGTGGTGTAGCTTTGCGGCCTCAACTTTTGAGGCCGACGAGCCTCTTCATCAGCACCGACGAGTTGATGTGAAAGCCTTCAATCATCCAAGTGTCGCCCTGCTTGACGAGGGCAACCTGGATAACAGCGTCACCCTTTTGAAAGTGGCATTGCGCAACGTAACTGGCGGACACGCGGCTCTGCGAGTTCACCACCGACATTAACGACTGTCCTTGGCTGCCACGATATTCCACAAGCGGGCCGAGCGCGTCCCTGGCGGCATCGAAAAACCCGCGCAGTTCTTCCTGCTTCGCCATTGTCCGCAAATGGGGGCTGGCGCGTTTCCAAAGCTCATTGGAATCCCAATTCGTCGCGATCGTGACGACGGAATCTTTCACGTAGGCCTTGCTCGCGGTGTCGAGTGCCGCACCATTACGGGCCAGAACAAAGAAACCAATGCCGCCGGCGACTATGACGATGGCAGCAAAGATGCCGAGGCCGTAAAAGAACTTCCGCATGGGAACCGCCATCCTGAAGGTTGCGCCCGCACTGGCTGCGTCAACCTATAGTCGCGCCCGGCTAATTCGGCGCGAATACGATGACTAAAATTGTCCCAGTCTCGGTGAGGCTGATGCGAGGTTGCTCGCTGTTCCGCCGACATCGCGCAGCGCGCGTGAGCCAGATGCGGCGCTGATGGAATTTTGCAAAGCACATCGGCAGTCGCAGGGGCTGCTGACCCTCAGGCCCGCTTTATCTAGGACCGTTTTGGTGCTTTCTTGAGACTCCGAGCGCGGGTTTTATGAAGCATAAAGCATTCCAAGCCGTTATATTTGCATGCGCGGCCTTTATCGGCGCGAAGCTTTTTGTCGTTCCACACCCCGCCTTTGCCGCCTCAATCAACATCGTCGCCATCGGCGACTCCAATATCGCGGGCAAGGGCGTCGGGTCGTCGGAGAACTATCCGGCGAAGCTCGAGCGCGCGTTGCGCGCGAAAGGCTACGACGTGCACGTTGCCAACGAAGGCATCAACGGCGACACGGTGCCGGGCGTCGCCTCGCGCGTCGATGGCGCGGTGCCGTCGGGCACGAAGCTCGCCATCGTATGGGTCGGCATCAACGACCTGCGCAAGGGCGCTTCCGCAGCGCAGGTGGAGCAGGGGCGCCAGGCGATCGCCGCGAAACTGCGCGCGCGCGGCATCAGGGTGCTGCTGCTCGGGCCGCGGCATGGCTTGGCCGGGCAGCCGAAATACCTGACGGGGGACCAGCAGCAGCATCTCAACCCCGCCGGCTACGACGTCATCGTCGCGCGCACCATTGGCCGCGTGCAGGCGCTGATCGGCGGGAAGCATTGAGTTCCGACCCACCTCATGCTGAGGAGCGCTCCGAAGGAGGGCGTCTCGAAGGATGAGGCAGCATGAATGCCCGAGGACAAATGAAATTCTATTGCCGCAAGATGACGAAGCGCACACGCGCCGACGCGCGGGCGCTGCTGCAAACGTTCCTGCGCGAGGACGAGCATTACCTCGCCAGCAGCGAGGCCTATGGCGACAAAGGGCCCAAAATGGGGCCGAAGGCGCTCGCACGCGCGATCGCGCTGTTTTTGCGCAAGCCGGAGCTTGGCTTCGTGTGGCTCGCTTATGCGGACGGGAAGGCGGCCGGCGTGTGCATCGTCTGCTACGCGGTCTCGACCTCGATCGGCGGCGTGGTGGGCAAGCTCGACGACGTGTTCGTCGCCGGCGATCATCGCGGCAAGGGCGTCGGCACGAAAATGATCGAGGCGCTCAAAGCCGAACTGAAGAGAAAGAAAATCGGCCGCATCGACACCGCGGTGCACATGCGCAATCCGGGCGCGGCGCGCTATTACGCGCGGCTCGGCTTCAAGCCGCTCGGCGAGGAGCGCCTCGCGCTGGTGCTCTAGCGCCCCCACGCCGCAGTGCTAAAATTCGGCGGGTGATGCACCTTTGTGGTGCTTCGGAGGGGGATAGGCATGACTGTACATCACAGGAAACCATGGCTTGCCGTCTTGCTGGCCGGGATAATCGTGCTGGGTGCGGCGGCCGGAGTGGCGCGCGCGGCGACGATCAATATTCTTGCGCTCGGCGCCAGCAACACCAACGGCGCCGGCGTATCGGACTCGCAGGCCTGGCCGGCGCAGCTTGAGAAAATGTTGCGCGCGAAGGGCTACGACGCGCACGTCAGCGTCAACGCCATCAACGGGCAGACCAGCGCGCAGATCCTCCAGCGCGCCAGCTCCATACCTGCCGGCACCCAGGTCGTCGTGTTCGACAATGGCGGCGACAACGACCGCAAGAAGGGCCTGTCGATGGCCGAGACCAACGCCAACGTGGCGAAGATCATGGCCATGATCCGCGCGCATCACGCCGTGCCGATCCGCGCGCCGTACAAATCGGTGGCCGGCGCGATGTATGCCTCGGCGGGCTATCAGGCCGATGGCCATCATCTGTCGCCGCAGTCGCATGCCCGCGTCGCGGCGGCGCTGGTGCCGCGCGTGCTGGCTGCCGTGCACAAATAATCGTCAGCGTTTGCGGCGCGAGCGCGGCTTCGGCCGCGAGCGCTTCTGGAAGACTTTCTTTTTCGCCGCGGCTTCGCGGCGTTCGCGGCGTTTTTTGGCGCGGCGCTTGCGGCAGGGCGCGCACTGGCAGCCGCCTTCCTCCAGGAACAGCCCGGTGTACTGCTTGCCGTAATCGACGGTGATTTCCTCGCCCGGCTCGATGCGGCGCGCGGCGACATAGTCGATGCGCTTCGTGCCGCGGCGGATGATGGCTTCGGCATTGGCCCGGCAGGAATGGTTGACGTAACGGGCGATGTTCCTGCGCGTGGTGCCGTCGATGCACCACCGCTTGTTGAGCTCGAAGATGAAGCGGTTGCGGCGGTAGCGCTCGAGCCTGTCGGCGGTTTCCGACGAGATCACCTTGCCGCTGTAGCGGACGATGAACGCGCGGCTTTTGATCGGGAAGGTGGCGAAGAGGCCAAGGCCGGTGCGGGCGCGGCCGATGCGGTAGGGCTTGCGAGACATTGCGAACGGGGACTCGGGACAGTCGAATGGAGCGCTGCGGATGCCAGATGACAACGCGCGCGTCAATGCGCGGGTTGCGTCGGTTTTGCGACAAGGTTAGCGCGCTGTGTCGCGCGGCGCGGGCCTGGCTTCGGCCAGCGCGCGGGGAGG
>JBAUHH010000132.1:0-2091 GCA_049680165.1 Pseudolabrys sp.
TTTCCGGCGCCGACGGCCTCAATCGCCGATGCACCGTGATCTGGCGCTTGGGTGGCGAAGTCGGCGTTAAATTCGTCGGCGGCGGACTACCCAACGTCGGGCCCGCGTTCGAACGCTAGGCGCTCGCCACTCAATCAATTGCGACGAAGGCGAAAAGGCAATCGGCATGGCAGCACCCTCCCGTGCGGATACCTTACCGCTTCGACGGCGCCTATCCTTTTACGATGGAAAAAAGCGAATTGTTGCCGTTGTTCTGGGTTGCGATGCCGGCGCCCGTGTTGCCATTGATTTGACCACCGCGGATCGTCACCACCGGAACGCCGGGACTCGTTATCGATCCCGTCAAGCCGCACGCGGTCGATAACGTCAGTTGTCCTTTTACGTTGAAGCTGCTCACGCCGGTCGGCACATGATAGGCCGTGCAAGGCGACAACGGCGAACCTTTCACAGTAGAAATGGTGCCATCAGCGGCCACATGCAAAGTGCATTGGAGAATTGTGGTCGTATCATTGGAAACCTGCGGCGTCGCAAGAACATTAAAGTTTTTTATAGTGAATAGTACGGTTTTGTCGCCGCCTTGCGCCAAGTTTGTGACGATCGGCGTGCCCACGACTTTTAAGTTCGGCGATTTTCCCGATTCGGTAAATATATGCCACGTGCCGGCGAGAGTAGCGCACGCAGCGTTTGCATTGGTCGAGGTCGAAGCCAATCCTAAGATTGCGCACAGTGCGCCAGCCAAAACCTTGCAATTATGAATCATAGTATTCCCCCTGAACGCCCCGTGCATCCGTAGCACGTTCCGCCGTTTCCACCCCACGTTACCGCCGGAGTGCAGGAAGTTTATGCGGCGTTTACACGGACGCGTGTTCGCCCAAGCCGCCGTCGTGCACTGCGGCTGCCACCCGGCGCACGATCAGGGCGGCCACGATCAATGTCGCGGCAAGCCCCACGTTCGTATTCACGAACGGATAGATCAGCAGCAGCGCGCCGGCGGCAATCAATCCGGCCACATCGAGCGCGATAAATCCGCGCGTCAGCCCGATGCGCACCAGGTACGCAACTGGGATGGCCAGCACGACCAGATCGTAGGTGTAGACGTAAGGCGTCGCGAGCAGCGCGGCGGCAGCGAGCGCGGCGGCTTTCAATTCGAACGCGACGCGGCTGCGCCAGAGCCACATCAGCGCCACGGCGAGCGTCAGCGCGACGGCTGCTTGCGCGGTCCAGGCCAGCGCTTCGCCGCCGCCATGCGCGCGCACGAAACCGAAGATGCTTTGCAGGCGGTGCCAATCGGCGGCGCCCTGACCGAGCACGAGCTTGCTGGTGGTCGGCATCCACTGGAAGAACGCGATCCATGTTTCGCTGCCGAACACCAGCAGCGAGAACGCAGCCATCGCCAGCGCGACGACAGCCGCGGCCGCGATCACGCGCCAGCGCCGGTCGGCGATCAGCACGATCGGAAACAGCAGGCCGAAATGCGGCTTGTAGGTGAGCAGGCCGAGGCAGCAGCCGGCGAGCACCGGATGGCGCTCCATGAGCGCGAGCGTGCCGCCGATCAGCGACGCGGTGAGGAAGCCGTTTTGTCCGGCGGTCGCGTTCCACAGCGCGGCAGGAAAGCCGAGCGCGAGCAGGATACCGGCGCGAACGCCGACGATCGCGCGCATCGCGGCGAGATAGCCGGGCAGGGTGGCGAGCAGCCAGACGATCGACGCGGCCGAATAGGGAATGAGCGCGAGCGCGGCGGCGGCGAACAGGAACGTCGGCGGATAATGCCAGCCGTAGTAATTGTCGAAGCCGTGCCCGACCGCGCTGACTTCCGCGGCCTTGTGCAGCGTCCAGTCGTAAGCGGCGGCGGCGTGACCGTCGAGCGCGAGCCGGCCGGCGGCCCAGACGTTGACGAAATCGCCGGCAATCGGCTGGCCCTGCGTGTTGATGAGCCAGTAGCCGCCGAGATACGAGCTCATCAGCACCGCGAAATAACCGAGCGCGAGAATGGTGCCGACGAGGCCAATGGTGCGCGCGGTCGACGGCGGAGCGGTGGTGAGCGCTTGCGTGTTCATGCCGGCACACGCACCGTTGCGGTCGGCGACAGGG
>JBAUHH010000133.1:0-17862 GCA_049680165.1 Pseudolabrys sp.
GCGATTTTCTTGCCGAGCGAGCGCGACAGATGCCGGCTGACCAGCACCGACACCACCTTGCCGAGCGTGCCGTCGACGATCTTCTTCTTGGCGTATGCGATCTTCGGATTGAAGCGCTGCGAATAGCCGATGGTAAATTTCAGGTTGTTGCGCTTGGCAAGCGTGATCAGCTCGTCGGCTTCCCACAGCTCCAGCGCGATCGGCTTTTCCAGCATCACGTTCTTGCCGTTCTTCAAGCAGTCGCGGCAGATCGGATAGTGGTTCGATTCCGGCGTGGTCGAGATGTAGACCACCGAGATGTTCGGATTGTTGATGATGTCGTTGTAATCGAGCGTCGCGGTGGCGGGCTTGTATAGCGCCTTCACCTCGGCGAGCCGGTCCGGCTTGATCTCGCACAGATGCAGCTTGTCCACCAAAGCGGTGCGCGCCAGCGTTTCCGCGCGCGTGCCGCCCACCCAACCGACGCCAATGACTGCCGCTTCAACCGTCTGCACCGTGCTTTTTCCTTCGATGTTTTTTGTCGGCCGGGAGACTAGCCGTTCGACCATTCCTTGTCATTCCGGGGCGCGGCCGAAGGCCGCGAACCCGGAATCCATAACCGGCGCTGGGAGTATGGATTCCGGGCCCGCTCGCTTCGCTCGCGCCCCGGAATGACAAGAAAGGAATTTCACCGCCCGAAAGCTTGCTCGCCCACTCCGAACACCTGCGCGGTGAATTGCGGATAGACCTCCGCCAACTGCGGCGCGACCGTCTCGCGCATCAGCGTGAGCGTCGCGGGCGAGGGCGCCGGCGTCTCCGGCACCGAGGGCGGCATGGCGAATTCGAAGCCGGTATTCTCGGTCACCTCCTCAATTGTGTGGCCGGGATGCACGCTTTGCAGGTGGAAGCGCTTGCGCGCGCGGTCGAAACCGAACAGGCAACGGTTGGTGATGAGAGCGATCGGGCCGCCCGGGCGATAGACGTTGTCATCGCTGCCGCCGGGCGCGCTGATGAAATCGACCTTGGGCACCAGCGTGCGGCGCGAATGCTCGGTGCGGAACAGGATAACCTTCGGCACCACGTAATAGAGATAGGCCGAACCGAACGAACCGGGGAAGCGCACCTTCGGATGCGCGTAGTCGCCGATGCTCACCAGATTGACATTGCCTTCGCCGTCGATCTGCCCGCCCGACAGGAAGAACACGTCGATGCGGCCTTGCCCGGCGCAGTCGAACAATTCGCGCGCGCCGTCGGTGAAAAAATTGTGCTTGCGGCTTTGCAGCAGCGACACGTAGGGCTTGCCTTTCCCACGCTCGCGCGCGAGCAGCGCGGCGGTCGCCGGGATTGGCGAGGCGTTGCCAACTGCGACGTGGCGCACGTCGCCGATCAGCCCGGCGATCACGTCGGCGAGCAGCTCCTCGTCGCGGAAATTCCTTGCCGTCACGCGCGAGCCTTTCGATTGTCATGCCCGGCCTTTTGCCGGGCATCCCGCTTGGGGACGCAGTGCCTCTCTAAGCGGGATGGCCGGGACAGGCCCGGCCATGACAGCGCTGGGCTAGGCCGCACGTTTCTCATACACATACCGGTCGAGATAATCGGCGAAGCCTTCTGTGGTCGTCGCCATTTGCGCGTACTCGGCAAGATGCGCGGCGTCCGCGCCGTAATAATCCGGCAGCGGCAGCGGCCAGGCGCCGCGCTCGGCGACCGCTATCCTCTCGACGTAGAATCCCGGCAGCGTGCCGGCCGCAAGCACCGGATCGTCGAGCAGGTTGCCGTCGTGGATCTTTTCCACGGTGGCGACGGTGATTTCCGCCGCATGCGCCATGGTCGCCAGTTCGCGCTGGCGGCCGATCCAGACATTGCCGTAACGGTCGGCCATCGGCGCGTGGATCAGCGCGACGTCTGGCTTGATGGCGGGCAGCAGCACGATCGGATCGCCATTGGCGAACGGGCTGTCGATCACTTTCCAGTCGTCACGATATTTCAAAACGTCGGAGCCGATGAGGCCACGCAGCGGCATGAACGGCACGCCCTTCTCCGATGCCTGCAGCGCCGCGTGCAAGGCCGGGCAGGTGGCGTCTTTCATCCTGATCGAGCCGTCGATGATCGCGGCGGAAAAGCGTGGCGCCGGGCCGAACTCGCCCAAGCTGACGGCGGAGGTTTCCAGCGTCTCGACGCAGCCCGCGCCGATCAGCAGGTCGGCTTGCAGGCTCGAGGTGGGCAGCGCCACCAGATGAAGTTTTTTCACATGGCGGCGAACGAGCGCGCGCGTCGCCGCCATCGGCACGCCCGACACTTCGCGCGGCACGACCAGCATGCAGCCGTCGGCAATCGGCGCGATTGCTTCGTCCAGAGTGACGACCGTTGCCATACCAGTCACGTATTGCCAGTCCCGTATTACCGCGCGTCATTCGCGCTATTCCGATCTTTTCCCATTGTTGGGCTTGCAAGGTCCACTGGATTCTGGTCGTTGATTGGCGGACGCCATGAATTTGCAAGAAAAATTGCGCGCCGGGCGCTTTGTCATCACCGCGGAGGTCACGCCGCCGGTGTCGGTTTCGCGCGACGACCTGCTGGCCAAGGCGCTGCCGCTCAAGGGGCTGGCCGACGCGGTCAATGTCACCGACGGTGCCGGTGCGCGCCCGCATCTCGGCTCGGTGACGGCGGCCGCGCTGCTCGCGCAGAACGGCATCGAGCCGATCCTCCAGCTCACCTGCCGCGACCGCAACCGCATCGCGCTGCAAAGCGACCTGATGAGCGCGGCGGCATCCGGCGTGCGCAATCTGCTGGTGCTGCGCGGCGACGATCCGAGCGCGGGCGATCAGCCCGAGGCGAAGCCGGTGTTCGATCTCGATCCGCGCGCGCTCCTGGAAACCGCGCGCCGCCTGCGCGACACCGGTGAGCTGCCGCCCGACCGCAAGGTCGCCGGCCGCGCCGAATTTTTCCTCGGCGCCGCCGACAGCCCGATCGATCCGCGGCCCGGCTGGGAGCCGAAGGGCCTTGCCGCCAAGATCGCGTCCGGCGCGCAATTCGTGCAGACGCAATTCTGCATGGACCCCGGCGTGGTCGCACGTTACTTGGCGCGGCTCGGCGAGCACGGCATCGCCGGCAAGCTCGCGGTCATCATCGGCATCGCGCCACTGCGCTCGGCGAAGTCGGCGCGCTGGATGAAGGAGAAGTTGTTCGGCACCATCATCCCCGATGCGCTCGTCGATCGCATGGAGAAGGCAAGCGATCCTGCGGCGGAAGGCCAGCGCATCTGCCTCGAACTGATCGAGCAACTTGGCGCCGTGAAGGGCATTGCCGGCGTGCACATCATGGCGCCCGGGAATGATGCTGTCGTGCCTGGGATCATCGCCGAGGCGAAGCAGCGCGTCTCACGGCTCGCGCCGGCCTGAGCCGCCCGTCCGACGCGGCGTTTTCAGGCACTGTTTCCATCGCAAATTTTGCTATGCTCGGCCGGCAGACTTGTCGCTCGGGGGCAACCGCTATGTTGTAACCGGCCGGCAATGGGGAGGATACATGCGCAACAAACAAAAAACGCAGATGGGAATCGTCGCCGCCGCGGTGCTGGCGGCGCTGGCGGGGCCGGCCGCCGCGCAAAGCGGAAAGGTCTGGCGTCACGGCGTGATCAACGCCAAATCCGACGCCGGGTTTTTCCTGATGGCCGCCAAGCGCGGCTTCGATGAGAAGGCCGGGCTCAAGGTCGAGATCACGCAGGTCAAGGACGACCAGATCGGGCTCAAGGCGCTGATCGCCGGCGAGCTCGACAGTTTCGAAGGCGGCCCGCAAGGCGTAATCTCCGCCGACTCCAAGGGTGCCGGCGCTAAAATCCTGGGTTGTCACTGGGTTGTGGTGCCACACGGCATTTACGTGCGCGCGGACATTCACAAGGTCGAGGACCTGCGCGGCAAATCGATCGCGGTCTCCGCGCCAAACTCGATGCCGGACATGCTGGCGCGCGCGGCGCTGGCGAAATTCGGCGTCTCCGACAAGGACGTGAAGCTCGCCGCGGTCGGCGGCGACCGCGAGCGCTATCAGGCGTTGGTCGGCGGCGTGGTTGCGGCGGCGGTGGTGTCGAATGAATACCAGCCGTTGGCGCCGAAGAATATTCATCTGCTGATCGCCGGCCGCGACGCGGTGCCGAATTTCGTGCGCGTCTGCCTCGTGTCGAGCGCAAAAGTGCTGGCCGCGCGCGGCGACGACGCCGTGCGTTTCCTCACCGCCGAAATCAAGGCGCTGCGCTACGCAGTGACGAACAAGGACGCGACGGTCGCGCTTACGCGCGAGATCACGCACGCCAAGCCGGACGATCCGCGCCCCGGCTTCGTCTGGGATGACGCGGTCGAGCATCATGCGGTGGCGCCCGATCTGCCGATCCCGATGGAAAAGCTCGACTGGATCCAGCAGCAATTGGTCAAGGCGGGTAAGCTGTCGAAGCCGATCGATCTCAAGACCATCGTTGCGCCGGAATATCGCGAGAAGGCGTTGGCCGCCGCGGGCAAGTAGCGGCCCACGCGCGCACGGAGAGCCGCATGGGCGAGGTGAGATTCACCGACGTTTCCAAGCAATTTTCGCTGCGCGTCGCGGGCGAGCTGCAGCACGTGCAGGCGCTCGAACACGTCAGCTTCAGCGTGCGCGATGGCGAGATCGTCGCGCTGATCGGGCCGTCCGGCTGCGGCAAGACCACGGCGCTGCGCGTCGCCATGGGCCTCGATGCGGCGACCGGCGGCCGCGTCACCGTCGACGGCAACGAAGTGCACGGCTGCGGCTACGACCGCGGCATGGTGTTCCAGCACGCCGAATTGCTGCCGTGGCTCAACGCCTTGCAGAACGTCATGTTCGGCCTGGAGATGAAAGGCATGCGCGGGGTCGAATTGCGCGACACCGCGATGAAATATCTAGAGCTGGTCGGGCTGACCGATTCGTACAATCGCCGGCCGCACCAGCTTTCCGGCGGCATGAAGCAGCGCGTCGGCATCGCCCGCGCGCTCGCCATCGATCCCAAGGTGCTGCTGATGGACGAGCCGTTCGGCGCGCTCGACGCGCAGACGCGCGAGGCAATGCAGGCCGAGCTGCTCGACATTCACGCCCGCACGAAAAAGACGATTTTGTTCGTCACCCACGATCTCGACGAAGCCGTGCTGATCGCCGACCGCATCGTGGTCATGCGCGAGGGCCGCGTGCGCGAGATCATGGACGTGCCGCTGCCGCGCCCGCGCAGCGATCTTGGCCTGGTCCGCGGTCTGCCGGCGTTTTCCGAAACCCGCTACCAGGTCTGGCGCCTGCTGCACGACGCCCCGACCGTGCATTAACATGACCGAGATCGCCGACACCCACGAAAAGCCCGCCGCCGATGCCCCGGCTCCCGCCGAGCGCCGGCTGTGGCCGCGCTGGGCGATCACGCTGACGTCTGTGATTTGCGCGCTGGCGCTGTGGGAGATTTTCGGCCGCAATATCAATCCGGTGTTCGGCTCCTATCCGAGCGCCATCGCAATCGCGTTCTGGCAGATTGCGCGCAGCGGCGAGCTCGGCGCCGCGCTCTACGACAGCTTGAAGCCGTTTGCGCTCGGCTACGGTCTCGCCATCGTGCTCGGCGTGCCGCTCGGCCTCATCGTCGGGCGCTTCCGCGTGACCGAAGCGGCGTTCGGCATTTATGTCACCGCCGGCTACGCCATGCCGCTGGTCGCGCTGGTGCCGCTGTTGATCCTCTGGTTCGGCCTCGGTTTCATGGTCAAGGTCGCGGTGGTGTTCCTGATGTCGGTGTTCCCGATCTGCATCAACACCTGGCTCGGCGTCACGGCGGTGCCGAAGACGTTGATCGAGGTCGGCAAATCCTTCGTCGCGCCGAATACGGTGATCCTGCGCCGCATCATCCTGCCGGCGACGCTGCCTTACATCATGGCCGGCATCCGGCTCGCAGTCGGCCGCGCGGTGGTAGGCATGGTGATCGCGGAATTCTTCACCACCATTTCTGGGCTGGGCGCGGTGATCATCAACTCGGCGAACAATTTCGACACCGCGACCATGTTCGTGCCGATCATCATTCTGATGGTGATGGCGGTCGGGCTGAACGGGCTGGTCGGCTGGATCGAGCACCGCATCGCGCCCTGGCAGGCGGAGATCGCCGGGCGGGATAGGGAGTAGCGCCTTCGGTCGTCCCGGCCGAGCGCAGCGAGGGCCGGGACCCATACGCCGTGGGCTATCGATAGGCTGCGGTGTATGGGTACCCGCTTTCGCGGGGACGACAGAAATTAGGCCAGCGCGCGCACCGCGGCGAATAAATCCCGCACCTGAGCCTCAGGCACATTGCGGGTAATGAACACCAGTCGGCTCGCGCGTTCGGCGTCCGGCCACGCTTCGAGCTCGACCGGCGGATGCGCGAGATGCTGCACCACCTGCACGAGAACCGGCCCGTGGCAGCCTTCGACATTGAGAATGCCCTTGGCGCGCAGCAAATCGGGCCCGCGCAGCGCCTGCAGCGTGTCCATGGCGCGCGCAAAAACCGGCCATTTTACCGGCGCCGTCTCGGTGATGACGAAACTGCCGATACCGTCGCTGTGGCTCGCCTCGGCGACGAAGCCGCTCCGCGACCTTGCGCCGGACTCGATCAGCCGGCGCGGATCGAGCGCGCCGTTCACCGCCTTGTCGACCGTGGCGCGTGGACTGAGCGCGCGCAGCTTCGCGATCAACGCGGCTGCTGACGCTTCCGGAACAAGATCGGTCTTGGTCACGATCAGCGTGTCGGCGAGTATCGCCTGCTTGCGCGCTTCCGCCGACCAGCCGAGCGTGACTTCGCCAGCCGCCGCATCCACCACGGTCACCACCGCCTCGACATGGAATTCACCGCCGAGCGCGCGGTCAGTCGCGAAGCTTTGCAGGATCGGCGAGGGGTCGGCGAGGCCGCTGGTCTCGATCATCACGCGGCGGAAATCCGGCACCTCGCCGCGCTCGCGCTCCATCACCAGTCTGCGCAGCGCGATCTGCAAGTCCGAGCGCATGACGCAGCACAGGCAGCCATTGCCGAGCAGCACGGTTTCATCCGCGCTCGAGCGCAGCAGCGCATCGTCGATGCCGGCGGCGCCGAACTCGTTGACCACGACGGCGGTGCCGCGGCCTTCTTCGGTTTGCAGGAATTTCTGAAGCAGCGTTGTCTTCCCGGCGCCGAGAAAGCCCGTCACGACTATCACCGGAATGCGCGCACCGCGTTCGCGCTTGACCCTGCGCCCGAACGGGCTCGCGGCGGGTGACTGGAAGAGCTGGTTCATCTTAGGCCGTCATCGCCCGCGAAGGCGGGCGATCCAGTAAACACCGCGGGGGCGATGGGGCCAAGTCCTGCACCAAGCGCTGCGTCCGAGGCTACTGGATGCCTCGCCTTCGCGGGGCATGACAGTCAATGCGCTAAAAATCCTTCTCCAAAATATACAACCCGCCGGTATGCCGATCGACCGTGTAGACGATCTCGCGCTCGTCCACGAACACGTCGTTGAGCTGCACCGCGCCGGCCGGCGTGCCGTTCGGCGCCGGCGGCACGAAGGCGCCGATTTCCTTCGGCTGGAATGGGTTGGAAATGTCGTAGGCGCGCAAGCCGCCGTTGAAGAAGGTGCCCAGCAAGATGTCCTCGGAATTCCACGCGGTCGGCAGCGGCACGTTTTCGTGCACGTTGTGCGCGCCGAAACGCCCGCCGCGCTTGGCGAAGGCATCGACCGGCGGCAGTGGGCAGGTGGCAATCGAAACGAGGTTCTTCTCGTCGCGCGCGTCGAGCAGCCAGACCAGCTTCGGCCAGTCCTTGGCGCCATCCTCGGTCGATTCGTCCGTAACGATCAGCAGATCGCGGCCGAACATCGGCACCACGGTGTGCATGAAGCCGGTGTAGGGCGGCGAATTTGTCCAGTGCGTGATGACCTGCGGCTTTGACTTGTCGGCGATGTCCATGATGAACATGCCGCCGTCGATGTAAGCGAGATAAAGCCGGTCACTTTTCTGCGGATAGACGTTGGTGTTGTGCGCGCGGTGGCCCTTATCGAGCTTGTGCCGCTGCGGCGGCGCGACGTTGTCGCCCTTGCGCGTGCCGGGTAGCCACCAGCGGCCGACCTCGGTCGGCTTTGCCAGATTGCGCACGTCGATGCAGCGGTAGAACTGGTCGTCGAGTGGGTTGGTCGGCTCGAAGTCCGGCGCGCCCGAAGCCATGTGCACGTATTCGCCGTCGCAGAACCAGAGCTGGTGCACGCCGCGCGAATGTGGCCCGGACGTATCGAAGAAGCTGATCGAGCGCGGCTTTTCCGGCACCGAGACGTCGAACAATTCCATGCCCGCCGGCTTCTGGCCGGTTTTCTGGCACTGATAGGCGACCGCCATGACGTTGTTGGCAGAGCATTCGAGCGAGTTCGAGCGCATGTAAGGCTGCGGCAATTCGGTCTGCACCACCACCTTTGGCTTGCGCGGGTCGGACACGTCGACGCCGGTAAAATTCTTCGGCGCGCTCTCATGCGCGAGCCACATGATGCGCCGGCCGTCCTTGGCAATCGTGATCGACATGCCTTCGCCTATGCCGCCGAAGCCGCCGAGCTCGTGTTGCGCCAGCAGCTTGAAATTCCAGGAGGTCGGTTCGGCGCTTTGCCGGAGCGGATTGTCGGCGGGCATGTGTATCTCCGTTACTTGTCGTGGCGAGGCCGGCGCGTTGTGCGCCGGCCCCGAATTTCATCGCATGCAATCCAGCGGCGTCAGGCGCTCGCCTTCTTCAGGAATTCCTCGCGCAGCGCCTTATTCCAGTTCGGGATTGCCTTGATCTTCTTCGCCGCGAGCAGGATCTCCGCCTGCTTCTGCATGTACGGCCTGATGTCGGACGGCCAGCCCGGGTTCACCTCGACGCGCGCGAGCGCCTTGGCGAAAGTTTCGGGCGCCATCTTGTAACCCTTCGAGGTGTAGAACGAGTAGATCGTGTCGGCCACCTTCTTCGGCTCGTTCTTGAAATCCTTCGCCACGTCGAGCCAGGCCTTCAGATAAGCGACCACGGTGTCCGGGGTCTTCTGCACGAACTCAGGCGTCGCCGCCATGAACACCGGCAGCTTGTCGAAGTTGTAGAAATCGACCAGCGTGTTGGCGAGGCCGTCGGCTTCCGCAATCGCGTTGTAGGGCTCGACATTGACCATCGCATCGACGGTCTTCGCGGCCATCGCGGCGACCATGTCGTTCACGTTCATGCGCACTTCCTGGTAATCGCCCTTGTGCAGCCCGGCGCCGGTCGCGATCTGGTCGACGAAGATGTTGCCGGTCGACGAGCCGGTCTGGTTGGCGACCTTCTTGCCCTTGAGCTGCTCGACCTTGGTGATGCCGAGATCCTCGCGCGCCATCACGCGCGCGGTCTTGCCGACATATTCGATCATGGCGACGGCGACGAGGCCGCCTTTGTCGCTGCCGAGGGCGAATGACGGGCCGGCAAAGGTGCCCATGTCCACCTGGCGCGCCACCATCTGCTGCATGGTGAGGTTGCCGGACGGCACCGCGAATTCCTCGAACTTGACGCCGTGCTTCTCCAGGAGGCCCGACTTCAGCAGGTAGTAGGTCGGCATGCCCCACATATTGGTCTGATAGCCCTGCCGTACTGTCTCCAGCGCGAAGGCCGGGCGTCCGCTCAAGCCCGCCGCCAGCACACCGGCGCCGGTAGCCGCCAGGGCCTGCCGGCGCGTCATTCCCTTTTTCAGGATTTCCATTGTCATCCTCCCGTTGTCGCCGATTTTCCGTTCGCTCTTTTTGAGGCTTCGGTTTCCGTGTTGTGGCCGAGGTGCTCCAACAGCTCTTTCTGGTAGTCGAGAAATTCCACGCTCAGCGGGTCGCGCGGGCGTTGCAGCTTGATCGCCACTTCGGTCTTCACCGTGCCCGGATGCGGCGTCATCACCACCACGCGGTCCGCGAGATAAACCGCTTCCGCAACGTTGTGCGTCACGTAGATGACCGTCTTGCGCGTTGCCCGCCAGACGTCCGCCAGAAGCCGCTGCATGTCGTCGCGCGTCAGGGCGTCGAGCGCCGCGAATGGCTCGTCCATCAGCAGCACCGACGGATTATAGGCAAGCGCGCGCGCGATGGCGACCCGCTGCTGCATGCCGCCCGACAGGTGGTGCGGGTACGAGCCCGTGAATTTTTCGAGCTTCACCAGGCGCAATTGCTCGCGCGCGATCGCCTCGCGCTCCTGCTTCGGCACGCCCTTCATTTCCAGCCCGAACGCGACGTTGCCGAGCGCCGTGCGCCACGGAAAAAGCTGCGCGAAATCCTGAAATACCACGCCGCGGTCCATGCCGTGGCCGGTGATGGCTTTGCCGCCGATCAGGATTTCGCCCGCGGCCGGCGCGAGGAAGCCGGCGATGATATTGAGCAGCGTGGACTTGCCGCAACCACTCGGCCCGAGGATGCAGATGAACTCTGACGCATCGATGGTGAAGCTGACGTCCTTGACACCCGGTACTTGCCCGCCGGGCGTGTCGTAGACGAGCGTAACGCCGCGAATGTCGATCGGGACCATCCGGTACTAACCCTTTGCCATCCGCACCATTCCCCAGCGGTAGACTGTGGCGCGCTCCAGCGAGCCGAACACCACGCGCTCGAACACGAAGCCGATCAGGCCGATGACGACAAGCGCCGCCAGCATGACGTCGGCATTGAGGAATTCCTTGGCGTCGAAGATCACCCAGCCGAGGCCCCAGTCAGAAGCCGCGATCATCTCGGCGCCGACCACCGCGATCCACGAGCGCAGGAACGCTTGCCGCATGCCGGTGATGATGAACGGCGACGCGCCGGGAATGATCACCTTCCAGAACAGCCGCTGTTCGTCGGCACCCATGGCACCGGCTGCACGCAGCCACAGCGGATTGACCGAGCGCACGCCCGACCAGGTGTTGAACACCATCGGGAACGTGGCGGCGTAGAACACGATCAGGACGGTCGTGGTGTTGCCGATGCCGAACCACAGCATGAACAGCGGCACCAGCGCGAAGGACGGGATCGGCATCAAGGCGCTGATCAGCGGCAGGAAGAAATTCTCGATCGCCTTGAAACGCGCCATCAGGATACCGAGCGGCAGCCCGACCACTATCGCGAGCAGGAAGCCGAACAGCACGCGGTAAAGCGTGAAGGCCGCGTGCAGCAGCATGGTGCCGTCGGCGATGGTCGAAACGAGCGTCTGCGCGACGGTGGTGAGCGTCGGCATCAGCGCGGACGGAAACACGCCGCTGCGCGCAACGCCTTCGTAGATCGCCGCCGCCGCCACCAGCGTGATTGTCGCGCGCAGCATGGATCGGTTGCGGTCGCCCTGCTTGCTCATTGCACCATCATCCCCCAGCGCACGATCGTATAGTCCTCGAGCTTCTGGAAAACGAACTTCTCCAGCGAAAGCCCGATGATTCCGATCACGGCGATGCCGGCGAGCATGACGTCGGTGTTGAGAAATTCACGCGCGCCGAAAATCAGCCAGCCCAAACCCCACGGCACTGCCGCCAGCATCTCGACTGCAACGAGGATGCGCCACGCCTGCGCGAGGCCGAGGCGCAATCCGGTGAGGATGTAGGGCAGCGCGCCGGGCAGGATGACATGCCAGAACAGCCGCTTGTTGTCGGCGCCCATCGATTGTGCCGAGCGCACCCAGATTTCCTTCACCGCTTTGACGCCGGTCCAGCTATTGAAAATCACCGCGAACGACGACACGAAGCCGACCAGCAGCACGGCTGCGAAATTGCCGAGTCCGAACCACAGCAGAAATAGCGGCGTGTAGGCGAGACCGGGGATCGGCGCGACGATGCTCACCAGCGGCAGGAAAATATCTTCCGCCAGCCGCGAGCGGCCCATCAGCACGCCGATGCCGACGCCGAACACGGCGGCGAGCGCAAAGCCGCCCAGCAGCCGCAGCAGCGTTTCGATCGTGTGGTGCAAAAGGATTCCCGACGCGGAAAGCTGCACGAACGAGACCGCAACTTCCTCGAGCGTCGGAAACAGCCGGTGCGGGAAGATGCCCGCCCAGGCGACAATCTCCCAAGCGAGCCCCACGACGATGAAGGGATAGACGCTGGTGACGGCCGCGCGCCATCGCTTACCGGCCGACGGGCCGTGTGCGCCAGGCATGCCGAGGGTGCTGACGGACTCCTGCATGGCCACGGGGCGAAATCCTCCGGCTTGTCGTTCTTGTCGGCGGCCTTGCTGGCGGCCTTTGGGCGCGGTCTTGGGGCGCGATCTTAGGGCAGCGTCGGGAGGCAGGATAATGCCCCTGTCACCGCGGCGACAAGCGCGCCCCGCCGTTGGGCCAATGGGCCGCACATGGCGGTTTCATGGGCGGAAAAGCGCGCCGAAACGCGCGGTTGATGGCGCTAGCAAGACCGGCTAAAGGCCACGAAACCGCGAGGCATTCGACAAGGGAGTTCAGGTGATGACGAGCAAGCAGAAGATCGGCTGGATCGGCGCCGGCCGCATGGGAACGCCCATGGCGGAGCGTCTGCTCAAAGCCGGCCACGACGTGACCATCTGGAACCGCACGCGCGCCAAGGCCGAGCCGCTCGCCGCCAAGGGCGGCAAGCTCGTCGACAAGCCGGTCGAGCTTGCCGGTTGCGACGTCGTGTTCGCCATCGTCTCCACCGGCAAGGACGTCGAAGAAGTGCTCTTCGGCACGGACGGCCTGCTCACCGGCGGCAAGAAGCCGAAGATGATCGTCGATTGCTCGTCGATTTCGGTCGAGGAGAGCGCCGCCATCCGCAAGCGCTTGCAAGAGAAGGGCGTGAGCCTGATCGCTGCGCCGGTGTCGGGCAACGCCAAGGTCATCAAGGCCGGCAAATTGTCGTCGGTCGTCTCCGGCCCGGAAGCCGACGCCAAGGTGGCGATGCCGCTGATCGAGGTGTTCGCGCCGCGCGGCGTGTCCTACGTCGGCGACGGTGAGCTCGCGCGCATCTGCAAGATCGCGCACAACGTCATGCTCGGCGTCGTCATCGAAAACCTGATCGAGATCACGCTGCTCGCCAACAAGATGGGCGTGCCGCGCCACGCCTTCCTCGCTTTCATGAATAACGGCGTGATGGGCTCGATGTTCACCGCCTACAAGACGCCGGCGCTGGTCAATCTCGACTGGACCACGACGTTCACGCCGGAGCTGCTGCGCAAGGATCTCGATCTCGGCCTCGAGCTCGCCCGCGAATGGGACGTGCCGATGCCGGTGACGGCGGCGACGCGCGAAGTGCTGCAAACGCATTTCGGCGCCGCGCAGCTCCAGAAAAATCCCAAGGAATACCTGGAGAAGGATTTCGCCGCGCTCGCCGAGACGATGGCGCTCGCCGCCGGCATGAAGCTCACGTCCGAAAACAAGAACGTGCCGACCGGACTGGAGAGCTAAATTTCCGCTGTCGTCCCCGCGAAGGCGGGGACCCATACGCTGTGCACTCTCGACAGGCTGCGGAGTATGGATCCCGGCTCTCGCTTGCGCCCGGCCGGGACGACGGAAAAAATTTCGCGCATTCGCTTAAGGCATGCGCCAGATAAAAAAAGGGGCCGCTTTCGCGGCCCCTTGTGCATAAGGTGGAGGATTCTCACCGCCGTCTCTAGCCAAAAGGGAGGAAAAACGGCGGCAGCGCACGAGACCAGTCAATCGACAAGGCGCGGTCCTCACAAGTAAATTGGCCGTAAATTCATGCGGCAAGAAACAATTACCACGATAAAAAACCGTGAAAATCATAGTGGAGGAACATGATGGGCTTCATCCTCTACAGTGCCCCGCAATCGACGTGCAGCCAGCGTGTGCGCTTCGTGCTCAACGCCAAGGGCCTCCCGTTCGACGAGGTGCGGCTCAATCTTCTGGAAGGTGACCAACTCAAGCCGAATTATCTTAAAATAAATCCGAATGGGGTCGTGCCCACGCTCGACCACAATGGTGCGATCGTCACCGACTCGACCGTCATCACCGAATATCTCGACGAGGTTTCGCCGGCCGGCAGCTTCACGCCGGAAAATCCGGTCGCGCGCGCCCGCATGCGCGCGCTGATGCATTTCATCGACGAAATGCCGGCGGCGGCCGTGCGTGTGCCGACTTTCAATCTCGCGTTCCTGCCGCGCTTTGCGGCCATGAGCAAGGAGGCATTCATCGCGTTCGCGGAATCCAAGCCGCTGCGCAAGGAATTCATGCTGGCGATGGGGCAAGCCGGATTCCCGCAGGCCGAGATGGACGCGGCGCTCAATCGCCTGCGCCGCACCTACGAGCGCATGGACGCCGAGATCGAAAAGAGCGGTGGCCCGTGGCTGCTGGGAAAGACGATCACGCTAGCGGATGTGGCGGTCATGCCGGCGCTGGTGCGCATGGAAGATCTCGGCATGGCGCACCAGTGGCGCGACCTGCCGCGCGTCGTGACCTGGTACGACAACATCCGCGCACTGCCGGCGTTCAAGCCGACCTATTATCCCGGTTCGCTGCTGAGCGACCGCTTCCCGCATTTGCGCGACAAGGCGCACGCCTGAACCGCCGCGCGCGGTCTCGCACCATCGAGGCGCCCACTATCTCTTGGCCGGGCGCCCGGCGCATAGTGCCGGCCACGCCCCGCTATCTTTGTCAGGAGGCTTCGCCATGAATCCCATTACCGCGCTTGTCACCATCGTATTCGCGGCTGCCGGTGCGCTGCTTTTCCTCGCCGGTTTGAAAGTCGCCGGTATCGTGCTCGGCGTCGTTGCCGTGCTCATCGCGTTCGCGCTCAAGATGGCGAACAATTGGGAGCGCTTCGTGATCTTGCGCGCCGGCAAGTTGTCGAGCGTAAAGGGCCCGGGCCTGTTCATGATCGTTCCGGTCCTCGACAGCGTCACCGCCGTGATCGACGAGCGCATCCAGACCACGGCGTTCAACGCGGAACAGGCGCTCACCCGCGATACAGTCCCGGTCAACGTCGACGCTGTTATTTTCTGGCACGTGCACGATGCCCAGCGCGCCGCGCTCAACATCACCGACTACCGCCAGGCCATCGACCGGGTCGCGCAAACCTCGCTGCGGGAAATGATCGGCGCGTCGCATTTGTCGTCGCTGTTGTCCGAGCGCAAGGCGGCTGACGAAGTTCTGCGCGCCGAGATCGGGCGCAAGACGGCCGACTGGGGAATTTCAGTCAACGCCGTGGAGATCCGCGACGTCGCCATTCCAGTGGCCTTGCAGGATGCCATGTCGCGTCAGGCGCAGGCCGAGCGCGAGAAAGAAGCGCGCGTCATCCTCGGATCGGCCGAAGCCGCGATCGCGGCGAAATTCGTCGAGGCTGCTGAGACCTATGCCAGCAACGCCGCGGCGCTGCACTTGCGCGCCATGAACATCATCTATGAAACCACCAAGGAGCGCGGCGCCACCATTCTCATTCCGACGTCGATGGTCGATTCGATGAGCGTCGCGCTTCCCGCCGCGATGATGGCGAGCCGCGAGTCCAGTGCCAAAAGCACCGGCTGACGCCGGCGCTTCGGACTAAGGCCGCGCCTCGTTTATTTGGAGCCAACCTTCGGCAACTCGAGCTTCACGGTCGAATGGTTGGAGCCGCCGATATGCCCGGTGGCGAACAACAAGCCGCCGCCTACGACAATCACGATCAGTGCGCCGATGAGAACGCCAAGCACGCCAATACCGCCGCCACCGCTATTGTCAGCCATGGTTTATCCTCCCTGAAAGCGTCAGGGAAAATAAGCCGCGGCGACACTATTGGTTCCGTGAAGTTCCGGCGGCGCTGGGATTACTTGCCCCAGACGAACTTGGGCCGCACAAAGATTTTTGGTTCGTTGTCTTTGCAGGGATGCGTGAAGCTGCTGATGATGTCGCCATTGGTGCGGTCGAATGTGACTTCACGGCATGTCGACCCATCGGCGAGCGGATAAGAAGCGCGGCCGGCCGAGTTGGTGATGTCGTCGGATGCGATGGTGAGGGCCGGTTGTTGCTTGTGGAGCACCATGTTGCCGCCGAGCAGCGCGGCAATCCCAAACAAAACGACGATCGCGCCCGCAATGATGGCAGGCATGATTTCGGTCCGCGCGGCGCGTGATTTCACTACGCTCATGCGGCTAATTTGACAGTATTACGGTATACGAATCCTTAAGGATTGGATTCGTGCAGGATTTGCCTGATTTTTCGCGCCGTTCAGTAACGGTTGGCGATCGGCAGATCCTCGGCCGGGAACAGCGAGATGATGCGGCAGCCTTTATCGGTTACGACCACTTCTTCCTCGATGCGCGCCGCCGAGAAGCCGTCCTTCGCCGGGCAATAGGTCTCCAGCGCGAACACCATGCCTTCCTTGATCTCGGTCGGGTGAGTGAGCGAGATCACGCGGCTGATGATCGGCCGCTCATGCAGCGCGAGGCCGAGGCCGTGGCCGAATTGCAGGCCGAAGGCCGCGGTCTCGTCCGGGAAGCCGAAGTCCTGCGCCTTCGGCCACACGCTGCACACCTTGTCGGTGGTGACGCCGGGCTTGATCAGCGCGATCGCGTTGTCGAGCCATTCTCGGCAGCGCTTGTAGGCGTCGTGCTGCACCGGCGTCGCGCGGCCGACGTTGAAGGTGCGGTAGTAGCAGGTGCGATAGCCCATGAACGATTGCAGGATGTCGAAGAACGCCTGGTCGCCGGGGCGAAACATGCGGTCTGTGAAGTTGTGCGGGTGCGGGTTGCAGCGCTCGCCGGAAATGGCGTTGATCGCTTCCACGTCGTCGGAGCCGTGGCGATAGAGGAATTCGTTGACCATCCCGACGATGTCGTTCTCGCGGATGCCGGGGCGCAGCTTCTCGTTGATGAGGTCGTAGGCGCCGTCCACCATCGCGGCGGAGCGGTTGAGCAGCGCGATCTCGTCGATGTTCTTGATCTCGCGTGCTTCCAGCATCACCTGCTGGCCGTCGACGATCTTCAGTCCGGCTTTCTGCAATTCGAACATCATCGGCGGCTCGATGATGTCGACGCCGACCGGCATCTTCTCGCAGCCCGCTTCCTTGAGCAGCGAAGCGATTTCCTTGGCGTGCTTTTCCATCAGCCCGAACGCGGGCGATACGGTGCCGCGCAGGCCGAGCAGGCCGGCCTTGCAGTTTTCCGGCTTGAGCCAGGGGCAATAGAGCTGGTGGTGCACGGCGGCGGAGCCGAAGTCCCACAGGATCGGCTCGCCGTTGCGCGTGAGCAGCGCCCAGCGGCAGATTTTGTCGCGTTCCCATTCGCCGATCTTGGTGGAGGTGAGGTAACGGATGTTATTGACGTCCATCACCAGCAGCGCGCCGAGCTCGGAATTTTCCAGCGCCTGGCGGGCGCGGCTCAGCCGGTAGCGGTGCAGGCGGCGGTAATCGACGCGTTGCTCGAAATCGACGCCCATGCTGCCGAGCGCCGGCAAGGCGCGGCTCCAGTTGTAGCGGGGGTTGATGTCGTCGGCGCGGATTTCGATTGGCTCGCGCGTTCTCTCGTCCATCGGTCTCTCCTCACGGGCTTTATTGATTTTGGCGCCGGTCCGGCGCGCTGTTCCGGGCCGTTATACACGCCGCCATTGGCCGCGTCATTCCGGTATGACATTTCATCGCGGCATAACGCACCGCCATGCAATAGAGTAGGGGCTTGCGGGTGAGGTGGGCATTAAGGCCTTCCCAAGCGCCGGCATGGCATCCTATTGCTGCCCGCCGCCGCAACCCTTGAGGCTCTTTATGACAGTCGACCGCAAACCGCTTTATCTCGACGATTTGCGCGTCGGGCAGACCTTCGGCGGCGAGGAAAGCGTCGCGATCGACACCGCCGCGATCAAGGCTTACGCGCGGCAGTTCGATCCGCAGCCTTTTCACCTTGATGAAACGGCGGCGGAAAAGACGCTGTTCGGCGGTCTGGCCGCGAGCGGCTGGCATACCGCCTCGATCACGATGAAGCTGATGGCGACCGACG
>JBAUHH010000134.1:0-1810 GCA_049680165.1 Pseudolabrys sp.
ACACCGACCGCCGACAACGGATAGCGATGGACGGGGCAGGAGCGAGGTAACCCGTGCGCGGCAAAACCAATACGCGAACCGGTGGCGAGATTCTCGTGGACCAGTTGGTTGTCCACGGCGTGCGCCATGCTTTCTGCGTGCCGGGTGAAAGCTATCTTGCCGCGCTTGATGCGTTCCACGACCGCGCCGTCGAGCTTATCGTCTGCCGGCACGAAAGCGGCGCGGCGATCATGGCCGAGGCGATCGGCAAGATGACCGGCAGGCCCGGCGTCTGCTTCGTTACGCGCGGGCCCGGCGCGACCAATGCGTCCGCCGGCATCCACATCGCGCGGCAGGATTCGACGCCGATGATCGTGTTCGTCGGCCAGGTCGCACGCGGCATGCGCGGGCGCGACGCGTTCCAGGAACTCGACTATCGCGCCGTCTTCGGCACCATGGCGAAGTGGGCGACCGAGATCGACGATCCGGCGCGCATTCCGGAGATCGTCTCGCACGCGTTCTACGCGGCGACCAACGGCCGGCCCGGCCCCGTCGTCATCGCGCTGCCCGAAGACATGCTGGAAGAACAGATGGCGGTGCAGGACGCGCCACCCTTCGCGCCGATGGAGACTTGGGCGGGACCGCACGACATGACCCAGTTGCAGGCGCTGCTCGGCGTGGCGAAGCAGCCAATCGCGCTGCTCGGCGGCAGCCGCTGGTCGCAAAACGCGTGCGACGCGATGATGCGCTTTGCCGAGCGGTTCTCCTTGCCGGTCGCGACCACATTCCGGCGCGGACATTTGTTCGACGCGCTGCATCCTTGCTACGCGGGCGATTTCGGCATCGGGCCGAACCCGAAGCTGTTGGCGCGCGTCAAGGCGGCGGATCTGGTGCTGCTTGTCGGCGGGCGGCTCAGCGAAATTTCGTCGCAGAGCTATACGCTGTTCGACATTCCGGGGCCGCAGACCAAGCTCGTGCACGTGCATCCGAGCCCGGACGAGCTCGGCAGCGTCTATCGCCCGCATCTCGCGATCAATGCCGCGCCGACCGCATTCTGCGCCGAGCTCGATCAGGTGCAGGCTCCGAAGGAAATTCCCTGGCGCGATGACACGGAAAATCTGCATGCCGATTATCTCGCCTGGTCGGAAAAGGCGACGCCGCAACCCGGCGGCGTAAACCTCGGCGAGATCATGGTCTGGCTGCGCGAGAATCTGCCGCCTGAAACGATCATTGCCAATGGCGCCGGCAATTTCGCCGGATGGATCCACCGCTTCTATCGCTTCAGGCATTTCGGCACGCAGGTCGCGCCGACGTCCGGCTCGATGGGCTACGGCGTGCCGGCCGCGATCGCCGCGAAGCTGATCAATCCGGACAAGACAGTCGTTTGTGTCGCCGGCGACGGCGATTTCCTGATGACCGGGCAAGATTTTGCAACGGCCGTGCAATACAACATCCCGATCATCATTCTGCTTTCCGATAACGGCATGTACGGCACTATCCGCATGCACCAGGAGCGGCACTATCCCGGCCGCGTCGTCGCCACCGCGCTGCAAAATCCGGACTTCGAAGCATACGCGAAGGCTTTCGGCGGTTTCGGCGTGACGGTCGAGAAGACGGCGGATTTCGCCGCGGCTTTCGCGGCCGCGCAGAAATCAGGAAAACCCGCGATCATCAATTTGAAGATCGACCCCGAAGCCATCCTGCCGGGCGCGACACTCGCCGGTATCCGCAAGAAAGCGCTCGCCGACGGCGCCAGCGCGTAAGAAGCGCACCGGAGCAACGGTCGCCACTTGCGCCATCCGAGTGAATCAGCATTCACTCGTTCATGGCC
>JBAUHH010000135.1:0-6453 GCA_049680165.1 Pseudolabrys sp.
ATTGCCGCGGTCGTGCCGGCTTCGCCGGTGCCCTTGACGCCGAGTGGATTGGTGGTCGCCGGCGAGGCGTGCACTTTCTCGCGCAATTCGATCGGCATGTCGCTTGCGCGCGGCATCGCGTAATCCATGAACGAGCCGGTGAGCAATTGCCCGCCGCTCGGGTCGTACACCGCGATCTCCTTGAGCGCCTGGCCCAGGCCCTGCGCCATGCTGCCCTGCACCTGGCCTTCGACCACCAGCGGATTGAGCATGTTGCCGCAATCGTCGACCGCGGTGTAGCGCACGAGATCGAGGTGGCCGGTATCCGGATCGATCTCGACTTCGGCGATGTGCACGCCGTTCGGAAAAGTGAGTGGCGTATCCTTTTTTTCCTTGGTGTCGAGTCCTTCCGCGAGCTGCCCACGGGCGACCAGTTCCTTGGCACGCGCCGCCGTGTCGAACAGCGAAATCTTGCGGTCGGTTCCGACCACCTCGAAGTGCCCGGCACGGTACTGGATGTCGCTCTCGGCGGCTTCCAGCAGGACCGAGGCGGCCTTCTTGCCCTTCGCCAGCATCACGTCGGCGGCATGCACGATGGCGTTGCCCGCGGTCATGGCCGAGCGCGAGCCGACCGAGGCGAAACCGGGAATCTCCAGCGCGGAATCGCCGTGCTTGTGCACGATATGCTTGCGCTCGATGCCGAGTTTCTGCGCCAGCAGGCGGCCGAACACGGTGGCGTGCGCTTGCCCGGTCGATTGCACATTGCAGCCGAGGATCAATTTATCCGCGCCGGGAAACGTCAGCGCCGCGCCTTCGGTCGGCAGCGCGCCGGAGTGCTCGAGCATGCAGGAAATGCCGATGCCGCGATATTTCTTGCGCTTTGCCGACTCGCGCTTGCGCTTGTTGAAGTTGGCGTAGTCGGAAAGCTCCATCGCTATCTCGAACATGCCGGGGAAGTCGCCGCTGTCGATCGTGGTGGTTACCGCGGTCTTGTAGGGCATCGCCGACGGCGGAATGAAATTCTTCTTGCGCAGGCGCGCCGTGTCGATGCCGGTGATGCGCGCGGCTTCCTCCACGACGCGGTCGAGCGCATAGTTCGCCTCCGGCCGGCCGGCGCCGCGATAGGGCCCGATCGGCGCGGCATTGGTGAACACGCAGCGCGTCTCGAAATCGATCTTCGGAATGCGGTACATGCCGGGCAGGCAGCGCGCGACGTTGTTGGTATTGATGCCGACGCCGGCGCTGCTGATGTAGGCGCCCTGGCCGCACAGATGCCTCATGCGCAGCGCCAGGAATTTTCCCTTCTCGTCGAGCGCGAGCTCCGTTTCCGTCACCGCGTCGCGCGCGTGCGTGTCGGTCATGAAGGCTTCCGAGCGCGTCGACATCCAGGCCACCGGCCGGCCGGTTTTTTTCGCGGCGACGCACAGCGCCGGATACTCCGGATAGACCGGCGTCTTCATGCCGAAGGCGCCGCCGACATCCTCGGTCGTCACGCGCAGTCTGTCGTTGGGAACGCCGAGCACGGGCGCGGTCTGGTTGCGCACGGTGCCGGCGCTCTGCGAGCAGGCGCGCAGCGAATAGCTGCCCGTCGCCGGATCGTAGGACGCATTGGCGCCGCGCGTTTCCATCGACGCCACCATCATGCGCTGATGCACGACCGTGACGCGCGCGACATGCGGCGCGCTCTTGATGATTTGGTCGACCTCGCGCTCGTTCTCCGGGCTGTCGATCATGCCCGGCCAGTTGAGCGCGAGATTGTCCGGCGCCTCGGGATGGATTTGCGGCGCGCCCGGCTTGATTGCCTCGCGCGGATCGATCACCGCCGGCTGCGCTTCGTATTGCACGTTCACCAGGTCGGCGCCGTCCTGCGCCTGGGCGACCGTTTCGGCGACGACCATGGCGACGGCCTCGCCGACATAGAGCACGCGCTCGCCCGCGAGCGTCGGGCGGAACGGCTGGATCAATTCCTTGCCCTCGCGCCCCTTCAGTGGCGGATGCCGGCCCGCGGTCTTTAGTCCCGCTTCCTTCATGTCGTCGGCGGTGAGCACGCCCAGCACGCCTTTCGCCGCGCGCGCCTCGGCGGTGTCGACCGACACGATGCGCGCGCAGGCGTGCGGCGAGCGCACGAACACGGCAAAGGCCTGATTGAGCTGCCGCGCATCGTCGACGAAGCTGCCGGCGCCGCGCACCAGCGCATTGTCCTCGAGCCTGACCTCACGCGTGCCGTGATGAGTATTGACTGAATCCATTGGGTTTCCAGACGCTGACGGGGCCCCGTTTATAACCCAAAGTGCGGGCGCGGACAGGGGCTTGCGCCGCTCGCGCGGGTGCGGCACTCAAGCGCTCCTTCCCACCGCCGGACCGGCAGCTTTCAGAGGACGAAATGAGTAACCAGCGTACCATCGACACCCATACGCACATTCTCACCGAAGAGACGATGGCGCTGCTGCGCAAGGAATCGCCGAAGGCCGCGGTGAATATCGGACCGCTCGACAAGGAAGCCGTGACGCTCGACGTGGCGGGCACGGTGTACCGGCCATTTCCGCGCGGCGGCTACGACGTCGAACGGCGGCTCAAGGACATGGATGCGACCGGGGTCGACGTGCATGTGCTGTCGGCGACGCCGCAGACTTATCTCTACGGGCTGGAGCCCGCGCTCGGCGTTGTGACCTCGACGATCCAGAACGATCAGATGGCGAAGCTCGTCAAACAGCAGCCGGATCGTTTCATGGCGATCGGCACGCTGCCGATGCAGGCGCCGGAAGAAGCGGCCAGGGAATTGCGCCGCGCCATGACCAAGCTCGGCATGAAGGGCGCGATGTTCGCGTCCAACATCATGGGCAAGAATCTCGACGATCCGGGCTTCGAGGCGCTGTGGGCGGCGGCGGAAGAACTCGGCGCCTTCATGTTCATCCATCCGAACAACGTCGCCGGCGCCGACCGGCTGAAGTCCTATTACCTCACCAACCTGATTGGCAATCCGCTCGACACTACCATCGCGGCGGCGTGCCTGATCTTCGGCGGCGTGATGGATCGCCATCCGAAGCTGAAGATCATGCTCGCGCACGGCGGCGGCTTTACGCCCTATCAGGCCGCGCGCTGGGAGCATGGCTGGAGAGTGCGTCCCGAGCCCAAGAAGAACGTGCCGGCACAGCCGAAGAACATCGCCAGGCGGTTCATGTACGATACCATACTGCATTCCGATCAGACGCTGGAAGCGATGATCGGCCTCGTTGGCGCCGAGCGCGTGATGCTGGGCAGCGATTACCCTTACGACATGGCGATGCTCGATTGCGTGCAGCATGTGCGCGCGCTGTCGATTTCGGATGCCGACAAGGATTCCATTCTCGGCGGTCGGGCGGAAATTGTACTTGCGGGCAAGGCGTGATGAACACGCGCGCCCAAACGGCGCAGGGCCGCTTCGCGACGCAGGCCGTCACTGGCCTGATCGTCGATGCGATGGCCAAAGTCGGCGTGCCGCCGGCCGATGCCGCGAAGATCGCCGAACTGATGCTGGAAGCCGACCTGATCGGCGCCGATGCGCATGGCGTGTTCCGCCTGCCGCAATATGTTCAGCGGCTGAAACTCGGGTCGACCAATCCGCGCCCGAACATCACGGTCAAGCGCACTGCGCCGGCGACCGCGCTGATCGACGGTGACAACGGCATGGGCCATCTGGTGGTCGCGCGCACGGCGGAGGTCGCGGTCGAGATGGCGCGCGAAAACGGCATCGGCTGGGCCGGCTGCCGCATGTCGGGCCACGCGGGCGCTGCCGGCGTTTACGCCGCGCTGCCGCTGAAGGCGAACATGATCGGCATGTACGCTGCGGTCGCTAACGCCAACCACATGCCGCTTGCGGGCGGCGCCGAGCCGCTGCTCGGCACCAATCCGCTGGCGATCGCGATTCCCGCAGGCGAGGAGCCGCCGCTGGTGCTCGACATCGCCACCTCGATCGTCTCCTACGGGACCATCAAGAACCATCGCCTGCAGAACAAGCCGCTGAAAGACGACTGGATGATCGATCCGAAAACCGGAGCGGCGGTCACCGATCCGCACAAGAGCGCCGAGGCGCTGCTGCTGCCGATGGCCGGATACAAGGGCGCGGGCCTCGCGCTGATGTTCGGGATGCTCGCCGGCACGCTCAACGGCGCGCTGTTCGGCCGCGATTGCGTCGACTTCAACGCCGAGCCGGACCGCGTCACCAACACCGGGCAATTCGTGATGGCGCTCGATCCGGCGCGCTTCCAGCCGCTCGACCACTTCAAGGCCGAGGTCGATCGCCACATCCGCTCATTGCGTGACACCAAGCCGCTGCCGGGGGAGAGCGTCCGCCTCCCGGGCGAGCAACGCGCTGCCCGCCGCGCCGACCGCCTGCAAAACGGCCTCGCGCTGGCGCCGGAATTACTGGTGCAGCTTGACAAGCTGGCTGCCGACTTGGGCATCGCCGCACTCAGGACACGCTGAAAACGCTGTTCCCAAGGGCCCTTTGGGCCTGGTTTTCAAGCACGGCCTTTATTCAATCTGTCATCGTCCTGTTACGGCACAGGTTTTAGGCTGCGCCGGTGGCTTGCTTTTGCCCGCGGCGATTGCGCAAAATAGATCGCTCGGGCGGGGAATGCCGTTAGCCGGCCAAGCCGGCGGCCACGTCCGTCCGGAATTTTGAAGACTACGGCCCGTTGCAACGACAACGGGCGGCGAATTTCAGAAGACTAAGAACCAAAATCAAAATCAGTGGGAGCGAACAATGCGTAACATGTCTTCACGTCTGACACTGCCGGTTTGCGCACTTGGCTTGATCATGTGTGCGCCGGTTGCCGAAGCGGCCTGCACGCCGACCGGCTTCATCCGCGACAGCATCAATCTGACCGCCGCCATGATCAATCCGCACGGGACGGTGAGTGGCGACGTCGACGCGACCGGCTGCAATATCGGCATCTACTACTCAAGCGGCCACGGCAACGTGACCCTCGCGAACGTTCATGGCGCCAACTATTACGGCATCGTCAACAACGGCGCCGACGTCGACATTACGGTGTCGAATATTTCCGACATCGGCGAGAAGCCGTTCAACGGCACGCAGCACGGTGTCGGGATTTATTTTGCGTTCGGTGCCACGTCCCGCGGCGATATCAAGGGCAATATCGTCTCGAATTATCAGAAGGGCGGCATCGTCGTGAACGGAAATTCGGGCACGACCGACATCGAGCGGAATACCGTGATCGGCCTCGGCCCGGTAAACTTCATCGCCCAGAACGGCATCCAGGCCGGCTTCGGCGCCAACACCAACATCAAGGGCAATTTTGTGTCGGGCAATTCGTACACCGGCGCGAATCTGGCGGCGAGCGGCGGCATCCTCGTGGTCGGCGGCCCTTGCTACGGCGGCAATGCGACGGTGAACACCGACGTCGACAACAATATCGGCCTGAACAACGACGTCGGCGTCTGGTTCACCAACCTCGACGCCTCCTGCAATCCGCTGTCGACGCCTACGAAGAACACCGCGGACGGCAATGTTCTGGTCAACAACGAGCTGAACAACACGACCGGCAACAGTCCGACGCAAGGCTATCAGGCCGGGATCGCCGATCAGGGCGACTTCGACACGATCAAGAACAACTCGACCTGCGGCCCGGGCTATACCCCGCCGGGAAATGCAACGATCGCTACCTTCGCGATCGATACCTCCGCGACCAATAATCCGCGGCTCCAGCATAACACCGTCTGCCAGATCGGATCATCGTCATCTCACGAACACTGGCACGCGGCGGCGCATGTGGCGGGGCGGAAGCACAAGGCCCATCCGCACAACTAGCTGCCGGCGTTTGACCGTTTGAGCTTTCCCCGGGGTGTAACGCCCCGGGGTTTTTCTTTTGGCTGTTACGCCGCGAGTTCGGCCGGATCGAGCGGCAGCTTCACCGGCTGCTTGCGTTTGGCGGAAAGGTCGAGCGCCTTGGTCAGCATCAGGTTGCGGTGCGCTTCCTCGACGGTGGCCGCCGCCGTCGGCAGGCCGAGCGCGACACGATTGAGCCACGACACGGTTTCTTCCGCCATCGGCCCGCGCAGTTCGCCGAGCGCCATGTCGCCGGGCGGATAGCTGCCCATGAAATCGACGAGCCGCGTGGCGTCGGGGTTGTAGCCTTCCGACTGCGGCTTCGACACCGCCAGCACGATGTCGCGATGCGTGTCGTCGATGGTGAGCACGCCGGTGGTGCCGACGATACCGACCTCAAGCGAATAGACCGCCGCAGGCCACGTTACCGGCAAGGCCCATGTCATACAGACGTTGTAGATGGTGCCGTCGGAGAAATTGATCATGCCGGCGGTGCCGTCGATGCCCTTGTATTGCGGCCCTAGCACCTTGTCGACCGAGCGCGCGTAGCACTCGACCGCCGTTTTGCCGTCGAGGCACCACATGCAGATGTCGAGCGCGTGCGTGCCGGAAATCACCATCGGCGAGATGGTCGAGGGATCGTC
>JBAUHH010000136.1:0-3670 GCA_049680165.1 Pseudolabrys sp.
GCCGTAGCCGCCATAAGGCGGATGGCTGTGCGCGGCATCGCCGGCAATGAAGATACGGCCGTTCTGATATGCAGCAGCAACGGCGTTGCGCAGTTCCCAGAAGCCGGCGTGTTCGTCCTCGAAGGCGAAGGAAAATCCCGCGGCGTCGAACAGCAGGTTGCTGATATCGAAATCCTTGCGCCGCGCCTCAAGCGGTACCGGCGCGTGAAAGAAAAAACATTCGCCTACATCGACCCGGCCGAAAAATTTCCAGTAGCCGTGCAGGTCCGGATGCATCACGCGATAGGTCGAGCGCTCGGGAAAGCGCTTGAGCCTCTCGTGCAGCTCGCGCGAGCGCAGCACAACGAGCGCCATCAGCTGGTCAAAGTCGGTACCGCTGCGTGCGATGCCGGCCGCCTCGCGCACCAGCGAATGGCCGCCGTCGCAGCCGACGAGATAGTCGGCTTCGAGCGTTTCGGTGCTCCCGCGCTCGTCGGTGACGGTGGCGCGTACCCCGTCTTTGGATTGGCCCACCTCAGTCGCGGTGACGCCAAGACGCAACTCGACATTGGACAGGCTTGCCAATTTTCGCCGGAGCACCGTCTCCATGCGGTATTGCGGCAGGCGCTCCTGCTGGCGGAAGAAGAAATCGCCCACCACTTCGCGGCCGGCCGGCGCATGCCAATATTCGCTCGCGAGGTTGCCGTAGGCGGTGATCTCGCCGATCGGATAGCCGCACGGCATCAGGCGCGCCGCGCGCAACTCCTCGTCGAGCCCCCAGAAATAAAAATGCTCGAGCGTGCGCTGTGTCAGGCCCTGCCCCTTCGGGATGTTGGCAAGGCTGGTGCGGCTCTCGACGACAACGCTGGAGACGCCGCGCAAACCGAGATCGAGCGCGAGCGCCGCGCCGACCGGTCCGCCGCCGACGATGATGACTTGCCATCGCTTCATCGCGCGTATCTAGCAGACCGTGAGCGGCGCTTCATAGCATCTCCGACCTGAAACTGCGGCGTAGATTGAGCGAACGGCCGGCGACCATGAACATGCCGTCGCCGCGGTAGTGGATGGTCTTCGGGTATTTCGGCGCCACAGGCGCGTGGGCCTTCACGACCTCAAAGACGAAGAAACTGAATTTGTCGCGCATGCTGCCGTCGTAAAGCTTGCACTCGAGGTTGGCGTAACACTCCTTGATCAGCGGCGCGCCGACCTCTTCCGCGTCGACCGCCGTAAGCTTGAACTTCTTGAACTTGTCCACGGATGCGCCCGAGCAGTTGCCGATGCCGACGACCGTGCGGGCGATATCGACGGTCGGCACGTTGATCACGCATTCCTTCGCCTGGCGGATCAGGTCGTGGCTATGATTGCCGCTCGAGATCATGCAGCCGATCAGCGAAGGCGAGAATTCCAGCACCGTGTGCCAGCCCATGGTCATGATATTGCGCTCACCCTTCCAGGCCGAGCTCACCAGCACGATCGGTCCCGGCTCGATAAAACGGCGGATGTCCGAGACGGGAAAATCGCGTTTCTTGTAGCTTTTCATGGCCAACACCTCGCCGCTGGATAACGCACCGCATCCCGTATTGTTTGGCGGCAACCTCTACGCAAGCCCCGCCCTCGCCGGCCTGACATGATCCTGACATGAATGTCGCCGACCGTCCGCCACCGACGAGGAACAGAATTCATGCAAAAAATAAGTCCCTGCCTGTGGTTCGACGGCAAGGCCGAGGAAGCCGCAAATTTTTACGTGTCGATTTTCCCCAATTCGAAGATCGACCGAATCTTGCGCTGGGGTGATGCGGGGCCGGGGCCGAAAGGCTCAGTCTTGCTCGTATCCTTCACGCTCGACGGCCAATCGTTCCAGGCGCTAAACGGCGGGCCACAACACAAATTCAACGAGGCAGTTTCGCTGTCGGTCGATTGCAAGGACCAGGCCGAGGTCGACAAATACTGGACCGCGCTCACCGAGGGCGGCGAGCCCGTGCAGTGCAGTTGGCTCAAGGACAAATACGGCCTTTCGTGGCAGATTGTGCCGCGCCGGCTGGTCGAGTTGCTCAACGATGCGGACGCAGGCAAAGCCGCGCGCGCGATGGAGGCCATGATGCAGATGGTCAAGATCGACGTCGCGGAAGTGGAAAAAGCGGCGAAGGGCTGATGCGCGCGAGTCGCCGCAGCTTTGCCGGCAGAACGCTCGCGGCCGCCACGTTTCTCGCGGCGTATTGCACCGGCGCGCAAGGCGCCGAACCCACTGTGCAGATCGAACGCGACATGACGCGCGACGCCATGCATGTGCGCGCCTTCATCGATATCGAGGCGGCGCCGGCAATCGTATGGGGCGTGATCGTCGATTGCAGCCGCGCGCCGCAGATCGTGCCCAACATGGAAAGCTGCCGCGTCGTCGACCGCGATCCGGCCGGGCGCTGGGAAATCCGCGAGACGCTCCTCAATGTGATGCTGCTGCCGCGCATTCACTCTGTCATGCGCAATGATTTCGAGCCGCGCCGCCGCATGGCATTCAAGCGTATCGATGGCGACATGCGCATTTCGGAAGGCGAATGGCGGCTCGAACCCCTTGCGAACGGCAAAGCAACGCGGCTTCGCTACGACGCCGTGTTTTCACCCGCCTTCGAGGTGCCGCAATTCCTGATCGAGCAGGCGGCGGCGCGCGACTTTCCGACCTTGTTTCGAGCGATCGAGCGCGAGAGCCTGGCCGACGCGGGAAAGAACTAGTGCGGCAACTCTAGAATCTGAATCCGAAAAAGAAGCCGTGATGCCGGTGGCGTTTGCGCGGCGGTTCGGGCTGCACCGGAAGCTGCTGCTCATCTTCAGCGGACGCTATCCCGGTCGTGGCGGCGTGGGCCGCGCCGGCATCAGCGGTCGTGGAGCGGCTGTCGGTATCGCGCGATGCGGCTTTCCCCGGCACCACCGGGCCGTTGACCGCCGTCAGCGGCGACAACTCGGCCGATGGATTGCCGGCGCCGGATGTTGACGCGGCGCTCGCGGCTTGCGGCTGCGGCTGCGGCGTTTGTGCGGACCGCGTCGGCGCGTTCGGCGCTGACGCCTGGGTCAGACACCGTTCCTCGATGTAAGGCCAGGTCTGATTGCCGCAGGGCTTGTTCGTTTCCGGCGCGCCAATCACTCTGACGAGCTTCGGCGACGACGCGCCGTTTGCCATCGGCAATCCAGGCATCGACAGCGCAGCAAGAATGCAGACGACCACCACGCTGCCCAGATGGATGCTGGCGGCGGTGCGCGGCGCGCTCGTCTCAAAGGGGCGCAGGAACAAGCGGCGTTCTCCGGTTTGACGGAAAACGCCTTGCGCCGATGGAACGTTCCGCCCGCATACGGGCCGAATCGGCAGAATTTGGCGCTAATTCAGAGCGCTTTGGCGTAGTCCTCAGGCTTGAAGCCAACCAGAATCTTGCCGCCGCCTAATTCCAGCACCGGGCGCTTGATCATCGAGGGCTGCGCCAGCATCAGCGCGATCGCCTTTTTCTCGGTGACGTTTTCTTTTTCCTTCTCGGGCAATTTCCTGAACGTGGTCCCTGCCCGGTTGAGCAGCGTTTCCCAACCGGCTTTCTTCGCCCAGCCTTCGAGCTTGCCACGCTCGATGCCGGCGGTCTTGTAATCGTGGAAAGCGTAATCGACGCCTTTCTTGTCGAGAAAGGCGCGCGCCTTCTTCATGGTGTCGCAG
>JBAUHH010000137.1:0-2949 GCA_049680165.1 Pseudolabrys sp.
CGACGCACCACTTGATGTAGGATTTGTCCGGCGCGAGGTCGAGAATGTAGAACTTGTTGATCCACGGCGGCACGATCAGCAGCGGGTGCTTGTGCACCTTCGCCGTCGTCGGCTCATACTGGATCAACTGCGTCAAATCGTTCTGGTAGATCACCTTGCCGGGCGAGAGCGCGAGATTGCGCCCGACCTCGAACGCCGCGTCCGACTGGCGGATCTTCAGATTGCCCTGGCCGGCCTTGATGTCCTCGGTGAGCATGTGCATGCCGCGCACGAGGTTGTCGGCGTTCGACGCGAACGTTTCGCGCAGCAATTCCGGATTGGTCAAAACGAAATTCGATGGCGAGATCGCGTTGGCGATCTGCTTGACGTAGAACTCCGCCTTCTGCCGCGTGTGGGGATCGATGCCGGACGCATCGCGCACCAGCCTGTCCGCCCAGTGCGAGGTGAGCAGATAGGCCTCTTTCAGGAAATTGAAGAACTGGTTCGACGACCATTCCGGATCGGCGAAGCGGCGGTCCTTGCTGTCCGGCTTGACCGATGGCGGTGCTTCTTCGCCGGCCATGCGCTTGACCGTGCCGGCCCACAGATCGAGATAGGCGCGGCCGAGGCTCGCCTGTAATTCGACCGCGCGTTTCGGATCGGAGAGCCAGTATTCCGCAACCTGGCCGACGGTCTTGACGATATCGGTGACGTCGTTGGCGAGATCGTTTTTGATCTTGCCTTCCTCGCGCGGCTTCATATAGGCGGCGAGCGCCTTGCCGCTTTCCTCGACCAGGCGCGCGAGATTGCGCGAAAACGCCTCGATGTCGACGTCCGCGATTTTCGTCGGCTGGTCGGTAAGCTTATCCATACGTCAGGCGTTCCCCACCTTGAGAAATGGCGTGGACCCCCGCCGCCCGCAAGTCGCGATTGTGTGCATGGTTTCGCCCGTCAAAACGAAAGCTTGCCGGGACTTTAACCACCTTGCTCTCGTCACATTGGGTGGCTACCGCACCCGTGGTATAATTCATTGAGTCTAAAGCGGTTTCACCGCTGGACGGATTTTTCGGATGCTCATGCGCCCGGGTCAGTATTTGGTGGCTGCGTTTTTGGCGCTGTTCGGCGCCTGCCTGCTCGCGGGCTGCACGTCGGCGGGCATGGTCGAGCATTTGTCGCCGGAAATGGGCGGTCTTCCGGCCGACACCCCGGCGAAGCCATCGACCCAGTACCAATATCCCGCCGTCCACGACATGCCGCCAGCACGGCCGGTGCCGGCCCTGGACGAGGCGCAGCAGACCAAGCTGCAAGAGGACCTGAACAAGCTGCGCGACCGGCAGGAAAGCCTCAACGCCGACGCTTCCAAAGTGGCCGCCAAACCCGCTGCGAAGCCGAAAGCGGCGGCAAAAAAGAAACCATCCAATCCGAACGTTGCCGGGCAGGCCGCTGGCGCGAAGACCAACCCGTGATAAAAGCCAGCCGGGGTAATACCGCCTGCGGCTGAGAGGACAGTGGCAGGTCAATAGGTTGTAAGACCGATGGAAGACTTTCACCGCATCCGCCGTTTGCCGCCGTACGTGTTCGAAGAGGTGAACCGGGCCAAGGCTCGCGCGCGCAATGCGGGCGCCGACATCATCGACCTCGGCATGGGCAATCCGGATCTGCCGGCGCCGGCGCATGTCATCGAGAAGATGAAGGAGACGCTGGGCAAGCCGCGCACCGACCGCTACTCCGCCTCGCGCGGCATCGCCGGCTTGCGCCGCGCGCAGGCGGCGTACTACGGCCGCCGCTTCGGCGTGAAGCTCAATCCCGACACGCAGGTCGTCTCGACGCTTGGCTCCAAGGAAGGCTTCGCCAACGTCGCGCAGGCCATCACCGCGCCGGGCGACGTCGTGCTCGTGCCCAATCCGAGCTATCCGATCCACGCCTTCGGCTTCCTGATGGCGGGCGGCGCGATCCGCTCGGTGCCGTCGGAGCCGACGCCGGATTTCTTCCGCACGCTCGAGCGCGCGATCGAACATTCGATCCCCAAGCCGATCGCGGTCGTCGTCTGCTATCCGGCCAATCCGACCGCCTACGTCGCAAGCCTCGACTTCTACAAGGATCTCGTCGCCTTCGCGAAGAAGCACAACATCCTGGTGCTGTCCGATCTCGCTTACGCCGAAGTCTATTTCGACGACAATCCGCCGCCGTCGCTGTTGCAGGTGCCGGGCGCGATGGATATCGCGGTCGAGTTCACCTCGATGTCGAAGACCTTTTCGATGCCGGGCTGGCGTATCGGCTTTGCGGTTGGCAACGAGCGCATCATCGCCGCGCTGGCGCGCGTGAAATCCTATCTCGACTACGGCGCGTTCACGCCGGTCCAGGTGGCGGCGACCGCCGCGCTCAACGGGCCGGACGATTGCATCAAGGAAATGCGCGAGACGTACAAGCGCCGCCGCGACGTGCTGGTGGAGAGCTTCGGCCGCGCCGGTTTTCCGGTGCCGCCGCCGCCGGCCTCGATGTTCGCCTGGGCACCGATCCCGGATCCGTTCAAGAGCTTAGGCTCGATCGAATTCGCAACGCTTCTGGTCGAGAAGGCCGAGCTCGCGGTTTCGCCCGGCATCGGCTTCGGCGAATACGGCGAAGGCTTTGTACGCATCGCGCTCGTGGAAAACGAGCAGCGCATCCGCCAGGCCGCGCGCAACGTGCGCCGTTTCCTTGAAACCGGCCCGGAAAAGTTGCACAACGTCGTTCCTCTCGCCACGCGGCGTTAATTCCACCGTTCGGGGATAATTCGATGGCCGCAGCCCTGAAAGTGGGTGTCGCCGGACTGGGCACGGTCGGCTCAGCGCTGGTCGCCCAGGTCGCGCAGCAGCGCGATGAGCTGGCCGCGCGTTGCGGGCGGCGCATCGAGGTTGTCGCGGTTTGCGCGCGCTCCAAGAGCAAAGACCGCGGACTCGATATCGGCAAGCTGAAATGGTTCTCCGATCC
>JBAUHH010000138.1:0-5516 GCA_049680165.1 Pseudolabrys sp.
GGTCTGCGTTCGGTCTCCGCCCATGTCGGCAATGACTACAAGCGGGTCCGCCTCGGCATCGGACACCCCGGCGACAAGGACCTTGTGGAGCCTTATGTGTTGCAGAATTTCGACAAAAGCGAACGGCCGTGGGTCGAGGCGCTGTGCGATATCGTTGCCGACAACGCGGCGTTGCTGATCGAGGGTAAGGATTCGACGTTTCAGAACAAGGTGCATCTCGCCATGGCCGCCAAAGGCTTCGGCGGGGGCGAGGAGCTGGAAGACTCCGAATAACAAGGCGCGGATAATTTCATGGGATTCAAATGCGGCATCGTCGGCCTGCCGAATGTCGGCAAGTCGACGCTCTTCAATGCGCTGACGCAGACCGCGGCGGCGCAGGCGGCCAATTATCCGTTCTGCACCATCGAGCCGAACGTCGGCGAGATCGCCGTGCCGGACCCGCGGCTGGAAAAGCTCGCGGTACTGGGCAAATCGGCGGAGATCATTCCGACCCGCATTACTTTCGTCGATATCGCCGGTCTGGTGCGCGGAGCGTCGAAGGGCGAGGGGCTCGGCAACCAGTTTCTCGCCACCATCCGCGAGGTAGACGCCATCGTCCATGTGGTGCGCTGCTTCTAGGATAGCGACGTCACCCACGTCGAAGGCAAGATCGATCCGGTCGCCGACATCGAGACCATCGAAACCGAGCTGATGCTGGCGGACCTCGACAGCCTGGAAAAGCGCGTGGACGCGCTCGAGAAAAAGGCCAAGGGCAACGACAAGGAAGCCAGGGAGACGCTCGGCCTTATCAATCGCTCGCTGGAGCTGCTGCGCGAGGGCAAGCCCGCGCGCCTGGTCGAGCGCAAGCCGGAGGAAGAGAAGCTGTTTCACTCGCTCGGCATGCTCACATCCGCGCCAGTGCTCTACGCCTGCAATGTCGAGGAGGCGTCGGCCGCTACCGGCAACGACTTCTCCCGCAAGGTCGAGGCGCGCGCCACGGAAGAGGGCGCGGTCGCGGTGGTGATTTCGGCCAAGATCGAATCCGAGATCGCCATGCTGCCGGCGAACGAGCGCGCCGATTATCTCGAGGCGGTCGGATTGAAGGAAACGGGCCTCGATCGGCTGATCCGCGCCGGATACGGGCTCTTGCATCTGGTGACCTATTTCACCGCCGGCCCGAAGGAGTCGCGCGCCTGGACCATCACGCAAGGCACCAAGGCGCCGCAGGCGGCGGGCGTGATCCATTCGGACTTCGAGCGCGGCTTCATCCGCGCCGAAACCATTGCCTATGACGACTATGTTTCGCTCGGCGGCGAAGCCGCCGCGCGCGACGCCGGCAAGATGCGGCTGGAAGGCAAGGACTACGTCTTGGCCGACGGCGACGTGATGCATTTCCGCTTTGCGACCTGAGCCATGCAAAACGCGTGTCATGCCCCGCGAAAGCGGGGCATCCAGTACTCGCAAGCTTTCGTTACAATATCTGTGACTGTGTTTACCGGATCGTCCGCTTGCGCGGACGATGACGCCGCATGAGTAATCCGAAGATTTACTGGGAAGATTTTAAGCAAGGCGCGGTGACCGAATTCGGCCCGCGGCTGGTGACGCGCGAGGAGATCGTCGCGTTCGCCAGCGAGTTCGATCCGCAGCCGATGCATCTCGACGAGACGGCCGCGCGTGCGACCTTGCTCGGCGGGCTTGGCGCATCCGGCTGGCACATATGCTGCCTGATGATGCGCATGCTTTGCGACGGTTATCTGCTCGACTCGAGCTCGATGGGTGCGCCCGGCGTCGACGAAGTTCGCTGGCTCGCGCCACTGCGGCCGAACATGCAGATCCGCGTGCGCACTACGGTTCTGGAAGCGCGCGAGTCCAAGAGTCGCCCGGAGATGGGCCTCGCCAAAATGCTGTTCGAGGTGCTCGACGAGACCGGCACCTGCCTGATGACGTTGAGGTCGACGCAACTGCTCGGCCGCCGCCAGCCGGGTGCGGCGCGATGAAATTTTTCGATGACATCAAAGTCGGCGATCGGTATGAGATCGGCCGGCATACCTTCGGCGCCGACGAGATCAAGGCTTTCGCGCGGCGATTCGATCCGCAACGCTTTCACGTCGACGAGGAAGAAGCCGCGCGTTCGCATTTCGGCGCGCTCTGCGCTTCGGGCTGGCACACCGCCTTGGTCTGGATGCGGCTGATGGTCGATTACCGCCGCCGCACGGACGAGGCCGCGGTGGCGCGCGGCGAGGCGGTCGCGACCATCGGCCCGGCGCTCGGCTTCCGCGACCTCAAGTGGCTCAAGCCGGTTTACGTCAACGACACCATCGACTACAGCACCGAAGTGGTCGAGACTCGGGTCTCGAACAGCCGGCCGAAGCTTGGCCTGCTGACGATCCTGACGACCGGCAGCAACCAGAACGGCGAGCGCGTGATTTCTTTCCTGAGCACGACATTCATCGAGCGCCGGCCGGGCAAAGCATGACCACATCGGCCGCCACCGATGCCGCGACCGCCGTGCAACGCGACGAGCGCCGCGCGCTCGGCGTCGCTTGCGGCGCGCATGCGCTGCACGACGGCTATACCGATCTGATCTACGTCATGCTGCCGGTGTGGCAGCACGAGTTCGCGCTCGGCTACGCCGCGCTCGGCCTGATGAAGACCGTATTTTCCGGCACGCTCGCCGGTTTCCAGATTCCGATGGGCTATCTGGCCGAACGGGTCGGCGCGCCGCTGGTGCTTGCGATCGGCACCGCGGTTGCCGGGCTCGGCTATTGCATCGCCGGCGCCAGCAGCGGCGTCGCCATGCTGGTCGTCGCGTTGTTCATCGGCGGACTCGGCGCCAGCACGCAGCATCCACTGGCGTCGTCACTGATCGCGCACGCATTTTCCGGCGCGCGATCGCGTAAGGCGCTGGGTACCTACAATTTTGCCGGCGACATCGGAAAGATGACGGTGCCGGCGGCAGCCTCGCTGCTGCTGGTCGTGCTGCCGTGGCGCGAGGCGCTGGCTTTGCTTGGCGGCTTAGGCGTGCTGGCGGCGACGGTGATCTTCGTGGCGATGCCGCGCCAGTCCGCAGGGACAGCCGCGGCGAGCAAGAGCGATAAGTCCGGCGCGCGGGCCACGGACCGGCGCTACGGATTTCCGCTGCTGCTGTCGGTCGGCGTTCTCGACAGCGCAACGCGCATGGCGTTTCTCACCTTCCTGCCGTTCGTCTTGACCGCGAAAGGCGCCAGCCTGCCGACCGTCGGTCTCTCGCTGACGCTGGTGTTCGCGGGCGGGGCGGCCGGCAAGCTTGTCTGCGCTTTCATCGGCGCGCGCATCGGCACGGTCGCAACCGTTTGGCTGACCGAGGCGGTGACGGCGGCGGGCATTGCGGCGCTGCTGCCGCTGCCGCTCGAAGCCGCGCTCATTTTGCTGCCGGTCGTCGGCATCGCGCTCAACGGCACGTCGTCGGTGCTTTACGGCTCGGTGCCGGAATTGGTCGAGCCGGAGAAACGCACGCGCGCGTTCGGCATTTTCTACACCGGCACGATCGGCGCGGGCGCGGTGTCGCCGGCGATTTACGGTTTGCTCGGCGACGCGGTTGGCGTGCCGACGGCGCTGATCGTGGTCGCGGGGATGGTTTTGTTAACCCTGCCGATCACGCTTGTCCTGCGGCCGGCCCTCGCCGCCGCGCGCTGACGCCGGAACAAAATTTCCTCTCAGGGCGTTTTGGTGCAAGGCGCGCGCAACGCGCGCTTGTGTGCATAGGAGATCTCGATGAGGAAGCTTGCTTTGATTGCTGGGCTGGCGGGCTGCTTGGCGCTGCCGACAATGGCGGTTGCCGATAGCGTGACGGTTAGCCCCAATGGCGTGACCGTGCGTGATAACGATCATCACTACGATCATCACTACCATCATCACCATCACCACGATTGCCGCACGGTCACCGTGCGCGATCGTCGGCCGGACGGCAGCGTGGTCGTCCGTAAATCTCAACGCTGCGACTGAACGTCGCGATTATTGGACGTGAAAATGGCTCCTCGACGGAGCCATTTTTATTGCGTGCAGCTAACGCGACGCCGGTTTCAGTTTGCTCTGCTTGGCGACAGCGGCCGGCAGCACGTCGAGGTAAGGCCCGAGCAGAAAAGCCTCGCCCGAGCCGTAGCCATACATGCGGTCGTGCGTGTCGATCATTGCGCGCACCGGCTTGCTGCAGGCCGAGATCGAGTCGACAATCAGGTCGTTCATTTCGCCCGGCCGCAGGCTGTCGCTGAAGCGCGGATCGGCGGCGGCCTTGCGCACGATGCACTCGGTCGCCTGCTGTATCAGCGGCAGCAGGGCGGCGTTCTTCTGCCGGTCCGATAATTCCGTGTTGGGTCCGGAGACCGATGGGGCACCGGGATCAAGCGATGTTTTGACGACTAACGACAACGCAAAAAGCGTTTCGAGAATCATCCATTTCCCCTTGTCGACGAATCAGATTCTTCACTGGCGTATCGCAGCCGGACTCGCGCCGCACTCAAAACTTGAATCCGGCCTGCAAGTCCGCCGCCGGTGTTGAGTCTGAGTCACACTGTGCCTGTGCCGGGAACCGACCTGCGGGGCGCGCATTGACTCCTTGTGCCGCCCGCAAGTGATTCAAATTACGCGGAGAAAACGGATGCCCAAGGGTGAAGCATCAGGCGCCCATGAGCGGATGACGGCGGGGCAAGCCGAGCGGCTCAAGGCTTTGGCGCATGACGCCTACGAGCCGGAAGCGTTCAGCCCGTCGTTGACCGCCGCCGAAGCCGAACGCCGCATCGCCACGCTCAGCGCCAAGCTCACATTGCTCGACGGTCCGCCGCACGTCACCTAAGGCTGCGACGCTGGTTCGCGTTTACCGTGCTCCGCGGCACTGTTGGGAAACCGCGGCCACGGCTGGATTTTCAGCCTCCGCGGTCCCATATTAGGTGTCAGGAGTTTCGGAGTTATGTCGATGATCAATTACCGCGCTCCCTCGGAGCTGTTTCCGAGCCGGAGCCGTAAAAGCCGGCGTCCTATTGGCTACAAGCGTTTTCAGACCGCTGCCGAAGCCATTCGTTTTGCTATTGAGGAATTGCCGCCTGAACTGTTGCTCGGCGCTTATCTCGAGGTCGACGAGAAGCGCTTCGACGGCAACGGTATCCGTCAGCTTTACGAAAGCGACGACTACCCGCTGCCGCGCAAGGTGACGAACTGATCGCGCTCGCTTTCCGTCTGTCGCCAAAAAAGGCCCCGCCGAAGCGGGGCTTTAAGTTTGTGGGAGGAATGCCCGACCCAAGAGCGCGTTTGCCGTTGTCGCGGCGATCTCAAGCTCAGCGGCCACATGCGACAGCCAGCCGCTTTCGAGCAAGGCGATAATAGGCCGTAAAATGCCACTTCGGGTGGTGCCCGCTTTCCCTGTCCCGGTAATCCACAGCCGAATACCGTGTCCGGCGGGTTTACCCACCGAATTCATGCAACCCGCGGACCGTCTCGACCGTTCAACCTCCGAACCCCCAAAGGAGGCTCCCATGACGATTCGCTATCGCCTGGCCGCAGTG
>JBAUHH010000139.1:0-7169 GCA_049680165.1 Pseudolabrys sp.
AACGGCGCGAAGGTCGCGAACGAATGGCAGCCGATGTCGGCGCTGATATGCGTCGGCCCCAGTTCGCGCTGCATCAGCTTGATGGCGGAGAATACCGGACGCTCCGGACAGCCAGTGCAGAACGCCGGCGGGCGCGGGGGCAGGGGACCGAGTGCTGCGGCTGCTTTCGCCTTGTGCGCGACAAGGCCGCGCGCTTTCGCGGCGATGGCGTCGGCGTCGAGGCCGCGCGGGCGCGCCTCCGTGAAGAATGTTGCAAGCCCGTTGAGCAACACATCGGAGGCATATTCGCCTGCCTGCGGCAGCGCGCCCTTGCCGAACACTTTGGTCTGGATGTCGGCGCGTCGCAGCTCGACGTTGACCGCCTGCTCGATGTAGTCGGGATTGCCCTCTTCCACCACCAGCACCGCGCGCTTTGACGCGCAGAACTCGCGGATCTCTTCCGGCACCAGCGGATAGACCACGTTGAGCACCAGCACCGGCACGCGCGAGATGCCGAACACGTCGGCAAGATCAAGACGTTCGAGCGCGCGCAGCACGCTGTTGGTAAGCCCGCCCATCACGATGATGCCGACGTCCTTGAGATCGCCGTCGATCAGTTCGTTGAGCTTGTGCTCGCGGATGAAGGCGCGCGCCGCCGGCATGCGCTCTTCGATTTTCAGTTTTTCCTGCGTGAAGATCACTGGCGGATGCGCGAGCCGGCCGTATTCGAAACGCGGCGGGCCGGCGAGCTTGTCGATGCCGGAGACGATGCCCTTGCGGTTGGTCTTGGCGGCGAATTCGCCGGTGGCGTGGCAGGCGCGGATGCGCAATTCGAGCATCACCGGCGCGTGGCTCGCTTCGGAGAGCTCGAAGCCTTTCTCCACCGTGCGCACGATCGACGGCAGATCGGGGCGCGGGTCGAGCAGCCACATCGACGACTTCAGCGCGTAGGCATAAGAGCGTTCCTGGATGACGCTTGCGCCTTCGCCGTAGTCCTCGCCGAGTATGATCATCGCTCCGCCGACCACGCCGGGCGAGGAAAGGTTGGAGAGCGCGTCGGCGGCGACGTTGGTGCCGACGATCGATTTCCAGGTCACCGCGCCGCGCAGCGGATAGTTGATCGAGGCGCCGAGCATGGCGGCGGCGGAGGCTTCGTTCGAGCATGTCTCCAGATGCACGCCGAGGTCGGACATGATGTCCTCGGCGTCGACCAGCACGTCGAGCAGATGGGAGACCGGCGCGCCCTGATAGCCGCCGACGTAAGAGACGCCGGATTGCAGCAGCGCCTTGGTGACCGCGAGGATGCCTTCGCCGTGGAAGGTCTCGCCGTCACCCAGCTTGAGCGCCTGCACTTCCTTCTTGAACGAACGTTCCATCGCCGAGCCGCCGCCAGATAGTTGGATATCAAACTAATATAGCACCGGTGCCCTACATGTGCGAGGGCAGCCAGAGCGCCAAAATCGGGAATGCAATCAGGATGATAAGCCTGACGAGGTCGGTGAGGATGAAGGGGATCACGCCCTTGAAGATGGTCGCGAAACTCACGTCCTTCACCACGCTTTTTATTACGAACACATTCATCCCCACGGGCGGATGGATGAGGCCGAGCTCCACCGTCATCACGATGATGACGCCAAACCAGATCGGGTCGAAGCCGAGATGGGTGATGATGGGAAAGATGATCGGGATGGTCAGGATGATCATCGCCATTGCGTCCATCAGGCAGCCGAGCAGGAGATACATCAGCATGATCAGCGCCAGCACGCCGTAACGGCCGAGCCCGAGCGCGGTCAAAAATTCCGTCACCTTCTGCGGCGTCTGGGTGATGGTGAGGAAATAGCCGAACAGCAGCGCGCCGATCAGCACGGTGAACACGGCCGCCGCGGTGCGCGTCGCCTGCAACAGCGAGGTGAGGATGCCTTTTTTGTCGAGCCGCCCGCTCAGCACGCCGATGATGAAGGCGCCGGACGCGCCGACGCCGCCGGCTTCGGTGGGCGTGAAGCGCGGCAGGAACGGCAGGCCGTAAAGGCCGCCGATCACGAAGATGAACAACAGCAGCGGGGCCCAGATGTCCTTGAGGCCGGTGATGCGCTCCTTCCAGGGCACGCGAATGCCGGTCGGCAGGAAATTCGGCCGAATCCAGCCGATGAGCGTGATGGTGGTCACGTACATGCAGATCGCCAGCAGGCCGGGAATAATGCCGGCCATGAACAGCTTGCCGATGTCCTGCTCGGTGATGATGCCGTAGACCGCGAGCACGGTTGACGGCGGCAGCATGGCGCCGAGCGTGCCGCCGGCCGCGATCACGCCGGTCGCAAAGCTTTGCGGATAGCCGTAGCGCCGCATTTCCGGATAGGCGACGGTCGAGAACGTGGCGGCGGTCGCAACCGACGATCCGCAGATCGCGGCAAAGCCGCCGCAGGCCGCGACGGTGGCGATGCCGAGCCCGCCGCGGAGATGTCCGACGAATTTGTTGGCGGCGCGGAACAGCTCGCGGCTCATACCGGACGTGCTGACGAATGCGCCCATCAGCAAGAACATCGGGATCACGCCGAAGGTGTAGTCGGTGACCGTGCGCATCGAGGTCTGGCCGACCAGCTTGAGCGCAGGCGTGCCGCCGTTGAGATAGGCAAAGCCGGAAACGCCGACCAAGCCCATCGCCATGCCGACCGGCACGCGCAGCAGCATCATCGCGAACAGCGCGACGAAACCGAGAATGGCGACGGCGTCGGTGCTCATCTCATTCGACCGGCTTGATTTCTTTTTGCGCGGGCGCGCCTTCGATCAGTTCCGGCCGGAAGATCAGCCGCCAGGTGCGGATCGCGATCAGCAGCACGGCGGAAACGTCGCCCGCCCAGGCGATCGCGAAGAACGGCCAGGTCGGCAGGCGCAGATCGAAGGTGAGCACGTTGTCGTAGTAAGTGCCGCGCACCTTGTCGAACAGCGTGTAGGTCTGCACCGTGACGACGAACAGCAGCACAAGCGTGGCGAACACGTCGATCACGCGCTGGTATTTCGGCGACGCATTCGCCCACACGAGATCGACGGTAATGTGCGTGCCGCGATAGGACGTCGCTGCGATGCCCCAAAAAATCAAAATGCCCAGCATCAGCCGGCCGAAGTCGTAGGAATCAGGGATCGAGTAGGTGAACAGGTTGCGCAGCAGCACCGCGACGAAGATATTGAGCGCGACGATGCCGACGAAAAAGGCCGCCACCCATTCGATCGAATCGATGAAACGATCCATGTAGATGCGTTTCATGCGCGCTCCGCCAAGTCAGTGCTCCTACAAATAACGGCGGCGAGAACTTCCCGCCGCCGTCATTCTTCTACCGGTACCGCCGATCAAATCAATCGGCGGACCGCTGGCCCCCGGCCTTGAACTCAAACGATCAGTAAGCCGCCTTGTACTTCACCAGGTCGGCCTTGAGCTCCTTCATCACCACGGCCGGATCGACGCCGGCCTTCTTGGCGTTCTCGGCCCACTTGGCTTCGAGCGGCTGCGCGGCTTTCTTCCACTCCGCGACCTGCGCGGCGCTCGGCTCATCGACTTCCTGGCCGGCTTCCGCCTTGATCTTCGCGATGCCGGCGTGTTCGAAGTCGGCCCACGGCGCAGCAATCCTCAACGCCCACTCGTTGGTGCAATGGTTGTCGATCACCTTCTTCTGCGACGCGGACATCTGGTTGTATTTGTCCTTGTTGAAGACGAAGGCGAACGTCGTGACGTAGAGCGGCATGTCGAGGTGATACTTGGTCACCTTGTCGATGCCGAACAGCGGCACCGAGCCCCACGGGAAGGTCACCGCGTCGGCCACGCCCTTTTCCAGAACGTCACGCACTTCCGGCGCCGCGGCCTGCACGTTGGTGCCGCCGAGCATGGTGACAAACGTCGCCATGGTCGCGTGCGCGGGACGAATCTTCATGCCCTTGATGTCGGAAGGCACCATGATCTTCTTCTTGGTCGAATGGAACGCGCCCGGATCGTGCACGAAGGCGAGGCAGAATTTGACGTCCTTCATCTCCTTCGCCGCGTATTTGCGATACCAGGCGTCGATCGCCTGCGAGCCGCCTTTCGCATTGGTCATCAGGAACGGCAATTCGCCGGCGCCGATGATCGGGAAGCGGCCGGGCTGATAGCCGGGATTGATGTAGGTCAGGTCGGCGATGCCGTCGCGCGCCATGTCGTAATGGTCGAACGCCTTGCCGAGCTGCTGCGCCGGATAGACCTTGTACTTGATGGTGCCGCCGGAATCTTTTTCAACCGAGGCGCCCCAATCCTCCAGCGCCTTTTGCAGCGGATGCGACGGCGGCACCCAGTGCGACAGCTTGAGCTCGAAGGTCTTGTCTTGCGCGGATGCTGTGCTTGCGGCTCCCGCCAGCGCCACGGCGCAAACGGCCGCGCACAGGCTCGCCTTCAGACGGAATGTCATGGGTTCTCTCCCTCGTTGTCCGTTGGTTTCACTCCCAACTTTTGCGGTATTCAGGCGCAGTTTGACGGCGTTGTAAAGTGGATCGTTGGATATCAAACTATCTCTCGGGCCGTGGCATACTGGCGGCCGGCCGGTGTTGGCAGGGAATGATCATGGCGCGGGGCAGGGCCGCCGCTCGCAGGAGCGCGCGGAAAACGGGCAAAGACGCTGGCGAACCGATCAAATTCGGTCCGCTCGACCAATGGGTCGGGTTCAACCTGCGCATGGCACAGGAGTCGTCGTTCGAGGCGTTCTCGCATCTGTCGAAGGAAATAGGCGAGAACCCCGGACGTTTTGCCACGCTCACGCTGATCGGGCGCAACCCCGGCATCAGCCAGACCACGCTCTCCCACGCCAGCGGCCGCGACAAATCCAGCATGACGCCGGTGCTGGAGGATCTGGTGCGGCGCGGGCTGGTTGCACGCCGCCGCACCGACAAGGACCGGCGCGCCTACCGGCTGAGCCTGACTGCGGAAGGCGAGCGCACGCTCGCATCGCTCAACAAGTGCGCGCAGCGGCACGAGCGCAATCTCGACCGCATCATCGGCAAGGACCGCGCGCGCCTCATTGATATCCTCAAGCGTATCGCCGCAGGGATCGGCTAGGCCTGAAACTTCGCGATCACCTCGGCGGGGATCGCTTGCGATTTTATGCCGCCAGCCGCGTCGCGCACCACCCAGACGCGCTTCTCCTCGCCCTCGACGACGAACTCGCCGTTGAGGCTGAGGCGGTGCTTGATCTCGAAGCTCGACGTGCCGAACACGATGCTCGTTTCCACCGTCACGTCGTCGCCGAAACGCGTCGGCTTGAGGAAGCGCGCATGCGTTTGCAGCACCGGGAAGCCGGCGAATTTATACGCGACGAGAAACTTGAACTTGGTCATGCCGAGCGCGCGTTCGAACAGCGCCGCCGTCGAGGCGTCGAAGATCTCGAAGTAGCGCGGATAGAAGATGATGCCGGCGGGGTCGCAGTCGCCCCACTCGATGCGCACGGTGCGGGTGTTGGTGAGAGTTGCCATGTTTAAATTCCGCTCGTCCCCGCGAAAGCGCGGACCCAGCCCTTCATTGCCGTTGAATTTGCCGCTCTGGATTCCCGCTTGCGCGGGAATGAACGGGGAATGAGGCACGCGTGCAGCATGTCAGCGCGGCGCCATGCGCAGCGCGCCGTCGAGGCGGATGACCTCGCCGTTGAGATAGCCGTTGCGGATGCAATGCATCACCAGCGCGGCGAATTCGCGCGGCTCGCCGAGCCGCTTCGGGAACGGCACCGAGGCGCCGAGCGAATCCTGCGCCTCCTGCGGCAGCACGCGCAGCATCGGCGTGCCGAAAATGCCGGGCGCGATCGTCATGACACGGACGCCGAACTGCGCGAACTCGCGTGCGGCCGGAAGCGTGAGCGCGGCGACGCCGCCCTTCGACGACGAGTACGCCGCCTGGCCGATCTGGCCGTCGAAAGCGGCGACGGAAGCGGTATTGACGATCACGCCGCGCTCGCCGTCGGCGAACGGCTGCAAGGGCTGCATGGCGGCGGCAACGAGCCGCAGCATATTGAAGGTGCCGATCAGGTTGATGCGGATGACCTTCTCGTAGTCCTCGAGCGGCATCGGGCCGTCGCGGCTGACGATGCGCTTGGCCGGACCGACGCCGGCGCAATTGACCAGAATGCGCGCGGGGCCATGCACGGTGCTGGCGGCTTCGATCGCCGCCTTCGCGCCTTGGGCATTCGCGACGTCGCAGGCCACCGCGACGCCTTTGATGTCGGCGGCGACATCCGTGGCGCCTTTTTCGTTGAGATCGAAAACCGCCACTTTCGCGCCCGCGGCGGCGAGCGCGCGCGCCGTCGCCGCGCCGAGGCCCGACGCGCCGCCGGTGACAATCGCTGCCTGTCCCTTGATCTCCATGCGCCGCGCTCCCGCTATTGTGCTTCGCCGGTGGCAATGACGTTCGAGGATAGCGGCGTGGCGTAAAGCTCGTCCACCAGCGCGGCACGGCTTCCCAGCACCGCGCGCTGGTTGATCGAGCCTTTGTCGGTCATCTCGCCGACGTCCATCGACGGCGGCGCCGCCATCAAAAGCGCGCGCGCCACGCGCGTCGAGCTGCCGGCGCTCTCGGCGGCCAGCGTCTTGAGCAGCGCCGCGAATTTTTCCAGCACGGCTGTGTGCCCGACGACCTGCGCCGGTGTCGCGTCGGCGGTGAGGCCCGCGAGCCTGCGGCAGGCTTCGATGTCTGGAAACACCAGCGCCGCGATGTCATCGCGGTCGGCGCCGGCGAACACCACGTCACGGATATAGGGCGCGAAGTGATCGATGAAACGCGCGCGCAGCGGGCCGACGCTGACCCATGTGCCGGTCGAGAGCTTGAAGTCCTCCGCGATGCGGCCGTCGAACAGCAGGCCCTTCGGCGGATCGTCGGGATCGACGAATTTCAGCGCGTCGCCGAGCTTGTAGAAGCCTTCCTCGTCGAAGGCCGCGGCGGTGAGGTCGTCCTGTCGCCAGTAGCCGGGCGTGATGAGGGGTCCGCGCAGGCGCGCTTCCAGCTTGCCTTCGTTCGGGACCAGCTTGAGCTCGACGCCGGGCGCGGGCAGGCCGATGTGGCCCGGCCGGTCTAAATCCCACCTGCACGCGCGCGCGAGCGGCGAGGTTTCGGTCGAGCCGAGCGAGGACAGGAAGATAATGCGCTCGCCGGTGGTCTCGATCGCGAGCCTGGTCAGGTCGTCCCAGGT
>JBAUHH010000140.1:0-11790 GCA_049680165.1 Pseudolabrys sp.
GCCCGCGACAGGGCGCGTCGGCTGCGGCGGCGTGTTCACGCCCGGACGCGGCGGCGCGCCATTTCCGGGCGGCGGAGCTGCCGGGCCCCGACCCCCGCCGTTGCCGTTGGGCGGACCGGAGTTCACGCCATGGTTCCTGCTGTCGGCTCGCCCATCGTCACGTCAGAAAAGCTCCGGATTGGCGCCCTGCCTGGGCGATGCAGATCGGATTGCTTGCGCTCCGAGAAGAGTCGCACAAAGCACAGTTGGCGCTTCAGGTTAGGGGCAAATATGGCGAAAGCTGGGGTCCGGTTCCATCGGTTGCGGGCGTTAGTCCACAACGCGTCGAAAGACGAGGGACGCGTTGGTTCCGCCAAATCCGAACGAATTCGACAGCACCACGTCGATGTCGCGCTTTTTCGCCTTATGCGGCACCAGGTCGATCGGGGTCTCCACCGACGGATTGTCGAGATTGATGGTCGGCGGCGCGATGCCGTCGCGCATCGCCAGAATCGAAATGATCGCTTCGACCGCGCCGGCTGCACCGAGCAAATGACCAATGCACGACTTTGTCGAAGACATCGCGATGCGGCCTGCCGCATTGCCGGCAAGCCGCTGCACGGCGCCAAGCTCGATTTCGTCGCCGATCGGCGTCGAGGTGCCGTGCGCGTTGATGTAATCGATATCGCCCGGCGACAGACCCGCGCGGCCGACAGCCATCGTCATGCAGCGCAGCGCGCCATCGCCGTCCGGCGCAGGGGCGGTAATGTGGTAAGCGTCGCCCGACAGTCCATAGCCAAGCAGTTCGGCGTGAATTTTGGCGCCTCGCGCACGCGCGTGCTCGAGCGATTCCAGCACGACGACGCCGGCGCCCTCGCCCATCACAAAACCGTCGCGCGCCTTGTCGTAGGGACGCGAAGCGCGCTCCGGCTGATCGTTGAAATTGGTCGACAGCGCGCGCAGCGCGGAGAAACCGGCGACCGCGATGCGATTGACCGGCGATTCCGCGCCGCCCGCCACCATCACCTCGGCATCGCCGAGCGCGACCATGCGCGCCGCATCGCCGATCGCATGGGCGCCGGTCGAGCACGCGGTGACAACCGAATGGTTCGGGCCTTTCAGCCCGTGCGCGATCGACACGAAGCCGGACGCGAGATTGATGATGCGGCCGGGAATAAAGAACGGTGAAACGCGGCGCGGCCCCTTTTCGTGCAACGTGACGGCGGTATCGGCGATGCCTTCGATGCCGCCGATGCCCGAGCCTATCAACACGCCGGTCTTGATCTGCTCGTCGTAGCTTTTCGGATGCCAATTGGCGTCGTCGAGCGCCTGACGCGCCGCGCACATGGCGAACACGATGAATTCATCGACCTTGCGCTGCTCCTTCGGCTCCATCCATTGGTCCGGATTGTAGGAGCCGTTGCTGCCGTCGCCGCGCGGAATGATGCAGGCGATCTTGCACGGCAGGTCGGAGACGTCGAAACGCTCGATGTGTTTCGCGCCGCTTTTGCCGTTGATGAGGCCCTGCCATGTCGTCTCGACGCCACATCCGAGCGGCGTCAGCATTCCCATGCCGGTGACGACGACCCGCTTCATGGCCGAAACTCCGAGCCAACAACGGCCGTACTATGCGCCACGGTAGAGGGCATAGCTCGCAGGCCTACGAGTTGGAAAGCTACAGAGGAATAGCTGCAACGCTTGTCAGCTTTTAGCGTTCTTCTCGAGAAATTTGACGGCGTCGCCCACCGTGAGAATGGTTTCGGCAGCATCGTCGGGGATCTCGCAGCCGAATTCTTCCTCGAAAGCCATCACGAGCTCGACGGTGTCGAGACTGTCGGCGCCAAGATCGTCGATGAAGCTTGCGGCATCAGTCACCTTCTCGGGCTCTACGCCCAGGTGCTCCACGACGATCTTCTTAACCCGCTCGCCAATATCACTCATCGTTCCAACCTCGTGCGTTTCTGGATTGGGCTGCGACCGGGAGTACGATCACAGCCATCGCGGTACGGCCTCGTCGTGGTTGACGCTGGCGAGACGCACTCCGATCACGGCTCTATTCCGCCATCGGGCCGCCCCAGCCGGGCCAAAGTTCGGTTACCACACTTAATATCCGTTGACTAGCGCGCGCAAGCTTAGCCAGCCAACCCTCGCAATGCCAAGGATTTCCCGTCAAAACATGGCCATTCCGCCGTTGACGTGCAGCGTTGTCCCATTGACGTAATTGGCCTCATCGGACGCGAGATAGACCGCCGCCGCCGCCACGTCGGCCGGCGTCCCAAGCCGCCCAACCGGAACCCGGTTGAGGATCGCCTCGTGCTGCTTCTCATTGAGCTTGTCGGTCATGGGCGTCGCGATGAAACCGGGTGCGATGCAATTGGCGGTGACCCCGCGCTTGGCATATTCGGCCGCCACCGTCTTGATCATGCCGATCATGCCGGCCTTTGCCGCCGTGTAATTGCCCTGCCCCGGATTGCCGGTCGCGCCGACAACCGAGGTGATGCCGATCACGCGGCCGAACCGGCGGCGCATCATGCCCTTCACCGCAGCGCGCGCGAGCCGGAACGTCGCGGTCAGGTTGACGGCGATGACCTGGTCCCACTCCTCGTCCCGCAACTGCACGAAAAGGTTGTCGCGCGTGACCCCCGCATTGGCGACGAGAATATCGAGCTTCTCCATCTTCTGTTCCGCGGCCGGCACCAGCTTTTCGACCTCATCCATTTTTGAGAGATCGCAGGGAAGCACGTGAACGCGCTCGCCCAATTCGCCGGCGAGCGAGGTCAAAACATCCTGCCGCGTTCCGGAAATCGCGATCGTTGCGCCCTGCGCATGCAAGGCCCGCGCGATCGCGCCGCCGATGCCGCCGGTCGCGCCGGTCACGAGAGCGGTTTTGCCAGTCAGGTCGAACATGGTCGCTCCCCTGCTTTAAGTACGTGCCGTCTTGAAGGCCGCGATATCCTCCGGCGTGCCGATCGCGCTTGCGCGTGCGCCGTCGGTAATACGCTTGACGAGGCCGCTGAGCACTTTGCCGGCCCCCACTTCAAGGAATGTATCGATACCCGCGTTCGCCATGAATGCGACGGATTCGCGCCAGCGCACCGTGCCGGTGACCTGCGCGACCAGCGCGCGCACGATTTCGGCCGGATCGCTCAACGGCTTCGCCTCGACATTGGCGACCACCGGAACTGTTGGCGCCTTGACGCTGACTTTCGAAAGCTCGTTCTTCATCACGTCGGCAGCCGGCTGCATAAGCGCACAATGGAAAGGAGCGGACACTTGCAGGAGCATCGCGCGCTTGGCGCCTTTCGTCCTGGCGATTTCGACGGCGCGCTCGACGGCAGCCTTGTTGCCGGAGATGACGACCTGTCCTGCGCCGTTGTCGTTCGCGGCCTGGCACACTTCGCCTTGCGCCCCTTCGGCGGCGGCGGCCGCCGCCTGATCGAAATCGAGCCCGATCAACGCCGCCATCGCGCCAGTGCCGACCGGCACAGCGAGCTGCATTGCGCGCCCGCGCGCGCGCACGAGCCGCGCGGCGTCTGCGACCGTCAGTGAGCCGGCGGTGGCGAGCGCGGAATATTCTCCGAGCGAGTGACCGGCGACGAATTTCGCGTCGCGCTTGAGATCGAATCCCGCCTCGGCTTCAAGCGCGCGCATCGCAGCAAGCGATACGGTCAAAAGCGCGGGCTGGGCATTTTCGGTGAGCATAAGCGCATCCGCCGGTCCCTCGAAGATGATCGTGCTCAGCGCCGTGCCAAGCGCTTCGTCCACCTCGTCGAACACGCGGCGCGCCGGCGCAAAAGCCGCGGCAAGAGCTTTGCCCATACCGACCGCCTGGCTGCCTTGTCCCGGGAATACCAATGCGACTGCCATTCACTACCCTTTTGCCGGGGTCGGTATTCCCGGGACTTTGCAATTTCGCATATCCGGCGAAAAGCGGGCCGAAAGACACCGCGTTGCCCGCCCTGTCAAGTTAACGAGCCCTTAGTAACGAACCGACAACCCTCATCAGATAGATTGCCGCTGACAGCGCAAGGCAGGGCTCATGGGTGAATTGGTAACCGAGGACGACCTGGCTCGCGCGCGCCAGGATCCTGCGTTTCGCCAGAAGTTTTTTGCCGACCATCTCGACCGGCTGCTGGAAGCGCTTAACCGCATGCGCAAAAAGAGCGATACTAGCCCCAAACACGCGCTCCAGATTCGCGAGGGCGTCGACCTGGCGGTCAAGCTCGCCGACAGATTGCAGCAAAACGGCAGTAATTCGGGGCCTAAAGCGGCCTGACCGCGTGCCTTGCGTTTTACCTGCTTTCCCACGTATAACCCGCGCGCTCCGTTGATCCCGGCTGGGAGCTGAATGGACGGCTGTTTTTGCTCGCAAAAACGGTAGGACCTTCTGGTCCGGCGTCCGGTGTTCCCACCTTCAGAGCATTCGAGCCTTCCCTGGATGGCTCGAGGGGCTTGGCGCCGGAATCAAGGACAGTTTGGGACTTAAAAAGGGAAGGCATTCATGCCGCTATACGAGCACGTCTATCTCGCGCGCCAGGACCTGAGCGCGCAGCAGGTGGAAGAATTGACCGCACAACTGACCGGCGTGATCGGCCAGATGGGCGGCAAGGTCGCCAAGAACGAATACTGGGGCGTCAAGTCGCTCTCGTTCCGCATCCGCAAGAACCGCAAAGCGCACATGACGTTGCTCAACATCGTTGCGACGCCGGCCACGATCAATGAGATCGAGCGCCAGGAGCGGCTGAACGAAGACGTCCTGCGCTATCTGACCATCCGCGTCGAAGAGCACGAGGAAGGCCCCTCCGCGATGATGCGCAAATCCGACCGCGATCGTGACGATCGCGATGGCCGCGGCGGCGGACGCTTCCGTGACCGTGATCGCGGCGAGCGCAGCGAACGCAGGCCGCGCGAAGATGGCGGCGACGAGGTCGGAGCCGCAGCACCCGCGGTGGAGGAATAGACCATGGCATTCTCTTCACAAGGCGGAGCCCGCCGTCCGTTTTTCCGTCGCCGCAAGACTTGTCCGTTCTCCGGCGCCAATGCGCCAAAGATCGACTACAAGGATGTGCGGCTGTTGCAGCGCTATGTTTCCGAGCGCGGCAAGATCGTGCCGAGCCGCATCACCGCGGTTTCGGCGAAGAAGCAGCGTGAGCTGGCGCAAGCGATCAAGCGCTCGCGCTTTCTCGGCCTGCTGCCTTACGTGATACGTTAGGCGAACATATAACGAGGCATCCGGGGTCACCCGGGTGCCGATGGTTGGGGCGGAATAGTCCGTCTCTAACCGCTCAACGGAGCGGGACAGCTCGTGATGATGCAGATCGGACTCATTGGCATTGGTGCGGGCGCCGCGGCGGCGTTGCTGTTCGCCTCGGTCGTATCCGGATCGATGCTCTCGATCTTCCTGTTTTATCTCGCCCCACTGCCGATCATGATCGCGGCGCTCGGCTGGAGTCACTGGGCGGCGCTCATCGGCGCGCTCGGCGGCGCCACTGCGCTCGCCGTCGGACTTGGCGGTCTGTATTTCTTCGTCTTTCTTATCGCTGCCGGCGCTCCTGCATGGTGGCTCGGCTATCTCACGATGCTCGCCCGCCCTGCATCGGCGCAGACTTCACCCGCGCTCGAATGGTATCCGCCCGGCCGTCTCGTCGTTTGGGCCGCGCTGCTCGGCGCGGCCGTCGTTCTCGTCGCCGTTCCAAGTTTCGGCACGGATTCTGAAAGCTTCCGGGCCGGTTTGCGCAGCGCGCTCGAGCAAATAATGCGCGTAGACGACGCCGCGTCGGGACAGACTGGGCTCCCGGCTTCAAGCGCGACCGGCGTCAGCAGGCTGATCGATTTTCTGGTGATCGCAATCCCGCCGACCGCCGCGGTGCTGACAACGATCACGAACACGCTCAATCTTTGGCTCGCCGCGCGGATCGTGAAATTTTCGGGCCGGCTGCAACGGCCGTGGCCCGACCTTAAGGCGATCCAGTTTCCGCGAGCTGTTCTCGCGCTGCTCGCAGCCGCGCTTGTTGCGAGCTTCCTTGGCGGCCTGCTTGGCATCATGGGCGGCGCATTGTCCGCAAGCCTTTTGATGGCGTACGGCATTCTCGGCTTTGCGGTCCTGCACACGCTCTCGCGCGGCATAAACAGCCGCATCTTCCTGCTCGGCGGCGCCTATGCCGCGGTCGTCGTCTTCGGCTGGCCGATCCTGGCGCTCTGCCTGTTGGGTATTACCGATACCGTCATCGACATACGCGGCCGCCTTGCGCGCAAGCGCGGGCCGCCGGCTCCGCAATAACGGAATTTCTTGAATTCGAAACAACGAAGAAGATGGAGACAGACAAATGGAAGTGATCTTACTCGAACGCGTTGGCAAGCTCGGCCAGATGGGCGACGTGGTGCGCGTCAAGGACGGCTTTGCCCGCAATTTCCTCCTGCCGCGCGGCAAGGCGCTGCGCGCGACCAAGGAGAACAAGACCCGCTTCGAGGGCATGAAGGCCGAGTTGCAGACTCGCAATCTCGAGATGAAGGGTGATGCCGGCAAGCTCGCCGCCAAGCTCGACGGCAAGAGCATCGTCGTGCTGCGGCAAGCGTCGGAATCCGGCCAGCTTTTCGGTTCGGTGACGACTCGCGACATCGCCGGTCTGCTGAGCACGGATGGCACCGAGGTCAACCGCGCGCAGGTCGCGCTCAATACGCCGATCAAGTCGGTCGGCCAGTACAAGGTGCCGCTGGCGTTGCATCCGGAAGTCGAAGTGAACGTCATCGTCCTTGTGGCCCGCAGCGAAGATGAGGCCCAACGGCTGGCGCGTGGCGAGGATGTGACGGTGCGGCGCGAGCCCGGCGACGAAGACGAAGCGGAAGCGCCGGCTGAAGATGTTGCCGCCGCGTTCTTCGAGCCGGAGGCGGCCGATCAACGGCGCGAACGCGAGGAGCCAGCCGAGAAGGCCGAAGCTGACGCCGAATCTTCGCCCGCCAAGGCCGCCAAAGGCAAGAAGAAGGCGGAAGCAGCCGAAAAGTAAGGCGCGGCCTAGTCGGACTTGGCAGGTTTGTCGGGCGGCGGCGGCGTGCCGTCCGCCGGCTTGCTTTCAGGCGGCTTGCTGTCGGGGGGCTTGCCCGGTGCCGATTCCGTCGCGGCTGGCTTCGCCTCCGGAGGCTTTTCCGGGGGTTTTTCGGACGATTTGGGCGCGGCGCCCTGCGCCGGCTTGGATTCAGCGGGCTTTGACTCGGCAGGTTTTGGTTCGGCAGGCTTGGCGTCGACCGGCTTCTTCTTGTCATTAGGCTTCGCGCTGCCGGCCTTCCCGCTGTCGGCCTTACCCCGGCGCTCGCCGGTCTTTTCTCCGGTTTTTTCACCGGATTTAGGCTTCTCGTCCTTGGTCGAGCGTGTGGGCGTGGCGGCGCGTTTACGCTCCGAGGGCGGCGGCGGCCCCTTGTCGACCGTCCGCAGATACTGGGCGATGGCAGCCGCGGTTTCGCGGCTGGCGGTGTAGTGCTCGCGCAGGAAGCTTTGGAGGCCGAGCAGCCCCCCGGCTTTGGTAAGACCGTTGGGCGACTTATGGCAAATCGCGCAGTCCGACGCGTAGAGCTGTGCCGGCGTCTTGCCCGCCTCGACATTTTCCTGGGCCCATACCGGGCCAATGCCCAGAAGCGCCAAAACCCCCACCACCGATAAAATCCACCCTCCAAGACCGGACATCTGACCTCGACCTTTCATGACCACTCGGCTCTCGATTATTCGCCGCCCACGGGCCGCTATCCCCCGCGACTCGCACTCAATACTGCATTATTTGGCCAAATGTGAGCCTCGTCGCTTCAGTCCGTTGGGGATGCAGTTGCGGCAACCCTGCATATGCGAACACGGCATTGCTGCACGGCCCGGACTTTGGTTAAATCGTGGCGTCCGAACGAATTTTCTCCTGCGGTGTTGTAGATGCGGGGGGCCGGGTCGATTAGAGCCGGGGGCGATTTTGTAATTGGTGGTGGAGGCGGCCGATGGACCGGTTGCTTCAATTTTTGCTCAAGAGGTTTATTCGGCGGGGGACTTTTCGGGTCACGACCTCGCGTGGAACGGCTTTTACTTGTGGTGACGGCACCGGCAAAACAGTCGCGGTCCGTTTCACCACTCGCGCGGCCGAATTAGGTCTCTTGCTCGATCCCGAGCTCAAGCTGGGCGAAATTTACATGGACGGCACTTTCGTGGTCGAGCAAGGCTCGATCGCGGATGTTCTGGCGATCGCGCTCGGGCAGCACAATGCGGAAATGCCGCGTTGGGCAAATCCGCGGCGGGCGCTGCGTTACCTGCATCGCCGGCTTAGCCAATATAACCCCCGCAAACGAGCACGCCGCAACGTGGCGCATCATTACGACCTCGATGGAAGGCTTTATTCTCTCTTCCTCGACGCCGACCGGCAATACAGCTGCGGCTACTTCGAACGTCCTGGTCAATCGCTCGACGACGCGCAATTGGCCAAACGCCGCCATCTCGCGGCCAAGCTGCTGGTGAAGGAAGGCCATCGCATTCTCGACATCGGCTGTGGCTGGGGCGGCCTCGGCCTTTATCTTGCCGAGACCGCCTGCGCCAACGTCACCGGGGTTACGCTGTCGCAAGAGCAGTTCACCATCGCCAACGAGCGCGCAACCGAAAAGGGCTTGTCCGGCAAGGCTGAATTCCGGTTGCAGGATTACCGCGACGTCGACGGGAAATTCGACCGCATCGTCTCGGTCGGCATGTTCGAGCATGTGGGCGTCGGCTTTTACGAGACGTTCTTCCGCAAGAGCGCGGCGCTGCTCGCCGACAATGGTGTGATGGTGCTGCACTCGATCGGCCGCTCGGATCCGCCGGGCGTCACTAATCCGTGGATTGCCAAATACATTTTCCCCGGCGGCTATATTCCGGCTTTATCGGAAGTGCTGCCGGTCATCGAGCGTTCCGGATTGCTGGTCACCGACATCGAGATCCTGCGCCTGCATTATGCCGAGACGCTGAAGGCCTGGCGCGAGCGATTCCTTGCCCATCGCAAGGACATCGAGCGCATTTACGACCAACGCTTTGTCCGGATGTGGGAATTCTACCTCGCCGCTTCCGAGATGTCATTCCGGGAACAGGCAATGATGGTGATGCAAATCCAGCTCACCAAGCGCCAGGGCGTGGTCCCGATGACGCGCGATTACATCGGGCGCGAAGAGCAGCGCTTGCGCAAAGCGGAAGGCGAATACCACCCGCCGCTGCGGCTCGCCGGCGAATGAACGCCCGCGCTTTGCACCGGTGTCCGATGCGCGCCGCGACGGTCAAGAAGAAACCTGCGTTTCCCCCCGCTGATCACGCCATGTGAATTGCGGGAGAACTGCGTCGGGCGCGGGGCGTCCGCGCGGATGCTCATGCTATGCCCACAATTCACGGCTAAGCATCGACATCCATGGCACCCGCTGATTCGGCACTACGCAAGCAGGTCGAAGAGCCTGCGCAACTCTACCGCTCCGCGCCGCACAATATCGAGGCGGAACAGGCGTTGTTGGGCGCGATCCTCGTCAATAACGAGGCATTTTACCGCGTCTCCGACTTCCTCGAGCCGCAGCACTTTCTGGAGCCGATCCACCAGAAGGTGTACCAGCTCTCGCGCGACCTGATCCGCGCAGGCAAGATCGCAACCCCCGTCACGCTCAAGACTTTTATCGACGGCGGCGCCGACATTGGCGGGATGACGGTAAGCCAGTATCTGGCGCGGCTCGCCGCCGAGGCGACCACCATCATCAACGCCGAGGACTACGGGCGCACCGTCTACGACCTCTCCGTCCGCCGCGCGCTGATCCTGGTCGGCGAAGACATGGTCAATGTCGCCTACGACGCGCCAGTCGATTTCTCGCCGCGCAACCAGATCGAGGACGCCGAGCGCAAGCTTTACGAGCTTGCCGAGACCGGACGCTACGACGGCGGCTTCCAGGTCTTCTCGACCGCGCTCACCACCGCCATCGACATGGCCGCGCACGCTTTCCAGCGCGACGGAAAGCTGTCAGGCATCGCCACCGGCCTCGACGATCTCGACCGCATGATGGGCGGCTTGCAGCCTTCCGACCTAATTATCCTCGCCGGCCGTCCCGGCATGGGCAAAAGCGCGCTCGCCACCAACATTGGCTACAATATTGCCAAGGCGTGGCAGGGCGAGGTGCGGCCGGACGGCCATACCGTCACCACCAATGGCGGCGTCGTCGGCTTCTTCTCGCTCGAAATGTCGGCCGAACAGCTCGCCACCCGTATCATCGCGGAGCAGACCAACATTCCGTCCCACCAAATTAGGCGTGGCGGAATCAGCGAAAGCGATTTCGAGAAGCTCAAGGATCACGCGATCGAATTGCAAAACCTCAAGTTCTATGTGGACGAGACCGGCGGCCTGTCGGTGGCGCAACTCGCGGCCCGCGCGCGCCGGCTCAAACGCCAGCGGGGCCTCGACCTGCTGATCATCGATTACCTGCAGTTGTTGCAAGGCTCGACCCGGCGCTCGCAGGAAAATCGCGTGCAGGAAATCACCGAGATAACCACCAAGCTCAAGGCGCTGGCGAAAGAGCTTAACGTGCCGATCCTGGCGCTATCGCAACTGTCGCGGCAGGTGGAAAGCCGTGACGACAAGCATCCGCAGCTTTCGGATTTGCGTGAATCGGGATCGATCGAACAGGACGCCGACGTCGTGCTGTTCGTCTATCGCGAAGAATATTACCACGTCATGCGCAAGCCGCTGGAATCTGACCGCGAAAAATTTGCCCAATGGCAGGCGGAAGGGGACAAAGTTAGCGGCAAGGCGGAAGTCATTATCGGCAAGCAGCGCCACGGCCCAACTGGCACGGTCGAATTGCAGTTCGAAGGTGCCATCACGAAGTTTTCGTCTTTGGCGAAAGCCGATCACCTGCCCGCCCGGATCGGTTGAGGCTTCCCGTCCCCCGCATGGACGGCCCGCGGCCGGGCGGCTATGACCAACACCATGTCAGCAACCGAACCCCTGCCGGTCCCCGAAGACGTCGAGACCTCGGGCCCGCCCGTGAGCGAAGCCGGCGGCGTGCTCACGATCAATCTCGGGGCGATCGCGGCCAACTGGCAGACGCTATCGCGGCGCGCCATGCCGTCGGAATGCTCTGCGGTCATCAAGGCCGACGCCTATGGCTGCGGCATCGAGCAGGTCGCTGCCGCACTTGCGAAAGCCGGCTGCAAGACCTTTTTCGTCGCCGATCTGGCCGAGGCGAGGCGCGTGCGCGTGGCCGTGCCGGCCGCCGTCATCTATGTGCTCTCCGGTTTGATGCCAAACACCGTGCAGACTTACGCGGACATCCACGCGCGTCCGGTCATCGGCAGCCTGGTCGAGCTCGCCGAATGGGACGCGTTCGTTTCCACCAGCCAATGGCGCGGCGGCGCCGCGCTGCACGTCGACACCGGCATGAACCGGCTCGGCATCACGCCCAGCGAAGCGGCCGCGCTCGCGCCGCGCATCCGTTCCGAAAACCACGGCATCACGCTGTTGATGAGCCACCTCGCCTGCTCGGAATTGCCGGAGCACCCGCTCAACGACCGACAGATCAAGCTTTTCCGCGAAGTGCGCATTCTCTACCGCGGCATTCCGGCTTCGCTTTCCAATTCCTCTGGCATCTTCCTCGGTTCGGCCGCGCATTGCGACATGGTGCGCCCCGGCGTCGCGCTCTACGGCGTCAATCCGACACCCGGCCACAGCAATCCGATGCGCCCGGTGATCAATTTGCGCGCGCGCATCCTGCAAGTGCGCACTATTCAGCGCGGCGAGACCGTCGGTTACGACGCGGTGTGGACCGCGCAGCGCACGACACGGC
>JBAUHH010000141.1:0-5762 GCA_049680165.1 Pseudolabrys sp.
TGGCGGACGGCGCGGTAAGAACGCTGTGCACCCACCACACCATCAATTCGCTGCGACCTACTTGCGAGGATTCCGCGCCAATCCAGCGCACGTCGCCGCGGCAGATCAGCTCGACCTCGGCGCCCGCTTCATTGAGCAGCACCGCGGATTCACACGCGCTCTGCCCGCGCCCGACCACGGCGACCTTCTTGCCGCGGAAATCGGCCGGGCTGACCATCTCGGAGGAATGACTGACCAGCGCCGACGGCAGACCATCGAACTGGCCCGGCCGGAACGCCTGATTGGTAAGGCCCACGGCGACGACGACGCGCTTGGCCTCAACAGCATCGCCGTCGGCGAGCGTGACGCGGAAACCCTTGCGGCCGGGCGCGATCGACTTGACCAAGCGCGGATCGACTTCCGGCACGGCGCGGCGCTGGAACCATTCGCCGTAACGCACAAAATCCTTCAGCGGCAAATTGTCGACGCGCGAGATGCCGTGCACGTGCGCGAAGATGTCGAGCGAATGCTCGCCTTCCGGATCGGCAATATTGGAGGCGCGCCAAGGCGAGCGCAGCTTCATGCCGCTCGGCATGTTCTTGCGCCAGAAGCCCATCGTGTCGCCGAAAATCCGGAACGGAATTTTCGCAGCTTTGAGATGCGATGCGGTCGCGAGCCCGTAAGGCCCGGCGCCGACAATCACAACGTCGCACGTTTCGTATGACATGGTCGTCCCTATCTGCGCCCCCGCGCCGATCTTCCAAAAATGAAAATGTGCAAGCCGAGTTGCCGCTTCGTCACGAAGAACAGCGCGGCCGATTCAAATAGCATCGCCGCCGAGGTCGCGATCGCCGCGCCGGTGACGCCCATGCGCGGCGCCAGCACAATGCAGCCGACGAGATTGACGGTGAAAGCGCCGGCATAAACCAGTGCGCAGGCGCGCTGCTCGCCCAGCATGTTGAGCAGGCGCTCGGCCGGACCGACCGAGGCGCGCGCCAGCGGACCGATGGCGAGGATGAACATCAGCGGATAGCCGGCGGTAAAGCCCGGCCCGAACAGCCAGAGCAGCGGCTTGCCCAGCGCGAGGATCGCGACGGTCGCGGCGAGCGACGGCCAGAACGTCCAGCGCACGGCGCTCTGCACCAGCGCGGCAAGGCCCTCGCGGTCGCCGGAGAGATGATAGGACGCGAAGCGGTGCGCGATGACGGCCGAGACCGAGAAATAGACGAAGGCGACCAGCAATAGCGTGCGTGCGGCGGCGTAATAGAGCGCGACTTCCTCCGGCGAGCGGAAGAATTTCAGCACCAGCACGTCGGTATAAGTGAGCAGCGTGTAGAAGCCGACGACCAGGATAATCGGCGCCGAGGTGCCGAGCCAGGTCTTCATGTCGTAGCTGCGCGGTCCCGGCTCGACGATGCGCGCGATACGCCGGTCGACGATCACGAGCTGGACGAAGGCCATCGACGCGGCGGCGACGATGACCGCGATCATCGCGGTGGTTGCGTCGGCGGGAACGCCGGCCCAATAGGCCGCTGCCATCAGCAGCAGGATCGCGATCGGGCGCCAGAAGAAATGCGGCGCAAGCGCGAGGTTGATCCAGTTGTAGCAGCGCGCGACGCCGTCGAGCATGATCGAGAGCGTGAAGAACGGCATGGCGATGCAAGCAAGATAGAGCGGCTGGATCTCGTTCGGGTCGAGCCGCGCTTCAAAGGTCTTGATCAGCAGCGCGCCGATAAGGCCTACCGCGACCGCGCAGCCGAACGCGATGCGTCGCGTGCCGCGGATGAAGCCGCGCAGGTAATCGAGCCGGCCGCTCGCCGTGTATTCCGGAATGAAACGTTGCGCGGAAAGCGGCAGGCCGAGATGGATGATGTCGCCGAGCAGCAGCACCCAGGTCCAGACGTAAACGTAGATGCCGAACTGATAGCGGCCCATCCAGCGCGCCAGCACGACCTGCGTGAAATAGACCGCGACGGCGCTGGCGACGCGAATGGCAAAGGCAGCGCCAGCGTCGCGCTTGATCATCGCGTGCTCGCCGCGCAGCCAACCCTTGAGCTGCGCGAGCGCAGGGCCGAGCGACAGGCGCCGGCGTGCGGACACGGGACTGAATTCGGCTGCAACCATTCCGGTGCTCAGGAACTCGGGGACTTTGCCAGAATGTGTGTACTGCCAAGAAGTTAACGCGCCGCTGATCCGATCGCAGACTCATGCGGCAATAAATTAATGTTTCCCATCAAATGCTTGTGAAAAACCTCCGGCGGCCTTCGCCGCGTCAGGAGGTAGCGGGTTCGGGTGCGCCGATATCGACGACGTAATGGAAGGAATTCGGCAGCGGCTGCCTGCCCACAATCAGCGGCTTTTTGTCGACCACGCTGTACTTGAGCGTGCGCAAGCCGTCGGATTCGATGAAGGCGCCCATGTCGTGGCGGCGGGTGTCGAACACCTTGTGGGTTTCGCGGGCCCGCTCGGTCCACACGCCGGGCGAGGTAAAGCCGTTGTGCTTGTGCGGCAGCCGCTCGTAGGTGCCGTCGCGCCGGCCGTAACCTACGCCGGTGATCTTGCAGCGCTGGCCGAGCTCGAGGTCTTCCGGTCCCCAGCCCCAGTAGCAATTGGGAAAGCCGCTAACCTTCTCGAACGCCGCGTTGTCGAACATCACGATGGCGCCAAAGAAATTATTCCAGTCCTCGTTCATTGACAGGCCGTACCAGATCAGCCGCACCGGCAGCGCCGACCAGGAATAATCCGCCCAGATCGGCAGGTAATCGACGTCGTGTATGACGACATAGTCGTTGCTCTCGCGCGCGAGCAGATAGCCGCAATTGGCGAGCCGGCCACGGTTGAACGGGTCGTTGCCGTTCTGCTCCACGATATGGATCGACACCGCGATCTGCTTGTCGAGCTTGTCGCGCTGGAAATACGTGACCATGTGCGGGACGAAGCGCGCCAGGTGCTCGGCGCGGTCGCGATACGGAACAACGATGGCCAGCCGTTTGCTGTAACGCGACGCGAAATCAACCGTGTCGAAAGTCACCGGCATTGCATATCAGGACCGTTGCATCCCATTGCAAGCAGATACCCAAACACCGGTGATTCCACCAGCGGCTACCACCGGCGCAGCAGGCAACGCCGCCTGTCCCGGGAGGCGGACCACGTCCCACATGCGATTTTCCTTATGTATTTCAGAACGATTCAAAAGCAGCCGGCGCCGTCTAGTATGAAATGGGCGTCAACGATGTGCGGTGGAAAATTTTCTTCTGCGCGGGTCGTGTTCCCGCAAATTCGTTCGTGAGCGAACGAGCGGATCGACGCGCAACTTTGCAAAAACCGTTGCGCGGAAATTGCCAATCGTCTCTAGTCATGCCGCGCGGCCCGAAAGAGGCTCGCCGGTACCGTCATGGAATTGCAGCCCATCGAGAGCGCCCCTCGCCCGCGCGACGCCGACCGCATGGCGGACAATGCCAAGCGCGCCAGCAGTTTCCTCAAGGCGCTCGCGCACGAAAGCCGGCTGATGATCCTGTGCATTCTCGCCGAAGGCGAGAAGTCGGTGAGCGAGCTCGAACAGCTTCTGTCGTTGCGCCAGCCGACGGTGTCGCAACAGCTCGCTCGCCTGCGCGCGGACGGTCTGGTGTCGACGCGTCGGGACGGCAAGATCGTCTATTACAGCCTCGCCAGCGCCGAGGCGCGCACCATCATCGGCGCGATTTACGACGTGTTCTGCCGCAAGCTGCGCCGGCGCCTCAAGCCTGGACAGTAAGCGCCGCCTGATGCGCCTGCTGACACTCAACATCTGGAACGTCAGCGAGCCGCTTGAACGCCGCTTCTCCGCTCTCAAGGCCGGCTTGCAGACACTGCGGCCGGACATCGTCTGCTTGCAGGAGGTTGCGCGCGATCCCCGCTCATTGCGGCGGCAGTCCGACATGGTCGGAGAATTATGCGGCCTGCATCATCGGTGCGATTACGATGAACTCTCGACGCTCAGCCGTTATCCGATTACGCGATCCGCCACTGTCGAGCTGCCGCCGGCGGCCCGAGACAAAGGGCCATGGCCCGCATTGCTGACCGAATGTGATACCGGCAGCGGCCCCTTGCGCGTCGTCAACGCGCACTTCACCTGGCGGGTCGAGACGCTCCAGGAAAGAGTGGCGCAGGCGCATGTGTTGCTGCCGGCGATCGAGCGTTTTGCCTCAGGGCGGACGGCGGCCGGCACGATTCTGTGCGGCGACTTCAACGACGATCCGGATTCGCCCGTCGTGCGGCTGATCGTGGAAAACGGATTTCGCGATACGTTTGCGCAATGCCGCCCGCGCGAGCAGGGTTTTACGTTTTCGCTGTCAAATCCTCACGTCCACCGCGCGCATCCGAGAGATCAGCGGATTGATTATGTGTTCGTGGCGGGCGATCTGAAGGCCGACGATTGCGCGGTGGTTTTCGACGGCCGCAACGGTTTCGATCTGGCGTCCGACCACTACGGCCTTTTTTGCACGCTCGGCTAGCTCGCGGCGGCCACGTCGATCAATCGCATCTGCACGCGTTCGGCGCCCTGCCAACGGTCGATCGAGAGCCCGCCGGCTGCGTGCATCGGCCGCCCGCGATTGTCGAGGAGCGCCTTGCCGAGCGGTTTGTCGGCGGCGCGGAAGGCAATGGCATTCAAGAATTTGCCGTCCCCGGAGCGGAAACGCGCGCGGATGTGATTGTCGCCGACCGGATCGACATAAGCGAGCGTGTGCGCCGGCAGCGCCAGCACCGGCTCCGGATTGCCGGCGCCGAACGGCCCCGCCCGCGCCACCGTTTCCACCAGCTCGACGGTGGCGCCGCCGGCGCTGATCGCACCGTCGATCAGCAATGACGTCTCGCGCCGCGCCACCTCGACGGCACTTGCGAGCGCGTCTTCGAGGAACGCACGGAACGCCGAGAGCGCGTCCTTGCGCAGCGTGACGCCCGCCGCCATCGCGTGGCCGCCGCCCTTGAGCAGCAGCCCGTCACCGACGGCCTGCCGCACCACCTTGCCGAGATCGACGCCGGCGATCGAGCGCCCCGAGCCGGTGCCGGTGCCACCGGGCTCGAGCGCAATCGCAAAGACCGGCCGGCCATAGCGTTCCTTCAGCCGCGCGGCGATGAGGCCAACGACGCCGGGATGCCAGCCGTCCTGCGCGGTGACGACCACCGCGCCTTTCTCGTCGATGCCGAGCGCCGCCATCGCTTCGGCTTCCGCCTGCTGGAGCATCTGCAATTCCATCGCCTGCCGCTCGCGGTTGAGCCGTTCGAGCTCGCCGGCGATGCGCGCGGCCTCCGACGGATCGTTTTCCAGCAACAGCCGCACACCAAGATCGGCGCGGCCGATGCGCCCGCCGGCGTTGATGCGCGGGCCGAGCAGGAAGCCGAGATGCCACGGCTCCGGCGGACCGGACAGCCGCGCCACGTCCATCAGCGCGGTGGTGCCGACATGCTCGCGCCGGCGCAGCGCAATGAGACCTTTGGCGACGAAGGCGCGGTTCAGGCCCGTAAGCGGCACGACGTCGGCGACGGTGCCGAGCGCGACCAGATGCAGCAGCGACAGCAGATCGGGCTCCGGACGCGCGTCGGTCCAGAAGTTGCGGCGGCGCAATTCGCGCGCCAGCGCAACCAGCGTGACGAACACAAGACCGACCGCGGCAAGATGGCCGAGGCCGGAGAGATCGTCGGCGCGGTTCGGGTTGACGATGGCAACCGCGGGCGGAAGATTTTCGTCGGCCTGGTGGTGGTCGACCACGACGGTGTCGAGGCCGAGCTTCTTCGCTTCGGTG
>JBAUHH010000142.1:0-9106 GCA_049680165.1 Pseudolabrys sp.
ATGCTGGCCGGCATTCCGGTCGGCCGCGAGGATATCACCGGCATGGGCGTCGGCGGCCTGCTGATGGAAATCGTGACGCGGCCGCAGCCGCGCACGGAGCCCGCGCCGGAGAAAGGCCGCCGCATCGCCGCGGTGGTGCTTGCCGCCGGGCGCTCGACGCGCATGGGCGCGATCAACAAGCTGATCGCGGAGATCGGCGGCAAGCCGCTGGTGCGTATCGCCGCTGAGCAGGCGCTGGCCTCGCACGCGAGCCCGGTCATCGTCGTCACCGGGCATCAAAAAGAAAAAGTCGAAGCGGCACTCAAGAGCCTCAATGTGCGTTTCGTGCACAATCCGGATTATGCCGAAGGTCTCGGCACCTCGCTGAAAGCCGGCATCGCGGCGGTGCCGGAAAACGCCGACGGCGCCATCGTCTGTCTCGGCGACATGCCGCAGGTCGATGCCGCGCTGATCGACCGGCTGCTGGCCACGTTCGATCCCGAGCGCGGCGCGCTCATTGTGGTGCCGACCATCGACGGCCGGCGCGGCAATCCTGTGGTCTGGGCGCGGCGTTTCTTCCACGAGCTGATGGGCATCGGCGGCGATATCGGCGCGCGGCACCTGATCGGCAGCTATGCCGAGGCGGTGGCGGAGGTGCCGGTTTCCGGCGGGGCGGCGCTCACCGACGTGGATACCCCCGAGTCGTTTTCCGCGGTCAAGGCCGAAATCGAACGCGCCTGAGACTCGAATCGTTGATCGCTCGCCCGACTCACCCTTTATTTCGCGACGGGTCGCGTAAGGGAATGGGGTGGGAATGACCGACACTTGGACATCCGTCATGCGCGCGCTGGTCGCGGCGACGCTGCTGCTGGCAACGGCGACGCTGATGCTTGTGGCGGTCAACACCGCGCGGGCCGCCGGCGCGCTGGCGATCGGCAAATGCGGTGCTTACGGCCAGGCTTACGACTTCGCCAACGCCAAGGAAGCCAGTGAAAGCGCGCTCGGCAAATGCGAAGGAAAGCCCTGCCGCGTCGTAACCACGACCAAGCACGGTTGCGCCGCCTTCTCGGTGGACGGCACCGATCCTTGCGGCGCGCATGGCTGGGGCAGGGGCTCGCGTTTAGGCAGCGCGCAGAACGATGCGCTGCGCTCGTGTTACAAAGACGGCGGCAAAGACTGCATGATCCGCACGTTCTTCTGCGACGCCAAAGGTTAAGCTACCAGGCATTTCCGGCAGCGCCGGACCCCTGAAATAACAACACGTTGATTTCGCAAAGACCTCTTGCCCTTGCGCCCGCCATGTTCCCGCACTATAAATGACTGACCAGTCAGTCAGTATTTTCCATGGCCAGGACCCGCACCATCAAAGCCCGCCAGCCCAGGACCCCAGCCCGCGAAGGCAGCGCCGTTACGCGCCGGCATGCGGCAGGCGCGCGCCGGAAGCAGGGCGGCAACCGCGAGGCGCGCAGCGCCGCACGGCGCGAGGCGATCCTGACGGCGGCGCTGGAAGAATTTTCCGAGCGCGGCTTTGCGGCGACGCGGCTCGACGACGTCGCCAGGCGGGCGGGCATCGCCAAGGGCACGATCTATCTCTACTTCCGCGACAAGGAGAGCCTGTTCCAGGAGCTCATCCGGTCGACGCTCACGCCGCTGGTCGGAACCATCGAGGCGCTCGGCAAGGTCGACATTCCCGCCGCCGTGCTGGCCGAACGCATCGTGCAGCTGTTCGTGCACGAAATCTTCGGGACCAGACGCAAGGATGTCGTACGCCTGATGATCAGCGAGGGCCGCCGCTTCCCAAAGCTTGCCGAGTTCTACTACCGCGAAGTCCTGTCGCACATCATGGCGGCTGTGCGTGCGCTGATGACGCGCGCTGCCGCGCGCGGCGAGGTGCCCGAGGCGCTCGCCCGTTTCCCGCAGCTCATCGCCGCGCCCGGTCTCGTTGCCATCATCTGGAATGGACTGTTCGATCGCTTCGCGCCGCTCGACGTCGAGGCGCTGATGCGGGCGCATGTCGAATTGCTGTTTGCGCCGAGGAGGGCGCCATGACTTTTTCGCGGTTTACGCTTTTCTCGTTCGTTGCCGCGGCGCTCGCGCTCGCCGGTTGCGACGATAACAAGATCAGAATGGCGCAAGGCTGGGTCGAGGCCGATCTGATTTTCGTCAGCCCCGACGAAACCGGCCGCGTCGAGGCGCTGAGCGTGCGCGAGGGCGATGCGGTCGGCAAAGGCGCGCCGCTATTTACGGTCGACGACGATCTGCAGCAGGCCGATCTGGTCGTGCGAAAAGCCGCTGTCACCAATGCGCAGCAAACTTTCGACCGTGCCAGGGAGTTGCTGAAAACGGCCGCCGGCACCCAGAAAACCTACGATGACGCCGAGGCGGCGTTGCGCCAGGCCAACGCCAATCTTGCCTCGTCGCAAACCAGGCTCACGCGCCGGCGCGTGTTCAGCCCGGTCACCGGCACGATCGAGCAGGTCTATTACCGCGCGGGCGAGATGGTGCCGGCCGGCAAGCCGGTGGTCGCGATCCTGCCGCCGCCTAACCTGAAGATCCGGTTCTTTGTGCCGGAGACGGTGCTGTCCGACATCAAGCTGGGCACAAGCGTCGGCGTGAGTTGCGACGGCTGCGAGAAGGGACTGACCGCGAAAGTCAGCTTCATCGCGCGCAGCGCCGAATTCACGCCGCCGGTTATCTACAGCGTCGATGAACGCGCCAAGCTCGTCTTCATGGTCGAGGCGCGGCCGGAGCAGCCGGACAAATTCCGCGTCGGCCAGCCGATCAGCGTGACGCTGCCAGACAAGGCCGCGCCCAAAGAGGCGGCGAAGTGAACGCGACCGACATCGTCATTGACGTTCACGGCCTGACCAAGAGCTTCGACGGCCGCACGGTGGTGCGTGACCTGTCGATGCAGGTCGCGCGCGGAACGATCTACGGCTTTCTCGGGCCGAACGGCTCCGGCAAGACCACGACGATCCGCATGCTGTGCGGCCTGCTCACGCCGGACGAGGGTGACGGCACGTGCCTTGGCTACGACATCCGCACCGAGACCGACAAGATCAAGCGCCAGGTCGGCTACATGACGCAGCGCTTCAGCCTCTATCAGGATCTGTCGGTGCGCGAGAATCTGGAATTCATCGCGCGCGTTTACGGCGTCGCCAATCCGGCTGCCGCCGCGCGTGCGGCAATCGGGCGGCTTGGGCTTTCCGGGCGTGAGGGTCAGCTCGCGGGCGAACTGTCCGGCGGCTGGAAGCAGCGGCTCGCGCTCGGCGCCTGCACGCTGCCGAGCCCGCAATTGCTGTTGCTCGACGAGCCGACCGCAGGCGTCGACCCGAAGGCGCGGCGCGAGTTCTGGAACGAGATTCATGCGCTCGCCGCCGACGGGCTCACCGTGCTGGTGTCCACGCATTACATGGACGAGGCCGAGCGCTGCCACGAGATCGCATACATCGCTTACGGCAATCTGTTGGTCCGCGGCACGGTAGAGGAGGTTATCGCGGCCTCGCACCTGACCACCTACATCGTCAGTTCGCCCAACGGCGAAGGCCTCAACAAGCTTTCCGACGAGCTGACCGGGAAGGCGGGCGTCGACATGGTAGCGCCGTTCGGCACCAGCCTGCACGTCTCCGGCCGCGACAAGGCTGCGCTCGAGGCGGCGATTGCGCCTTATCGCAAGCGCGACGGCCTGACCTGGCGGCCCGCCGAGCCTTCGCTTGAGGATGTGTTCATCGACCTGATGAGCAGGGCCAAGGACAATTTCCAATGACGCACGTCATCCCGAGCACGCCGGCCCGGCGGCTTGCGGGCGACGGCTTCTGGCGCAAGACATGGGCCGTGTTGATCAAGGAATTCATTCAGCTCAAGCGCGACCGCGTCTCGTTCGCCATGATCATCATGATCCCGCTGCTGCAGCTCATGCTGTTCGGCTATGCGATCAACACCACGCCGCGCGACCTGCCGACCGCCGTGCTGATGCAGGAGCGCAGCGATCTTGCGCGCTCGATTCTTGCTGCGCTGCAGAACACCAAATATTTCAAGGTCACGCAGCTCCCGCATACCGAGGCGGAGCTCGATCAACTGCTGGCCTCGGGCCAAGTCCTGTTCGCGATCGAGATCCCGGCGAATTTCGAGCGCGCGGTGAGGCGCGGTGACAAGCCGGCGATGCTGGTTGCGGCGGACGCGACCGATCCGGTTGCGTCCGGTTCGGCGCTCGGCGCACTCGGAGAAATCGTGCAGAGCGCGCTCGAACACGATCGCGCCGTGCCGGACGCCGGCCGACCGGCGTTCGAGATCCGCGCGCACCCGCGCTACAATCCGGCAGGCTTAAGCCAACTCAACATCGTGCCGGGCCTCGTCGGCACCATCCTGACCATGACCATGCTGATTTTTACCGCGCTGTCGGTTACGCGCGAGATCGAGCGCGGCACCATGGAAACTTTGCTGTCGATGCCGATCAAGCCGGTCGAGATCATGCTCGGCAAGATCATCCCTTATATCATCGTCGGCTTCGTGCAGGCGACATTGATCATCGGCATCGGCATCCTGCTGTTCGGCGTGCCTATCATCGGCAGTATCGGAATGCTCGCGCTGCTCTCGACGCTGTTCATCGCGGCCAATCTGTCGATCGGCTACACGTTCTCGACCGTCGCGCAGAACCAGTTGCAGGCGATGCAGATGTCGATCATGTTTTTCCTGCCGAATATTCTCTTGTCCGGCTTCATGTTCCCGTTCGCCGGCATGCCCCGCTGGGCGCAATGGATCGGCGAGGCGCTGCCGCTCACGCATTATCTGCGTATTGTGCGCTCGATCATGCTCAAAGGTTCGACCATCGGCAATCTGCGCTACGATTCGATCGCGCTGTTCGGCCTGATGCTGATCGCCATGACGATTGCCGTCACGCGTTTTCGCAGGACGTTGGACTGATTCGTTTGCGCATGATCTTTTGCGAAAGCCGGTGCCCACTTTTCGGGATCATGCGCTAACGCCGCATCATCACGCCGATGCGGCCGTAGGCGCCGGTGTGCGCGTCGGAATCCCGCGCCCAACCGGCGGCGAGCGACCATTCGAATTGACCGGTCTTGAATCCGGTCAGGTGCACGCCGAAGCGAATCTGGCGATAGCCGTCGCAGGCATAGGTCTGCACTTCCGGTCCGATGTAGGCGAAGTCGAACGCGCGCCAGCCGAGCGCGCCGCGCGCGGAATAAGTGCCGACGATCGATGACAGCGAACCGTCGGCGGCAACCATCATTCTGGGCACGGGCTCGTACCAGAGATCGAAGGCACCGCGCACGCCGGTGTCATGCCCGTGCAAGCCGCTCGAAGGATCGTCAGGCGACAAATGATGTTCCTCGAGGTCGAGCCCGGCGAAGACCTTGAGCTCCAGCGTGCCGCTCTTGAATCGCCAGCCGGGCAGGAATTGGCCGACGGTTTCGGTGCCGGTGACGCGCGCATTGCCGAGCGCGCCGGACGTGTAGCGATAAGTCCCGCCCGAAATCAGCGTCTTGAGCGTGAAGCCTTCCTGATCCACGCCGCCGGGCGACCACAGCAAGCCGCCATGGGCGAAATTTCCTTCGCGCCAGAGGTCCAGACCGGAGAAAAAAATGAACCGTGCACTGTCGGCGACCTCTATCGGCCCGGCCGACGCGCAACTCGCAACGATAACGAAGGCCGCGGCAACGGACGCCGCCGCGCTAACGCGCCTCCCACACATCGAGGGCCCCATGCCCCGTTTAATCCGGCCTATAAGCGCCGGTTGCGGGCACAACTAAAGCGTGTCTCCGCGTAAGTGTCGAGGCCGGTCTGCAAAAAAGCGAATAGGATAGGGGGTGCGAACCAGCTATATGCGTGCAAATGGTTCGGCATGGCGCCGGCCGGTTGAGGCCCTGATGAGCCCAGTTTCCGCATCCGCCACCCACGCCGCCGATACTGAGCGGCGCCGCTCGATCGCATTCCTCAACGTGGCGCATGCGATCGACCACTTCGTGCTGCTGATTTATCCGACCGTCGTGATCGGGCTCGAGGTCGTCTACAACCGGCCCTATAGCGAGCTGATCGCGCTTTCGAGCACCGCCTTCGTCGCCTTCGGCATTTTCTCGCTGCCCGCCGGTTGGCTCGCCGACCGCTGGAGCCGCCGCAACATGATGACGCTTTTCTACATCGGCTGCGGCCTCTCGCTGATCGCGATCGGCCTGGCGCCGAGTCTGTTCATGCTGTCCGCCGCCATGTTCCTGCTCGGCGTGTTCGCCGCGATCTATCATCCGGTCGGCATGGCGATGCTGATCGAGGCCTCGAGCGCGCGCGGTCGCACGCTCGCCTTCAACGGCGTCTGCGGCAATCTCGGTGTTTCGCTCGCCGCCGGCATCAGCGGCGCGCTGGCGTATTGGTTGAGTTGGCGCGCGGCGTTTTTCGTGCCGGCTGCGCTGTCGATCGTGGTCGGTATCGTTTACTTCGTGCTTACACCCGATGACCGCCATCACGCCGCGACACGGGTGAGCAAGCCTGCGGTGCCGTTGACGCCGAAGTTGGCCTTCATGCTGTTCGGCCTGTTCATCATCATCGCGCTGAGCGCGGGTCTCGTCTTCAACGTGCTGACCATCGCGCTGCCGAAGATCGTCGACGAGCGCCTGTCAGCCGACATGCCGCTGGTCGTCGTCGGCAGCATCGCGACCGCGGTGCTGGTATGCGGCGCGCTGGCACAGCTCACGGTCGGCCGGCTGGTCGAATGGGTGCCGCCGCACATCATCTTTGCCGCGGTCACGGGCCTGGGCTTCATCGGCAATCTGTGGGCGGCTTACGCGAATGGCCTCAATCTCATGATCGCCCTCGCGGTCGCCGTCGCCGCCATTTACGGGCAGGTGACCGTCAACGACATGATCATGGCGCGCTACACCGCCGACGCCTGGCGCGGCCGCGTCTATGCCGTGCGCTATTTCCTGCTGTTCATCAGCGCCGGCGCAGCCATCGGCATGATTTCGCTGCTGCACCAGACCGGCGGCTTCGCGCTCGTGCTGGGCGCCAACGCCGCGATTGCGCTGCTGCTATTCATCGCGACGGTCGGACTGGTCGCGATGATCATCAGCGTTGAAGGCAGGCAGAGCGCGGTACAGCCCGCCGAATAGCTAGAACAGCGGCGGGATCAGGTCGTCGATCGCGACACCGGTGCGCTTCTTCACCAGCGCGGAAATGCGGCGGCGGTGGCAGTGACTCGGATCGCGGCAGTAGCACAATAGGCAGATGCGCTTGCCGGTTTTCACCAGCGTGACGAGTTCGCCAAGCTCTTCCTGCGCGGGTGCGCTTTTGATGTGCTTGTCGAAGATGCGCCAGAGCGTGTCGTAGTCGCCTGAGCGCGCAGCCTCGCGCCCTTCCGCGGGCGTGCCGAGCTTTTGCAGATGGACGTAGCCGACGCCTCTTTCATCGAGCGCGGCTGCAAGCTGACGTTTGGAGAAACCGGGCCGGCGCGAGGCCGCGACCGCGCGGGTGTCGACCAGAATGTCTATTTTGGCGCCGGTGATCTCGTCCAGCACGGCGGCGAGCTTGGCCTGTTCGTAACCGATGGTGAAGAGGGGCGCTTTCGCTTTGCGCTTCGGTTTCGTCTTTTTCTTTGCCTTTTTCATTTCAACCGCTCGATCAGCGCCATCGCCGCGGCGGGTGCACGCACTTTGCCTTCGTGGATGAAATACATGTAGACGTCGCGTGGCTTGCCCGCGAGCTTGTGCTTCTTGTCGATGAGCGGAAGGTCTTTCGGCGCGCCGCCCTTGGCCCAGGCTTGCGCGCGTTTCGCCCAGTCGTCGATCGCCTTCGGCGGGTAGCCGGTCTTCACGCTGTCCTTGCCCTTCTGCAGGCGCGCATAGACGAAGTCGGCAGTGACGTCGGCGATTTCCGGATAGGTCGCGTGCTCGGCATAGCAGATGGCAACCGAATGTTTGCGGGCAAGCGTGATGAATTCCGGCGTGCAGAAGGAGTCGTGCCGCACCTCCACGGCATGCCGCAGGTTCACACCGCGGTGCTTTTCCGGTAGCAGCGCGAGGAATTTCGCGAAATCGTCCGGGTCGAATTTCTTGGTCGGTTGAAACTGCCAGAGCAGTGGACCGAGGCGGTTGCCCATTTCGGTGATGCCGGAATCCAGAAACAGTTGAATAGATTTTTCCGCTTCCGCCAGCACGCGCCGGTTGGTGACGTAGCGTACGCCTTTCACCGCGAACACGAAGCCATCCGGCACGTCGCTTGCCCACTTCGCGAACGTCTTCGGCGTTTGCGTGCGGTAGAACGTGCCGTTGATCTCGATGGTGGTCAGATGCCGGCTCGCATAGTTCAATTCCTGCGCGTGCGGCAACTTGTCCGGGTAGAACACGCCGCGCCACGGCTCGAAGGTCCAGCCTCCGATTCCCGAGTAAATCCGGCCTGTTTCGGCGGTCATGGGGCTGTCACAATCTCACGGTATAAGGACGACAAGTGGCGATGAAAGCGTAAAGTATTCATCGCCTGACGGCCACGACGCTGAAGCGACGCCGGATGTACGCGCGCTTTCCGTCTGTGGTCGTTTTCATTTTGGCCAGGCACAAATACCAAAATTGCATCGAATTTAGGCGATCTGCGTAGAATTGCTCTGCGCGGGCGCTGCGGATTGCACGAAATCTTTCCAAATACAATCCCGCCGCGACCAATTATGTCTTTTTTGCTCCGGAACTCTTGCGTCTGGTTTTTGTTACCGCGAAGCTGTCCGCCTGCACCACATTTCCAGAGCCCATGACTCGGATTTCCGGGAGGTCAGTGATGATATCGAGGATGAACCGCCGCGCCGCGCTGCTTGGGACGCTGCTCGCGGCGTTTGCGATTGCACCGGCGGCCGCGCAAACCACGTTGCGCATCGGACATTTTCCGAACATCACGCATGTCCAGGCTTTGGTTGCGCATAACATGTCGCGTCAGGGCAAAGGCTGGTTCGAGCAGCGGCTCGGGCCGGACGTGAAAATCGAATGGTATGTTTACAACGCCGGTCCGAGCGCGATGGAGGCCGTGTTCGCGAAATCGATCGATCTGACTTATGTCGGACCGAATCCTGCCATCAACGCGTATGCCAAATCGCGCGGGCAGGAAGTGCGCATCGTTGCTGGCGCCGTCAACGGCG
>JBAUHH010000143.1:0-19670 GCA_049680165.1 Pseudolabrys sp.
ATGGTATGCAGTTTCGAAGATTGCCGGCATCATGCTTTGCCGTGCGTATCGCCGCCAATATGGTTGCGACTATATCTCGGCGATGCCGACAAACCTCTACGGCCCCGGCGACAATTTCGACCTGAAGTCAAGCCACGTTGTTCCAGCGCTAATCGCGAAAGCGCACAAGGTAAGGCAGCAAGGCGGCGATTTAGTCATCTGGGGATCGGGAACACCGCGGCGCGAGTTCATGCACGTCGACGATCTGGCCAACGCCCTAATTTTTCTGATGAAAACTTATTCCGACGAAGATTTCGTCAATGTCGGAACTGGTCAGGAAGTGACAATTCGCGAGTTGGCAGAGCAGATCGCCGGCATCGCGGGTCTCGCGTCCCGCACGAAATTCGACGCCACCATGCCGGACGGAACACCGCGCAAGCTTCTCGATAGTACTCGCTTGCGTTCCATGGGTTGGCGGCCACAAATTGCGCTGGAGAAAGGGCTTCGCGCCACGTACGAATGGTACGAGGAAAACGTCGCCGGTCATCGCCAGCAACAAGGTTGAATATTCGCCCAGAGTTGCTTAGTAGGCTCATGCGATTGAGGACCAAACCTATGAATACAGTGACGCTGAGTTCCCTCAAAGTTAAGCTTTTCACCGACGGCGCCGACAAGGCGCAGATCCTGGACATGGCCAAGCAGTCCTGGATCGCCGGCTTCACCACCAATCCGTCGCTGCTGAAGAAAGCCGGCGTGAGCGATTACGCGGCTTACGGCCGTGATCTGGTGAGCGCGGTTCCCGACCGGCACATTTCATTCGAGGTTTTCTCCGACGACATCCCGGAGATGGTCGCGCAGGCGCGCGTCATCACGACGTGGGGCAAGAACGTTTACGTCAAGCTGCCGGTGACGACGACGCGCGGTGAGCCGCTGTTCGAGGCGGTGCGCGCGCTGTCGCACGACGGCGTCAAGATCAACATGACGGCGATCTTCACCAGCGAGCAGGTAGCGCGCGCCACCGATGCGCTCGACGGCGGCGCGCCAGCCTGCGTCTCCGTCTTCGCCGGGCGGCTTGCCGATTTCGGCATCGACTACCGGCCGGTCATGCAGGGTTCGATTGCGCGCGCGCGCAAGACGCGCAACGTCGAGATCATCTGGGCCTCGACGCGCGAAGCGTTCAACGTGGTGGAAGCCGACGCGATGGGCTGCCACATCATCACCGCGCCCGCCGACGTTCTGAAAAAGCTTCCGGCGCTCGGCACCAAATCGGGGGCCGAGATTTCGCTCGACGCGGTCAAGGCATTCCGCTCCGACGCCATCGCCGCCGGCTTGCAGCTCTCGGTGCCGGCCTCGCGCGCGGCGGAGTAAGGTAAACGGCGGCCGCGCGCGCCGTTGGCCCATTCTGTAACGCTCTGAATCAAAACGTGTTCACTGCGTTTGCAACGGCCGGTCGCCAGCCGCCGGGTGTCGTGCTAGTGGATGGTTAAGGGCGGGTTGGGGAATTTATTTCGGCATGGAGCATTACGACAAACCGGACGAAGGGCGTCCTCTCCGGATCGGCGTCATCGGCGTCGGCATCATGGGCAGCAATCATGCCCGCGTGTTTGCTGGACTGCCGGGAGCCGTGCTGGTCGGCGTTGCCGACCCTGACCGCAAGCAGGCCGAATTCGTCGCGAACACGCTTGGTTGTGCCGCAGTTGCCGACGTCGACAGCCTTCTCGCGCTTGGCGTCGATGCGGTGACGATCGCGGCGCCGACGCATCTGCATCACGACATCGCGCTCGCCTGCCTCTCGCACGGCATCCACGTCATGGTGGAAAAGCCGATCGCCTCGACGGTGGAAGAGGGGCGCAGCATCATCGCCGCGGCGCGCCGCGCCAACCGCACGCTGATGGTCGGCCATGTCGAGCGCTTCAATCCGGCGGTCGAGGCGATCAAGGAAGCGGTCCACAACGAAGACATTCTCTCGATCGGCATCACGCGCGTCGGTCCGTTTCCACCGCGCATGTCGAATGTCGGCGTGGTCATCGACCTCGCCGTGCACGACATCGACCTGATCCGCTGGTTCACCGATTCCGACATCGTCGAGGTGCAGCCGCAGCTCTCGAGCGCGGTCGCCGAGCGCGAGGACATCGCGCTGTTGCAGTTCCGCACCGCCTCGGGCGTGCTCGCGCACATCAACACCAACTGGCTCACGCCGTTCAAGGCGCGCAGCGTCACGGTCGCCACGCGCGGCAAATACGTGATGGGCGATCTGCTGACGCGGCAGGTCACCGAATGCTTCGGCTTCCAGCCGGACGGCAGCTATTCGATGCGTCATCTTTCGGTCGGCCACGCAGAGCCGCTTCGCTCGGAGTTGCTGGCCTTCCTGCGCGCCGTGCGCACCGGCGGGACGCCGGCTGTCACCGGCGAGGAGGGCGTCGCCAGCCTCGAGATCGCGGCGCGCTGCCTCGCCGCGCGGCCGACCGCCGCGCCTTCGGTCACGCGTCAAGCCCCGCGCGTCGTCGCCAATTAGGCGGCGCGCTTTTTCGAGCCAGCGATGAATCAGCGATCGATCCCGCCAATTCCCTTTATCGACGTTGCCGCGCAACGCCGCCGTCTCGGCGCGAAAATCGACGAGGCGATCAAGCGCGTCACCGACCACTGTCAGTTCGTCAATGGGCCGGAGGTGCTCGCGCTGGAGAAGGACCTTACGGCGTTTTGCGGCGCGCGGCATGCGATCGGCGTCGCGAGCGGCACGGATGCGCTCGTGCTCGTGCTGATGGCAAAGGGTATCGGTCGGGGCGATGCTGTTGTCTGCCCGTCTTTCACCTATGCGGCGACGCCGGAGTCGATCGCGCTGGTGGGTGCGACGCCGGTGTTCGCGGAAGTGAACGAGGTGACGTTCAATCTCGAACCGGCGGGCATCGAGCGCGCGGTTACGGCGGCAAAGAAGGCCGGGCTCATGCCGAAGGCACTCATCACAGTCGACTTGTTCGGTTTGCCCGCCGACTACGATGCGATCATGCCGGTCGTGCAACGGCTCGGCCTTTATGTGATCGACGATGCTGCGCAATCGTTCGGCGCCGACACCAAGGGCCGCAAGGTCGGCACGCTTGCGCCAGTGACCACGACGAGCTTTTTCCCGGCGAAGCCTCTCGGCTGCTACGGCGACGGCGGCGCGGTGTTCACCGACGACAGCACGTTGGCCGATCTTGTCCGCAGTCTGCGCAATCACGGCCAAGGGACCGACCGCTACGACAATGTGCGTGTCGGCATGACCGGCCGGCTCGACACCATCCAGGCGGCGGTGCTGATAGAGAAGCTGAAGATTTTCCCCGACGAGATCGCGGCGCGCGAACGCGTCGCACGGCGCTACAACGAGAAGCTCACCGATGTCGTGAAGGTCCCGTACATCGGCAACGATCATTCCAATGTATGGGCGCAGTACACGATCCGCGTACCGGCTGCGCGGCGCGACGCGTTTGCCGCGTCGTTGCGGAGCGAGGGCGTTCCGACTGCGATGTACTACCCGACGCCTTGCCATCGGCAGACCGCCTACCGGCAATGTCCTGTTGCGGAAGGCGGTCTTGCCGTGACGGAAAAGCTCGCCGGCGAAGTCATCAGCCTGCCGATGCACGCCTATCTCGAGGCACCGACGCAGGACCGCATCATCGGCGCCGTGCGCCGCGCGCTCAAAAGCTGACCGCCTGAGCCGATTATTTGCGCTTGTAGATGTCGTCGAGGCGCACGATGTCGTCCTCGCCTAAATAGCTGCCGGTCTGCACTTCGATCAATTCAAGCGGGATCTTTCCCTGATTGGCGAGGCGGTGGACGCTACCGATCGGGATGTAGACCGACTCGTTCTCATGCACCGCGCGCTTGTCCTCGCCGATGGTGACCTCGGCGGTGCCGCGCACCACCACCCAATGCTCGGCGCGGTGCCGATGCTTCTGCAACGACAGCATACCGCCCGGATTGACCACGATGCGTTTCACCTGGAAGCGCTCGCCGGCGTCGATCGACTCGTAATAGCCCCAGGGCCGGTGTACGCGGCGATGATCGGTCGCCTCCGGCCGCTTGGCGGATTTCAGTTTGGCCACCAGCTCGCGCACCTCTTGCGCGCGCGCGCGCGGAACGACCATCACCGCATCCGGCGTGCTCACCACCACCAGATCCTCGACGCCGACAACGGCGGCGAGCCGGTCGCTGGCGTGAATGACACTCCCTTTGGTGTCGATGGTGACGACCGGGCCTTGCGTCACATTGCCGTCGGCATCGCGCGGCGTGATGTCGAACAGCGCATCCCAGCTGCCGATGTCCGACCAGCGGAAATTGCCGGTGACCACGGCGGCGCGGCCCGTCTTTTCCATCACCGCATAGTCGATCGATTTCTGCGGCGCTTTTTCGAACGCTTCCGGCTGCAAGCGCAGGAAGCCGAGATCGTCGCTGATGCCTTTGACCGATGCGGTGACCGCCGCCGCCATCGCCGGTTCCAGACGCGCAAGCTCGGCGAGCAGCACGTCGGCGCGGAACAGGAAATTTCCCGAATTCCAAAGATAGCCGTCGCGCACGTAGCGCGCGGCGGTGGCGGCGTCCGGCTTTTCGACGAATTGCCTGACCGCATAGACGCCGTTCTTGCCGATCGGATCGCCGGGCAGGATGTAGCCGTAGCTCGTCTTCGGCTCGGACGGCTTGATGCCGAAAGTCACGATGCGTCCGGATTCGGCGGCTTCGCGGCCCGCGAGGCAGGTGGCACGAAACGGCTCGACGTCGAGAATGATGTGATCGGCGGCGAGCGCGAGCACCACCGCGTCCGGATCGCGCTGTTTTGCAACCGCCGCCGCCGCCGCAATCGCCGGCCCGGAATCGCGCCGCAGCGGCTCGATCACCACCGTCACATCGACGCCGATCTCCTCCGCCTGACGGCGCGCGAAGAAATGAAAGTTCGGCCCGGTGATGACGATCGGGCTCGCGAACATCTTGTCGCGCACGCGCAGCAACGTCTCCTGATAGGTCGAGCGCTCGCCGACCAGCGGCAGGAATTGCTTGGGCAATGCGTCGCGCGACACCGGCCACAGCCGGGTGCCGGCGCCGCCGGCAAGCAGAATGGGGATGATCGGCGATGGCATGGCTATGGCGGACCGCTGCGGCGCGTTACGTTAAGACCCAGAATCGTCTAAGGAACTCGTCGTACCTGACTATCGGTATCGTTGCGAAGGGCCCAGGTCCATAGGTCCGCGGCAAGAGGCGGGGCGCCCGGGCAGGATTTCACCGATGATCGAACGCATTTTAACGGTCGGCGGGCTGACGCTGCTGTCGCGCGCGACCGGTTTTGTCCGCGACATCATCCTCGCCGCGATCCTCGGCGCCGGTCCGATGGCCGACGCATTTTTCGTGGCGTTGCGGCTACCCAACCATTTCCGCGCCATTTTCGCCGAAGGCGCGTTCAATGCCGCGTTCGTGCCGGCGTATGCGCGCATCCGCGAGCAGGGTGGCGCGGAGCGGGCGGGCGTTTTCGCCGACCGCGTATTTACGCTGCTGCTGGCGAGCCAGGTCGTCCTGCTCGCGGTCGCGCTTATCTTCACGCCGCAGGTGATCGACGTGCTGGCGCCGGGCTTCTCGCGCGACCCCGGCCGTTACGCGCTCGCCGTCGAGCTCACGCGCATCACCTTTCCCTATCTGCTGCTGATCACGCTGGTGACGCTCTATGGCGGCATCCTGAACGCCTTGCAGCGTTTCGCCGCCGCGGCGGCTGCGCCGACATTCCTCAATCTGTCGATCATCGTCGCGCTGTTGCTGGCGGCATTTTTCCCGACCGTAGGACACGCCGCCGCCTGGGGCGTGCTGGTCTCGGGCGTGTTGCAGGCGCTGCTGGTCGGCGGCGACGCCTGGCGCGCCGGCGCGATGCCGGCGCTGCGCTGGCCGCAGCTCGACGCCGACGTGCGCAAATTTTTCCGTGCGCTCGGTCCGGCGACCGTTGGCTCGGCCGGCGTGCAACTCGCTTTGTTCGCCGACACCATCATCGCGAGCTTCCTGCCGGTCGGCGCGATTTCCGCGCTTTATTATGCCGACCGCATCAACCAGTTGCCGATCGGCGTCATCGGCATCGCGGCGGGCACGGTGATCCTGCCGGAGATGTCGCGGCGCATCGCCGGCGGCGATGAAGCCGGCGCGGTGCACGCGCAGAACCGCGCGATCGAATTCACGCTGCTGCTGTCGATCCCGTGCATCGCCGCGTTCTTCATCATTCCCGACCTGATCATGCGCGCACTGTTCACGCGTGGCGCGTTCACGCCGGCCGATGCGCTCGCGGCCGGGCGCACGCTGACGGCCTATGCGTTCGGTCTGCTGCCGTTTGTTCTGATCCGCAGCGTGGTCGCGACCTTCTTCGCGCGCGGCGATACGGCGACGCCGGTCAAGGCGGCGCTGATCGCGGTGGCCGTCAACATCGCGTTCAAGATCGTGCTCATGGGCCCGCTTGCGCAGGTCGGACTCGCGCTCGCGACCTCGATCGGCGCGTGGATCAATTTGACGCTGGTGATCTGGTTCACGCACCGCGCCGGTCACGCCGGCGTCGATGCGCGCTTGCGGGCCTCGATCCTCAAGCTCGCGGTCGCGGGTGCGGCGCTCGCCGCCGTGCTGTGGCTCTGCGAAGGGCCGGTGTCACGTTTGTTTGATGGTTGGCATCACCTGCGTGAATTGATGATACTCATCGTGCTTGCCGCAATTGGCGGCAGCGTCTACGGCGCAATCGTTCTGGGCTTTTTCGGCCGCGGCTGGCTCAGGGCCTTTCGCGCCAGACGGCGTAATTGAAAATTTCGTGGCATTTTTGATGCGGCGTAGCGGTGGACATCCCGCGCTGCCGACGATATCTGGACGGGTTCGAACCCCCGATCCGGCCGGCTCCCTTGGGCGATTCATGAAGCACAATCCACAATTTGCACTCTTTCGCTCGATTCCTGGCGGGCGCGGGCTCATCGTTGGACTGGCCGCCGCGGCGCTGCTCGCCGGATGCGGCGAGCGCCAGCAGCAGGGTGGTGCGCCGCCGCCACCGGCCGTCACAGTGGCGAAGCCGGTCAAGCGCACGATCGTCGATTACGACGAATATGTCGGGCGATTTGTCGCAGTCGATTCGGTCGAAATCCGCGCGCGCGTCTCCGGCTATCTCGACGGTGTCCACTTCAAGGACGGCCAGATCGTCAAGCAGGGCGATCTGCTGTTCACCGTCGACAAGCGTCCGTTCCAGAACACGCTCGATCAGGCGCGCGCCAATCTGGCTTTGGCCAAGTCCAACGCGACGTTCACCAAGGCCGATCTCGACCGCGGCCAGCAGCTCGTGCGCGACAAGACCATCACCGATCAGACATTCGAACAGCGTGCGCAGGCCTATCGCAATGCGCAGGCGTCGGTGAACGCGAACGAGGCGGCCGTGCGCCAGGCCGAGCTCGACATTGAATTCACCGAGCTGCGCGCGCCGGTCACCGGGCGCATCGGCGACCGTCGCGTGTCGCCGGGCAACCTCGTCACCGGCGGCACGGGCGGCAACACCACGCTGCTCGCGACCATCGTGTCGACCGATCCGATCCGTTTTGAATTCACGTTCGATGAGGCCTCGTTCCTGCGGTACGAGCGGTTGGGAAAAGGCGGCAACGATATCGCCAGCCGCGGCGGCCGCGTGCCGGTTGCGCTCAAGCTCATCGACGAGCCCGACTTCGAGCATTCGGGCCGCATGGATTTCGTCGACAACGTGATCGAACGGACGACTGGCACCATCCGCGGCCGCGCGGTGTTCGACAATCCGAACGGTGTCTTCACCCCCGGCATGTTCGCGCGCGTGCGCGTGCCCGGCACGGCGCCTTACGAAGCGCTGCTCATCCCGGACGCGGCGATCGGCACCGAGCAGACGCGCAAATATGTGCTGGTGGTCGGCGCCGACAACAAGGCGACCAATCGTTACGTGACGCTCGGACAAACGACGTCGGACGGCCTGCGCGTGATCAAGGAAGGTCTCGGGCCGGATGACCGCATTATCGTGAATGGGCTGATGCGCGCGCGGGCCGGACAGGTCGTCACGCCGCAGGAACAGGGCGCCGCACCGGCGGCGCCGGCCAAGCCCGCAACTCCGCCGCAGAAGCCAAAATAACAGGTCGCCTCGACCGATGCGTATCTCGCACTTCTTCATCGACCGGCCGATCTTCGCCGCCGTAGTCTCGATCGTGATCGTGATTCTCGGCGCGGTCGCCTATGCGCGGCTGCCAGTCGCGCAATTTCCCGAGATCGCGCCGCCGGTAATCAATGTGACCGGCCAGTATCCGGGCGCGAGCGCGGACGTGGTCGCCTCTACGGTGGTCGCGCCGATCGAGGAGCAGATCAATGGCGTCGAGAACATGCTCTACGTGTCCTCGAACTCGACCGCCGACGGGCGCTTCTCGATCGCGGTGACATTCGACATCGGCACCAATCTCGACATCGCGCAGGTACAGGTGCAAAACCGCGTCTCCATCGCGCAGCCGCGGCTGCCGGCCGACGTGCGCAATATCGGCGTCGTCGTCGCCAAGAGCTCGCCTGACCTGATGATGGTCGTGCATCTTTCTTCGCCCGACAAATCGCGCGATCCGCTGTTCATCTCGAACTACGCCACGCTCGAGATCAAGGACGCGCTCACGCGCGTCGATGGCGTCGGTTCGCTGATCGTGTTCGGCAGCCGTGACTACGCCATGCGCATCTGGCTCGATCCGGACCGGCTGCAATCGCTCGGCATGACGGCCGGCGACGTGGTCAATGCGTTGCAGGCGCAGAACGTGCAGGTGGCTTCCGGCACGCTCAACCAACCTCCGGTCGACCATCCGGGCGCCTTCCAGATCGCGGTGCAGACGCTCGGCCGTCTCGCCAATCCCGACGAATTCTCCAACATCGTCGTCAAGCAGACCGCGAACGCGGTGGTGCGCCTCAAGGACGTGGCGCGGGTCGAGCTTGCGGCGCAGGATTATTCGTCGAATTCCTACCTCAACCTCGATCCGGCGGTGGCGATCGCGGTGTTCCAGCGCCCCGGCTCGAACGCGCTCAAGACCGCGCAGGCAATCCGCGCCACGATGGCCGATCTGTCGAAGCATTTTCCGACGGGCGTCAAATACGACATCGTCTACGACCCGACGCAGTTCATTCAGGAATCGGTCGACGCGGTGGAGAACACCATCGGCGAGGCGATAATCCTCGTCGTGCTCGTGGTCATCATGTTCCTGCAGACGTGGCGCGCGGCGGTCATTCCGCTGATCGCGATCCCGGTGTCGCTGATCGGCACGTTCTTCATCATGTCGATCTTCGATTTCACGCTGAACACGCTGTCGCTGTTCGGACTGGTGCTCGCCGTGGGAATTGTGGTCGACGACGCCATCGTCGTGGTCGAGAACGTCGAGCGCAACATCGCGGCGGGTTTGAAGCCGCGCGAGGCGGCGATCAAGAGCATGGACGAGGTCGGCGCTGCGCTGATCGCGATCGCGCTGGTGCTCACCGCGGTGTTCGTGCCCTCGGCCTTCATCACCGGCATTTCCGGGCAGTTCTACCGGCAATTCGCGCTTACCATAGCGGGCGCCACCGTGATCTCGCTGACGTGCTCGCTCACTTTGTCGCCCGCTCTGTGCGCCTTGCTGCTCAAGCCGCACGCCGAGCGCCGGCGCGGCGGCTGGTGGCAGCGGCCGCTCGAGCTTTTCTTCGGCACGTTCAACAAGGGCTTCGATTGGCTCGCGCACAATTACGGACGATTGGCCTCGCGCGCGGTGCGGTTCGCGGTGGTGATGCTGGTGATCTATGCCGGCGTGCTGGCGTTCGGTCTCAATGAATTCCGCAAGACGCCGGTCGGGTTCATCCCGCAGACCGACGCCGGCTATCTGGTCACCGTCATCCAGTTGCCGCCGGGCGCGTCGCTTGACCGTACCGATGCCGTCAACCGGCGCGCGGTCGAGCTCGCGCTGAAAACGCCGGGCGTCGTCGGCGCCGTCAACATCGTCGGATTTTCCGGCGCAACCTTCACCAACGCGCCGAACTCGGGCGCGATCTTCCTGGTGCTGGCGCCGTTCAACGAACGCGCCGGCCATCCCGAGCAGACCGCGGCGGCGATCCAGGGTCGGTTATTCCAAAAATTCGCGTCGATCGAGGAGGCGCTGGTCATCGTGGTGACGCCGCCGCCGGTGCGCGGTGTCGGCAACGCCGGCGGCTTCCGCATGATGATCGAGGACCGTGGCGGCCTCGGTCCGCAGGCGCTGCAGGGCGCGGCCTACGCGATGATGGGACGCGCCGCGCAAACGCCGGGCCTCACCAGCGTGTTCTCGCTGTTCGAGACTTCCACGCCGCAGCTCTATCTCGATATCGACCGCACCAAGGCGCAACTGCTCGGCGTCAACGTGCAGGATGTTTTCGCCGCGCTGCAGATTTATCTCGGCTCAGCCTACGTCAACGACTTCAATCTGTTCGGTCGCACGTTCCGCGTGGTGGCGCAGGCGGACAGCGAATACCGCCTCAAGATGCGCGACGTGCTGAAAATCAGGGTGCGCAATTCGAACGGCGAAACGGTGCCGCTCGGTGCGTTCACGACCGTGCGCGACATTTCCGGGCCGTATCGCGTGCCGCGCTACAACCTCTATCCGGCGGCCGAACTCGACGGCAATGCCGCGCCCGGCTACAGCCAGGGACAGGCGATCGAGATCATGGAAAAACTCGCCGCGCAGACGCTGCCGGCGGGCTTCGGCTATGAATGGACGACGCTCGCCTTCCAGGAGATCCGCGCCGGCAACACCGCGATCTTCGCCTTCGTGCTGGCGGTGGTGTTCGTGTTCCTGGTGCTGGCGGCGCAATTCGAAAGCATCACGCTGCCGCTCGCCGTCATTCTCATCGTGCCGATGTGCCTTGTCGCGTCGATCATCGGCGTGGTGCTGCGCGGGCAGGACAACAATATTCTGACGCAGGTCGGCTTCATCGTGCTGATCGGCCTTGCCGCCAAGAACGCCATCCTGATCGTCGAGTTCGCCAAACAGGTCGAGGATCAGGGCAAGGACCGCTTTGACGCCGCGGTGGAGGCCGCGCGGCTGCGCTTCCGACCGATCCTGATGACGTCGCTGTCCTTCATTTTCGGCGTAACGCCGCTGGTGTGGGCCGTCGGCGCGGGCGCGGAACTGCGCCAGACGCTTGGCACGGCGGTGTTTTCGGGCATGATCGGCGTGACCATCTTCGGCCTGATCTTCACGCCGGTGTTCTATGTCGTCAGCCGATGGCTGGCGTTGCGCGCCAAACGGCTGACGGCGCCGAAATCGCAGCCGGCCGAATAACCGGATAACGCGCATGGCCCCTGTCAAATTCGGTTTCGGTCAGGCGGTCACGCGCAAGGAAGACGATCCGCTCCTGCGCGGGGCAGGACGCTACGTCGCCGATGCCGTGCCGGCCGGCGCGTTGCATGCGGTGGTGCTGCGGTCGCCGCACGCGCATGCGCGCTTCCGCCTCATGGATATCGAGAAGACGCGGACGATGCCCGGCGTGCGCCTGGTGCTGACGGCAGAAGACATCGCCGACCTCGGCAACCTGCCGTGCGAAGCGGCGATTCCCGACGTACCGATGAAAGTGCCGCCTTATCCCGTATTGGCGCGCGACATCGTGCGCCATGTCGGCGACGCGATCGCCTTCGTGGTGGCCGACACGGTCGCGCTGGCGAAAGACGCCGCGGAATCGATCGCCATCGATTGGCAGCCGCTGCCGCATGTCATCGGCGCGCGCACGGCGCTCGAGCGCGGCGCGCCGCAGGTGTGGCCAGATCCGCCGGGCAATCTCGCCTTCGAAGCCGCGGTCGGCGATGCCAACGCCACGCGTGAGGCCTTTGCGCGCGCCGCGCATGTGGTCGAGATCGATCTCGTCAATCAGCGGCTGGTCACCAACTACATGGACACCCGCGGCGTGATCGCCGAATACGACGGCGAGCGCTACACGCTCACGCTCGGCAGTCAGGGCAGTCACGTCATCCGCGATATCCTGTGCAACAGGGTGTTGAAAATCCCGCCGAGTGAGATGCGCGTCATCACGCCGGACGTCGGCGGCGGCTTCGGCACCAAGCTGTTTCCGTTCCGCGAATATCCGCTAGCGGCGGTGGCGGCGAAACGCCTGCGCAAGCCGGTCGTGTGGATTTCCGATCGCAGCGAGCATTTCCTCGGCGATACGCAAGGCCGCGACAACCTAACGACTGCGCGACTCGCGCTCGACGACAAGGGCCGCTTCCTCGCGCTCGAACTCGACATCGTCGCCGACATGGGGGCGTACCTGTCATGCTACGCGCCTTATATTCCGTGGCTCGGCGTCGGCATGGCGCCCGGCGCCTACGACATTCCGGTTTGCTTCGTGCGCCTGCGCGGCGCTTACACCAACACGGTGCCGGTCGATGCGTATCGCGGTGCCGGCCGTCCGGAAGCGGCTTACGTGATCGAGCGGCTGGTCGACGCCGCCGCGCACGATCTCGGCGTTGCGCCCGACACGCTGCGCAAGCGCAATTTCATTCGTCCGAAGGCGATGCCGTACGCGACCGCGACCGGCAAGATTTACGACTCCGGCGATTTCGCCGCGCACATGACGCGCGCGCAGGAGATTGCGGACTGGGACGGCTTCAACAAGCGCGCCGCCGCGTCGAAGCGGGCAGGGAAGCTGCGCGGTATCGGCTTGGCAAGTTACATCGAAGCGTGCGGCTCGAATGGGCCGGAGACCGCGGTCGCGCGGCTCGACAAAGACGGCGGCGTCACCGTGCTGATCGGATCGCAGTCGAGCGGGCAGGGACATGCCACCGCGTACGCGCAGATCGTTGCCGGTCATCTCGGATTGCCGCCGGATAAAGTCCGCACGTTGCAAGGAGACACCGACGTGGTCGCGTCCGGCGTCGGCACCGGCGGCTCCAGCTCCATTCCCGTCGGCGGCGCGGCGCTTGAAAGCGCGACCAGGAAGCTTGCGGACAACATCAAGCGGCTTGCCGCCGACGCGCTCGAAGCCGCGGCGGGCGACATGGAGATCGACGCGGGCACTGTGCGCGTTGCCGGCACCGATCGTGTCGTGTCGTTCGCGGAGCTTGCCGCGCGCGACAACGTCAAGCCGGAGCAACTAAGCGCGAGCGATGCATTCGCGCCCGGCGCGCCAACCTATCCGAATGGCACGCATATCGCTGAAATCGAGATCGATCCCGGCACCGGCGCGGTCGAGATTCTCAATTATGTCGTGGTCGACGATTTCGGCGCGACGCTCAATCCGCTGTTGCTCGCCGGCCAGGTTCACGGCGGCGCTGTGCAAGGCATCGGCCAGGCGCTGATGGAAGACACCGTCTATGACGCCGGCTCCGGCCAGCTCGTCAGCGCGAGCCTGATGGATTACGCGCTGCCGCGTGCGCTCGGCTCGCCGTCGTTCACGTTCGAAACGCACAACGTGCCATGCAAGAACAATCCGCTCGGCGTCAAAGGCGCTGGCGAGGCCGGCGCAATCGGTTCGTGCCCCGCGGTGATGAACGCCGTCGTCGACGCGTTGTGGCGCGTCCACCGCATCCGCCACATCGACATGCCGGCGACACCCCAGCGGATCTGGACCGCGATCGCCGCCGCGCAAAAGGCCGCTGCGGCGTAGGCCTTCCGCCACCATTCACAATTTCGTGATCGGGCTGTTGCGATGTCGTTACGCTTGGCCGGAATAAGCTGGGGAGACCAGTGTTTGCGGCATGTCGGGTTCTTGAAGGGTAAATCGCAATGCTTTTCCGCACGATACTTGCCGTTCTTGCCGTTGCTTTCGGGGTCACGGCGGTGATCGCGCAATCGGATCCGGTAACCACGCGCGAAAACCTGATGAAGGAGAACAACCGGCAAGCCGGCATCGTCGTCAAGATGATGCGTGGGCAGGCGCCGTATGACCCAGCCGCCGCCGACGCGGCCTTCGCGCAATGGGCGGACACCGCGAAGCAATTGCCGGCGCTTTTTCCCGATAATGCGAAGACCGGCGGCGACAACCGCGCTTCGCCCAAGATCTGGGAAAACAAGAAAGACTTCGAAGCCAAGATCGCCGAATTCGCCAAAGCCGTCGACGAAAATCACGGCAAGGCCAAAGAGTCGCTCGATGGCTTGAAAGCGGCGGTGGCTGCCGTGGGCAAATCTTGTGACGATTGCCACAAGGACTATCGGCTTACGAAGCGATAAGACGCAAAGGATGCCAGAAGCCGTCGCGATAGCATCGCGGCGGCTTTTTAGTTCTTGTATGACTGATGCGCCGACCAAGAGGGCCGCCGGTGATTCGTAAATTGATCTTCATTGCAATCGCGGCGGCCGTCGTCGGCGTTGCGGCGCTCTGGCTCCTCACGATTCCGTCGAGCGTGCCGTCGAGCGCGCTGGCGCCGCACGAGGCCAACCTTACCAACGGCAAGGAAATGTTTTTCGCCGGCGGCTGCGCGTCGTGCCACGCGGTGCCCAATCAGAAGGACATGACGAAACTCGGCGGCGGGCTGGCGCTGAAGTCGCCGTTCGGCACGTTTTACGTTCCAAACATTTCACCCGACACGAAAGACGGTATCGGCGCATGGACCGAGGCGCAATTCGTCACTGCCGTAATGAAGGGCACCTCGCCGGAGGGCGAGCATTATTATCCGGCGCTGCCGTACACGTCTTATCAGCGCATGCACGTCGGCGATGTGCGCGACCTGTTCGCCTATATCAAGACGTTGCCGCCGGTGCGGGGCCGTGTGCGCGATCACGACTTGCCGTTTCCGTTCAACATCCGCCGCACGCTTGGGCTCTGGAAACTCCTGTTCCTCGACGGCAAGGAATTTCAGCCCGACGCGACGAAGTCGGCGCAATGGAATCGCGGCGCGTATCTGGTGAACGGCCCGGGTCACTGCGCCGAATGCCACTCGCCGCGCAATGCGCTCGGCGCCGTCGTCACGGACAAGCGTTTCACGGGTGGCCCAAGCCCCGACGGGCAGGGCGGAGTCCCGAACATTACGCAGTTCAAGCTCAAGAACTGGACCGAAGCCGATATCGCCGGAACGCTTGAAGACGGCATGACGCCGGACGCCGACCGCGTCGGCGGTGCGATGGTGGAGGTCGTGCGCAACACGTCGCAACTCACGATCGCCGATCGCGCTGCGATGGCGGCCTACGTCAAGTCGCTGCCGGCGGTCGAAGGCGAACAGCTGCCCAAGAAGGCTGCCCAGTAGGCGCCGCCGTTCGATCTCCGGTTGATGATGGCGTGAAGGGCCGAGACAGACTCAAAGGCGCCGGCTATCTAAGGGCGGACGCCGCCCAATGCACCTTCTCCGCGCCATCTCCTACAAGGTCGCCTCGGCCCTGCTGTTCGCGGTGATGTCGGCTCTGGTGCGCGACCTCGGCAAGGTCGCGCCGGTCGGGCAGATGGTGTTTTTCCGCAGCGCCTTCGCGATCCTGCCGGTGGTGGTGATCTATGCGTTCCGCGGCGAGCTCTCGAGCGCGGTGCGCACCAGCAGGCCGTTCGGCCAACTCGGTCGCGGCCTGCTCAGCGTCGTCAGCATGTTCACCAATTTTTCCGCGCTGACGCGGCTGCCGCTCGCGGACGCCACGGCGATCGGCTTTGCCTCGCCGCTGATGACGGTCGCGCTGGCCGCGCTCATCCTGAAGGAGCGCGTGCGCATCTATCGCTGGTCGGCGGTGATCGTCGGCTTCGGCGGTGTGCTGGTGATGCTGATGCCGCACTTCGATCTCGACCATCCCGCGGTCGCCGGCAGCGCTGCTGGCGCGCTCGGCGCGGTGTTTGCCATCGTCTCGGCGTTCTGCAGCGCCGGCACGGTGATCCAGACGCGGCGGCTGACGCAAAGCGAAACGACGCCGTCGATCGTGTTCTACTTCTCGCTGATTTGCGCGATTGCCGGCGCGGCAACGCTACCCTTTGCCTGGCACACGCCGTCCGCGAGCGAGCTCGCACGCCTGATCTCGCTCGGCATACTCGGCGGCCTCGCGCATATTTTCCTCACGGAGAGCTACCGCTACGCCACCGCATCGGTGATCGCCCCGTTCGACTACACCTCGATGCTGTGGGCGATGCTGCTCGGTTACTGGATGTTCGGCGAAGTGCCGACTTCGCTTGTATTCGTCGGCGCGGCCATCGTCGCCGGTGCGGGATTGTTCGTGATCTGGCGCGAGCGCCAACTTGGGATGCGGCGCGCCCGCGCGGCAGCGGCAGGTTCGCCGGCGCCGGCCTAGGCGACATTCCTCGCGTATTTGAATGCGTCTAGGTCTGGAACGCCTTGAAGGTAATGATGGTGCGGGTGTCCTGGATGCCCGGAATGATCTGCACGCGTTCATTAACGAAGTGGCCGATGTCGGTGTCGCCCTCGACGTAGAACTTCACCAGCAGGTCGAAGTCGCCGGCGGTAGAATAAATTTCCGAGGCGATCTCAGATTCGGCAAGCTTGCTGGCGACCTGATAGGACTTGCCGAGCTGGCATTTTATCTGGACGAAAAAAGGGGTCATGCGCGCCTCCGCGCCCGCAGAAAGCAGCACCCCCGCAGGCTCGTCGCAATCCAGCAAAAAGACCGCCGCGTTGCAAGGCGCTCTTGCGCAAGCGCCTGCTACCGACTAGCTTTTTCGAAGCAATCTCGTGGGGTGTCCGGCTGTCACGGCTGGACTGAGAGGTCGATCGGACCAACCCAACGAACCTGATCCGGGTCATGCCGGCGGAGGGAGAAGAGATGCAGGTTCCTCAAACGCCACAGCCGGCAGAACTGCCGAAACTCGCGGCCACCATTCTCGGCCGCGTGCGCGGGCAGGGGCCGCGCGTGCATTGCATTACCAACAATGTGGCGCAGAATTTCACCGCCAACATGCTGCTGGCCATAGGCGCCGTGCCGTCGATGACGATCGCGCCGGACGAAGTCGCGCAATTCGTCGCGCGCTGTGACGCGCTGCTGGTCAACCTCGGCACGTTCGACGAAGAGCGCCGCGCAGCCGCCGACATCGCGATCGAAGCTGCCGCGCAGGACGATCTGCCGTGGGTGCTCGATCCGGTCTTTGTGGACCGCTCGCCGGCGCGCGCGGCATTTGCGTGCGAGCTGGTGCAGCGAAAGCCGAGCGCCGTGCGGCCCAATCACGCGGAATTTTCAGCTCTATCCGGCGCGAGCGTCGGGCATGACGCGCTGATGCAATTCGCGCGCGCGCAGGATGTGGTGGTGGCGCTTTCAGGCGAAACCGATCTTGTCGCCGATGCCGCGCGCATTGTGGCGATCTCCAACGGCGATCCGCTGATGGCGCGCATCACCGCCATGGGTTGCGCCGGCTCGGAGCTGGTCGCCGCCTGCCTCGCGGTCGAGGCCGATCCGTGGAGCGCGAGCGCTTGTGCGCTGCTCATGCTCGGCGTTGCCGGCGAAAAGGCCGCGCAGAACGCAAAAGGGCCTGGCAGCTTTGCGGTCGCGATCATCGACGCGCTCGCCGATCTCGACGGGAAAACAATCGTCGAACGTGCGCGAGTGACCTGATGGCTGTCGATCTCCGTCTTTATGCGATCGTCGATCCCGAGAACACCGGCGGGCACAAGCTTGCCGCGCTTGCGGCGCAGGTCGCCGCCAACGGCGCGACGCTCGTGCAGTTGCGCGACAAGAATGGCACGACGCGCGAGATGATCGCGCGCACGCGCGCACTGATTGCTGCGCTGGCGCCGACGGGCGTTCCGTTGCTGGTCAACGACCGCGTCGACGTCGCGCTCGCCGCCGAGGCCGACGGCGTTCACATCGGGCAGGACGACATGCCGGTCAACGATGCGCGGCTGCTGCTCGGGCGCAACGCCATCATCGGGCTGAGCGTCAAGACGCTCGAGCAGGCGCGGGCGGCGCCGCTCGAGCTGCTCGATTATGTCGCCGTCGGCGGCATTTACGCGACGACGTCGAAGGACAACACCTCGACGCCGATCGGGCTCGACGGCCTGCGCGCGATCGTGCAGGTGGTGCGCGCGCGGGCGCCGGGCTATCCGATTTGCGCCATTGCCGGGATCGACGCCGGCAACGCCGGCGGCGTGATCGAGGCTGGCGCCGACGGCGTTTCGGTCATCTCGGCACTGTCGCATGCGCTCGATCCCGGCGTGGCGGCGCAGAAATTGCGCGGCGTGGTCGACGGCGCGCTCGGGCAGCGGGATGGGCGATGACCGCGATTGCGCTCACCATTGCGGGATCCGATTCAAGTGGTGGCGCGGGCATCCAGGCCGATCTCAAGACCTTTTCCGCGCTCGGCGTTTACGGCGCGTCCGTCATTGCGGCGTTGACCGCGCAAAACACGCGTGGCGTCACGGCTTTCCACGACGTGCCGCCTGATTTCATCACGGCGCAGATCGACGCGGTGTTTTCTGATCTTGCCATCGGCGCGGTGAAAATCGGCATGCTGTCGAACCGCGCGGCGATTGAAGCGGTGGCGGCCGGCCTCGACCGCCACAAGGCGAAGAACATCGTGCTCGATCCGGTGATGGTCGCGACCTCGGGCGACCGCTTGCTCGCGTCCGACGCAGTCGATGCATTACGCAACGAGCTTATCCCGCGCGCGTTGATCGTGACGCCCAATCTGCCGGAGGCGGCCGCGCTGACCGCTGCGCCGCTCGCGCGCAACGAAAGCGAGATGGAAGGACAGGCGCGCGCGATATTGTCGCTCGGCGCACGGCGCGTGCTGATCAAAGGCGGCCACGGTGAGGGCGAGGACGCGGTCGATCTGCTGGTCGGCGAGGGCGATGTCGTTCGGGTGGGGGCAAGGCGCATCGCCACCAAGAACACGCACGGCACCGGCTGCACGCTGTCGTCGGCGATCGCCGCCAATCTGGCGCGCGGCCGCGACATCGTGGCCGCCGTGCGGGAGGCGAAAACCTTCGTGACCAAGGCGATTGCCGCTGCCGACCGGCTCGCGATCGGTTCCGGCCACGGACCGTTGCACCACTTTCATGCGCATTGGAAAGAGCAATAGCGCAATGCCAACTCAATCTATCCGGAGAACGTCATGACCACTCGCCGCCAGTTCATCGCGAAAGCCGCAACCGGCGCCGCCACCGCCGCAATCGGCACGCTCGCCGCGCCGGCCGTTGCGCGCGCGCAAACGCGCAAATGGCGCATGGTCACGTCGTGGCCGAAGCGGCTGCCCGGGCCGGGCATGTCGGCCGAGCGCGTCGCCGAGCGCATCCGCGAGCTCTCGGGCGGCAGGCTCGACATCGCCGTGCACGCCGCGGGCGAACTGGTGCCGGCCTTCGGCGTGCTCGACGCGGTCGGCAACGGCGTCGCCGAGATCGGCCACACCGCGTCGTTCTACTGGCAGGGCAAGATGCCGGCGGCGGCCTTCTTCACCACGGTGCCGTTCGGGTTGACGCCGAACGAACATGTCTCCTGGATCGACGCCGGCGGCGGGCAGGCGCTGTGGGACGAGCTCTACGCGCCGTTCGGCGTGAAGCCGTTCATGGGCGGCAACACCGGCGTCTGCATGGGCGGCTGGATCAAGCGCGACATCAGGAGCCTCGCCGACATACGCGGCTTGAAAATCCGCTCGCTCGGCCTTGGCGGCGAAATCTATCGCCGGCTCGGCGCCACGCCGCAGACCACGCCGCCGGCGGAAATCCTCACCAGCCTGCAATCCGGCGTCATCGACGGCGCGGAATTCGTCGGCCCCGGCTCCGACATCGCGCTCGGGCTCTACCGCGTGGCGCAGTCCTATTA
>JBAUHH010000144.1:0-1791 GCA_049680165.1 Pseudolabrys sp.
TGATAGAGCGCGGCCAGTACATGCAGGCCGACCAGCGTGAGCAGCACGTAATAGGCGAGCAGCGCATGCACGTCGCCGGTCCAGTCCCAGCCGGGCGCACGCGTCGGCAGCAGCTTCGGCAGTTGCAGCCCGAACATGATGATCGGAAAGCCGCGCCACGAGGCGTTGGCCCAGCCAAGAATCGGAAGCACGAACAGCAGCAGGTAGAGCAGCCAGTGCACCACACGGGCACTGGCCATTTGCCACGGCGGCACGCCGTCGAGTGGCGCCGGCTCGCCATGCGTGAACCGCCAGCCGAGCCGGACAATGGCCACGGCCAGAATGATCACGCCGACCGAGAAATGCAGGTTGATCAGCGTGCCGGGGACGGTGTTGCGGCCAATGTGCGGCATGATCCACGCCACCGTGAACTGAGTGATCAGCAGCACAAGGATCGTCCAATGCAGTGTCTTGGCGGTGCCGGTGTAGCCGGGGTTTCTTGCGATCGTAGCCATGTTTTGCGTCGTCCCTTGCAAAGCGCCGGATCGTATCTATGTAGCTTCAAACGACGATGTTGAGCTCAAAAGGTTCCATTGTTGTCCGCAGGCGGGGAAACCCGGTCTGCGGTGAACGGCCACGATAGGTTGGTGACGCCGGATGTACGCGCACCCTCCCGTTCGTGGTCGTTAGCATTTTCGGGGTTGCAATCAGCCGCCCGCCTTCAGCCTTTCCTTGTCGTAACCGGCGACACGCTTGTAGCTCTCCGACAGCGCGACCAGCTCCTCACGGCTGATGACGTCGTCGATGTTCTTGAACGGCTTGTCGCCGGTGCGGCGATAGACCTCGTGCAGGATGGCGTCGGGCGGCGCGCTGCGGTTGGCGAGCACCACCTTGGTGGTTTCCGGCAGGCGCTTGGCCTCATAGGCCTTGAGCGCGGCGAGCGGATTTTTCTCCGCGATGAGCGCGTCCGCCAGCGCGCGGCAATCGAGAATCGCTTGTGCCGCGCCATTAGCGCCGCGCGGATACATCGGATGCGCGGCATCGCCCAACAGCGTGAGGCGGCCAAAGCTCCAGCGCGGCAGCGGGTCCTGATCGACCATTGGGTATTCCAGAATGGCGTCGGCGCTGCGGATGAATTGCGGCACGTCGAGCCAATCGAAATGCCAGTCCGCCATCGCCGGAAGGAAATCCTCCAACCGCCCGCCCCTGTTCCAGTCGCGCGCCTTGTATTGCGGCGTCTCGATATCGACCACCCAGTTCACGAGCTGGCGGCCCTGCGCGTCGATGTTGTTGCGGATCGGATAGATCAGAAGCTTCGCCGGATGATGCCAGCCGACGCGGATCATGCTGGCGCCGGACAGGAACGGTTTCCAGCGCGTGACGCCGCGCCACATGTTGATGCCGGAATATTTCGGCGCGCCTTCGTCCGGATAAAGCTGCTTGCGCAGCACGGAATGGATGCCCTCACAGCTCACGACGACGTCCGCGCGTTGCGGCGGCAGCGGCGTGCCGTTGGCGTCCTCAACATGCGCGATCGCTTCGTCGCCGTCGTAATCCACGCGCGTGCACTTGATGCCGGTCGCGACTTTGTCGGCGCCCGCCCGCGCGACGAAGGCGTCGAGCAGCACCATCTGCAAGTCGCCGCGATGAATCGAGAATTGCGGCACGTCGTAACCGGCGAACTTTCCGGCCGGCTCGCTGTAGATGTACTGGCCGAAGCGGTTGAAGAAGCAATATTCGCGCGTGGTGACAGCGACTTTCGCCAGCGCATCTTCCAGGCCGAGCGCGCACAGTTCGCGCGAGGCATGCGGC
>JBAUHH010000145.1:0-2085 GCA_049680165.1 Pseudolabrys sp.
GCGTCACGCTCGACCTCGACAAGGTGCCGTGCCGCGAGGAGGGCATGAGCGCCTACGAGATGATGCTGTCGGAGAGCCAGGAGCGCATGCTCATGGTGCTCAAGCCGGAAAAGGAAAAAGAAGCCGAGGCGATCTTCCGCAAATGGGGGCTCGACTTCGCCATCGTGGGCGAGACCACGCCGACGAAGCGTTTCATCGTGCGCCACGGCGGCGACGTGATGGCCGACCTGCCGATCAAGGAGCTCGGCGATCAGGCGCCGGAATACAAGCGGCCGTTCGTCAATCCGGGCAAGCCGAAGGCGATCGACGCCGACAGCGTGCCGCCGCCGATGAGCACCGCCGACGCGCTGGAGAAATTGATCGGTGCGCCCGATCTCTGCTCGAAGCGCTGGGTGTGGGAGCAGTACGACCACATCATCCTTGGCAATACCGTGCAGCGGCCGGGTGGCGACTCCGCCGTCGTGCGCATCGAGGACGGGCCGAAGGGCCTCGCGCTGACGACCGACGTGACGCCGCGCTATTGCGAGGCCGATCCGTTCGAGGGCGGCAAGCAGGCGGTGGCGGAAGCCTGGCGTAATCTCACGGCGGTCGGCGCAAGGCCGCTCGCCATCACCGACAATCTCAATTTCGGCAATCCGGAACGGCCGGAGATCATGGGGCAGTTCGTCGGCTGCATCCGCGGCATCGCGGAAGCGTGCAAGGCGCTCGACTTCCCGGTCGTGTCCGGCAACGTTTCGCTCTACAACGAGACCAAATTCCCTGGGGAAGATTCGGGCCGCGCGATTTTGCCGACGCCCTCGATCGGCGGCGTCGGTCTCATCGGCGATTTCAAGAAATCCGCGACGCTGGCGTTCAAGCGCGCGGGCGAGGCGATCCTGCTGATCGGCGAAACCGTCGGCTGGCTCGGCCAGTCGATGTATCTGCGCGAATTATGCGGGCGCGAGGACGGCGCGCCGCCGCCCGTCGATCTGATCGAGGAGCGCGAGAACGGCGATTTCGTGCGCGCGCTCATTCTCGACGGCATCGCGACCGCCGCGCACGATCTGTCCGACGGCGGCTTGCTCGTGGCGCTGGCCGAAATGGCGATGGCGTCGGGCATCGGCGCTGCGCTCGATGCCGCGCCGGACGATACACCGGCCCATGCGCACTGGTTCGGCGAGGATCAGGGACGCTATCTGGTCACCGTTCCGGCCGCGCAGGCCGACGCCGTGCTTGCGCGCGCGAGCGATGCGTCGATCCCGGCGCGGCGCATCGGCACGACTGGCGGCGATGCGGTGACGATCCCGGGCGAGCGGGCGCTGACGGTCGCCGCGCTCAGCGAACAGTTCGAAGGCTGGCTGCCGAATTATATGGCCGGCCCCGCGTAACGGGACCGGCCAATTTCGTTCGCGTTGTTCTTGGTCAGTGCTGCATCTTCGCTTGCATCTTCAGCGCGATGCCGCAGCGGATTCCCAACCGATGCCCGCCCGCCTCGCGCGCCTTCAGGCATGCGACCGCCTTGCCGTTGCCGGCGATGCCGGGGCAATGCATCAGCAGATCACGTGCGCAGGCTTTCATGACGATGCCAGCGCCGGGCACGAAGCCGCCGCCGGTTGCCTGCTGTTCGGTCTCGACGGCCGCTGGCGCCGCTGCCGGGGCGGCGGCTTTAGGCGGTGCTGACGCGGTCTTCGGCGCGGGCGGACGAGCCGCAGTCCTGGGCGGCGGGGGCGCTTTAGGCGCTGCCGGTGGCGGAGCACTGGCGGTGGCCGGTGCCGGCAGCGTCGCGCTCACCGCGCTTTTGCAGGCGGGCGAGAGCGTGGCGACGTTCTTCTGCAAGCATTCGAGCGCTTCCTTGCCGCCCGGCGTGACGCCGGAGCACTTCGACATGAAATCGGAGCGGCAGTTCGAGCGCATGGCGCTCTGCTGCGCCGACGTAGGTTGCGCGTAGGCGGTTTGCGTGATCGCAATAAGCGCCAGCGCGGCTAAAGCCGGTGCGAGGGCTGCGCGATTGAGCGTCGACGTCATGGCGCGCCTCTACTTTTTCGCGGGCAGGGTCGCGCTCACAGCCTTCTGGCAACCGGCCGAGAGGCTCGCGACGTTTTTCTG
>JBAUHH010000146.1:0-3116 GCA_049680165.1 Pseudolabrys sp.
CGACCGGCATCGGCTTCCTCGACCACATGCTCGATCTGCTCGCGCGCCACTCGCGCATCGACATCACGGTCAAGGCCAAGGGCGATTTGCACATCGACCATCACCACACGACGGAAGACGTCGGCATCGCGCTCGGCCAGGCGGTGAAGCAGGCGCTCGGCGACATGAAGGGCATCACCCGATACGCGGATGCCCACGTGCCGATGGACGAGGCGCTGACGCGCGTCGCGATCGACATTTCGGGGCGGCCGTTCCTGGTGTTCAAGGCCGAGTTCGTGCGCGACAAGGTCGGCGAGTTCGACACCGAGCTGGTGCAGGAGTGGTTTCAGGCGTTCGCGATGAACGCCGGGATTACGCTGCACGCGCAGACTTTATATGGCACCAACGACCACCATATTGCGGAGTCGTGCTTCAAGGCTTTGGCGCGGGCCTTGCGTGCGGCGGTGGCGATCGATCCGCGCGCGCGGGACGAGGTGCCGTCCACCAAGGGTTCGCTGGGCAATTAGTCATCGCCGGGCTTGACCCGGCGATCCCGATCAGGGACGCCGTGCCTTCCTAAGCGGGATGCCCGGGTCAAGCCCGGGCATGACCGAGTAGAGTACTGAGAACACCAATGCCCACTTACACCGTGCATGAGCCGCCGCTGCGCAAGGGCGAAGCTGTTCCAAACGCGGACCGCTTCGCGTTCGTGCGCGACGGATTTTATTTCTGGGCGTTCCTGCTGCCGCCCGTGTGGATGCTGTTGCACCGGCTGTGGATGGTGCTGCTGCTCTACGTGATCGTGAACGCGATTATCGGCGTCGCGCTGTTCGCGCTCGGCGCGCCGGCGGAAGTCAAATTCATCGCCGGCGTTCTGATCGGGCTGCTCGCCGGCCTCGAAGCGGCAACGCTGTGGCGCTGGACGCTGACGCGGCGCAAATGGAAAACGGTTGCCGTCGTGATCGGCGAAGACCGTGAGTTGGCCGAGCGGCGTTTCTTCGCGGCCTGGCAACAGCGCGCGCCGGAAACGCCCGCGCCGCCGCCGTCATCGCCGCCGCAAGAGCCGCGCTACACAGCGCCGGTGCGGCGCGGGCCGCCGTCGGGCTCCGACATCATCGGTCTGTTCCCGGAGCCGGGAGGCCCGCGATGAGCGTGGCCATCGTCGATTACGGTTCGGGCAATCTGCACTCGGCGGCGAAAGCATTCGAGCGCGCCGCGCGCGAGAGCGCACACAGCCAGCCGATCAAAGTGACGAGCGATCCCGACGTCGTGCGGCACGCCGACCGCGTGGTGCTGCCGGGCGTCGGCGCGTTCGCCGATTGCCGGCGCGGGCTCGAGGCCATTCCCGGCATGATCAACGCGCTGGAAGAAGCCGTGCGCATGCGCGGCCGGCCGTTCTTCGGCATTTGCGTGGGCATGCAGCTCATGGCCGAGCGCGGGCGCGAATACAAAGTGACGCCTGGATTCGGCTGGATCGCCGGCGAGGTGGACAAGATCGCGCCGTCGGACGCGGCGCTGAAGATTCCGCACATGGGCTGGAACACGCTCGACGTGAAAAAGCCGCACGCTTTGCTCGACGGGATTGCGACCGGTGCGAACGGCTTGCACGCTTATTTCGTGCATTCGTATGAGCTCAAACCGGCGCAGAAAAGCGATCTGGTGGCGCAATCCGATTACGGCGGGCCGCTCACGGCCATCGTCGGCCGCGACAACATGGTCGGCACGCAATTCCACCCGGAGAAGAGCCAGCGCCTCGGCCTGGCGCTGATCGCGAATTTCCTGAAGTGGAAGCCGTGATGCCGTTCTTCTCTGTCATTCCGGCCGAGCCAACGGGTCCGCGCAAAGCGCGGCCTGATGACAGGCTCCGCGAGAGCCGGAATCCATACTCCGCAGCGCTGGGGTTATGGATTCCGGGTTCGCGAGCTTCGCTCGCGCCCCGGAATGACGTGTGCCGGTGGAAGCCGTGATCCTCTTTCCCGCCATCGACCTGAAAGAGGGCAACGCCGTGCGGCTCGAACAGGGCGACATGGCGCGTGCGACCGTGTTCAATCGCGACCCGGCGAAGCAGGCGCATCTGTTCGAGACGCAAGGCTTCGAATATTTGCATCTGGTCGATCTCGATGGCGCGTTCGCCGGCAAGCCGGTGAACGCCGCGGCGGTCGAGCGCATTCTGGAAACCGTTTCCATTCCGGTGCAGCTCGGCGGCGGCGTGCGCACCACCGCGACCGTCGAAGCCTGGCTCGACAAGGGCGTGACGCGCGTCATCATCGGCACCGCGGCGGTGCGCGATCCGCCGTTCGTCAAGCAGGCGGCCCGCGATTTTCCCGGCCAAGTCGCGGTTGGGCTCGACGCGCGCGACGGCAAGGTGGCAGTCGAGGGCTGGGCGGAAGTGTCGGAATTGTCCGTGCTCGATATTGCGCGGCGTTTCGAGGACGCGGGCGTTGCCGCGATCGTCTACACCGACGTTGCGCGCGACGGCATGCTCAAGGGATTGAATCTCGATGCGACGATCGCGCTCGGCGATGCGGTGTCGATCCCGGTGATCGCGTCGGGCGGGCTGGCGTCGATCGACGACATCAAGGCGCTGCTGATGCCAAGCGCGAACAAGCTCGCGGGCGCCATTGCCGGCCGCGCGCTTTACGATGGGCGACTCGACGCGACGGAAGCGCTAACGCTGATTCGCAACGCGCGCACGGCGGCATAGATGTTCAAGGTCCGCGTCATCCCCTGCCTCGACGTGAAAGACGGCCGCGTGGTCAAGGGTGTCAATTTCGTCAATCTGCGCGACGCCGGCGATCCGGTGGAAGCGGCGATCGCCTATGACGCCGCGGGGGCCGACGAATTGTGTTTCCTCGACATCACCGCGAGTCATGAGAACCGCGACACCATCTACGACGTCGTGACGCGTACGGCGGAGGCCTGCTTCATGCCGCTCACGGTCGGCGGCGGCGTGCGCACGGTGGACGACATTCGCAAGCTGCTCACCTGCGGCGCCGACAAGGTGTCGATCAACACCGCGGCGGTCGCGCGGCGCGCGTTCGTGAAGGAAGCGGCGGAAAAATTTGGCGACCAGTGCATCGTGGTCGCGATCGACGCCAAGAAGACGTCGAAGGCGGGCGAGAAGGATCGCTGGGAGA
>JBAUHH010000147.1:0-14933 GCA_049680165.1 Pseudolabrys sp.
GGGTCGAACTCCTGAAGAAATTATGGGCGGATGGCCTGTCCGCCAGCCAAATCGCCGCCGAATTGGGCGGGATCACCCGTAATGCGGTTATCGGCAAGGTGCACCGCCTGGGGCTCTCCGGACGCGCCAAAAGCCCGTCGTCGACTTCGCCGAGGCCGCGCAAGGCCCGTTCCTCCGGCCACATGATCCGGGTGCAGCGGCCCTCGGTGCGCGGCAACACCGCGCTTGCCTATGACTACGAGGTCGAAGCCGAGCCGGAAATGCTGGAAATCCCGGTCGAGCAACGCAAGAGCCTGCTCCAACTCAGCGAAAAGACCTGCCACTGGCCGGTCGGCGATCCGAGCGGGCCGGATTTCTTCTTCTGCGGCGGCGATACGGCGGACGACAAGCCCTATTGCACCTTCCACTGCCGCGTCGCCTTCCAGCCGGCCTCCGACCGCCGCCGCGCCAGCCGGCCGCCATTCCGGAATTGAGGGAAGCAGTTTCAGTGTCGCCCCCCGCGAAAGCGGGGAACCAGTAATCGCCGAACCACCCGTTTATTACCGCACCACCAGCGTGTACTGGATGTTCGCCTGCGCGGGCATGACAGTTATGGGTGCGGAAACGACAGGAGAGCCTACGCAACTTTCCCAAACCGATCGTCCAACGCGTAGCCGGCGCCACGCACGGTACGGATCGGATCGGCTTCGTTACCGCGGTTGATCGCCTTGCGCAGGCGGCCGACATGCACGTCGACGGTACGCTCGTCGATATAGATCTCGTTGCCCCAGACGCCATCGAGCAGTTGCTCGCGCGAAAACACGCGGCCGGGGCGCTCCATCAGGAACTCGAGCAACCGGTACTCGGTCGGCCCGAGATCGATGGCGCGGCCGTTGCGCGAGACGCGCTTCTTCTCGCGGTCGAGCTCGATGTCGCCGATGTTGAGCACGGTCGCGACACGGTCGGGATTGGCACGCCGCAACAACGCCCGCACGCGCGCCAGCAGTTCCGGCACCGAGAACGGCTTGACGATGTAGTCGTCCGCGCCGGTCGCCAGCCCGCGCACTTTTTCGCTCTCCTCGCCGCGCGCGGTGAGCATGATAATCGGCAATTGCTTGGTCTCCGGCCGCGCGCGCAACCGCCGGCACAATTCGATGCCGGAGAGCCCCGGCAGCATCCAGTCGAGCACGATCAGGTCGGGCGTTGCTTCCCTGAGCTTGGTGTCGGCCTCGTCGCCACGCGCCGCCGTCTCGACCTCGTAGCCTTCCGCTTCAAGGTTGTAGCGGAGCAGCATGGTCAGCGGCTCTTCGTCCTCGACGATCAGGATGCGCGCGCTCATGCTTCGGCTTCCTAGCGGCCCGCGCGGACGGCGGCGAAGGACGTGGTGTCGCCCTTCGGCCGCTGGTCCGCGATCGGCCGTCCTTCGATCATGTAGTGCACCGTTTCCGCGATGTTGGTGGCGTGGTCGCCCATGCGCTCGATGTTCTTGGCGCAGAACAACAGATGGATGCAGAACGTGATGTTGCGCGGATCTTCCATCATATAGGTAAGCAATTCACGGAATACCGAGGTGCACACCGCGTCGATTTCCTCATCGCCGCGCCACACCGCCATCGCCTTGCTGACGTCGTGCCGGGCGAAGCTGTCGAGCACCGATTTCAACTGGCCGAGCACGAGATCGGCCATGTGCTCGACGCCGCGAATGAGCTTCGGCGGCGGGAATTCGCCGTTGAGCGCGATCACGCGCTTGGCGATGTTCTTGGCGAGATCGCCGATACGCTCGAGGTCGTTGGCGAGCCGCAGGGCGCCAACAATGTCGCGCAGGTCGACGGCCATCGGCTGGCGGCGCGCGATGGTCAGCACCGCCTTTTCCTCGATTTCCCGCTGCAAGGCGTCGATATTGGCGTCGGCCTGGGTAATGCGCTGCGCCAGCGCGCTGTCGCGCTTGGCAAGCGCATCAACGGCGTCGGCAACCTGCTTTTCGGCAAGCCCGCCCATCTCAGCGACCATGCGCGCGAGATCCTGCAGGTCGCTGTCGAAGGCTTTCATGGTGTGCTGGTCGTTCATCGGTTTTGCCTTTTGCTCCGCGCCGATCAGCCGAAGCGGCCGGTTATGTAGTCCTGCGTGCGGCGATCGTTCGGGATCGTGAACATGCGCGTGGTGTCGCCGTATTCGACCATCTCGCCGAGATACATGAACGCGGTAAAATCGGACACGCGCGCAGCTTGCTGCATGTTGTGGGTGACGATGGCGATCGTGTAGTCGTCCTTGAGCTCGTCGATCAGTCCTTCGATCTTCGCCGTCGAGATCGGATCGAGCGCCGAGCACGGCTCGTCGAACAAAATGACTTCCGGCTTCACCGCCACGGTGCGCGCGATGCACAGGCGCTGCTGCTGCCCGCCGGAAAGCGACAGACCGCTGGCGCCGAGCTTGTCCTTGACCTCACCCCACAACGCGGCGCGCTCGAGCGCATGCTGGACGCGGCCTTCCATCTCCGATTTCGGCAGCCGCTCGTAAAGCCGGATGCCGAAGGCAATGTTCTCGTAGATCGTCATCGGGAACGGCGTCGGCTTCTGGAACACCATACCGATGCGCGCGCGCAGCAAATTCAGGTCCTGCGCCGGCGAGAGAATATCCTCGCCGTCGAACAGGACTTCGCCCGTGGCGCGCTGGTTCGGGTAGAGGTCGTACATCCGGTTGAGGATGCGCAGCAGCGTCGACTTTCCGCAGCCGGACGGCCCGATGAACGCCGTAACTTTTCCCTGATACAGCGGCACGTTGATTTCTTTGAGCGCACGATTGTCGCCGTAGAAGAAGTCGAGATTCCGAATGGAGATTCGTTCGGTCAATCCTTGCCGGTCGTTTGCGGCCGGATGGACCGGCGGAGCGATGTTGATTGCGGCGACGCTCATGACGATTTTCTCTGTGCAACGGAAACGAGGGCACGCGCGAGGATGCTCAAGGCCAGCACCGCGAGCGTGATGATGAGCGCGCCCGTCCAGGCCAGGTTCTGCCAGTCCTTGTAAGGGCTGAGCGCAAACTGGAAGATAACGACCGGCAGGCTCGAGGTGGGTTCGTTCAGGTTCAGATTCCAGAACTGGTTGTTGAGCGCGGTGAACAACAGCGGCGCGGTCTCGCCGCTGATGCGCGCCACCGCCAGGAGCACGCCGGTGATCATGCCGGCGCGCGCCGCGCGATAGGCAACGCGCGTGATCATCAGCACGCGCGGCAGGCCGATGGAGGCGGCCGCTTCGCGCAGCGTGTCGGGCACCAGAGTGAGCATGTCTTCGGTCGTGCGCACCACCACCGGCACCACGATCACCGCGAGCGAGAGCGCGCCGGCCCAGCCGGAAAAGTGGCCCATCTGCGCGACCATGACCTCATAGACGAACAGACCGATAACGATCGACGGTGCGCTGAGCAGGATGTCGTTGATGAACCGCACCACGGTGCTCAAGCGGTCGTAGCGGCCGTATTCCGCCATGTAGGTGCCGGCGAGGATGCCGACCGGCGTTCCGATCAGCACCGCGATGGCGGTCATCAGCAGGCTGCCGACAATCGGATTGAGCAGCCCGCCGGCGGAGCCAGGCGGCGGCGTCATCTCGGTGAACACGGCGAGCGACAGGCCGCTGAAGCCGTTCCACAGCAGCACGCCGAGGATGAGCACCAGCCACAAAAGCCCGAACAAAGTCGCGCCGATCGACAGACCGACCGCGATCCGGTTGCGGCGGCGGCGCGCCTGGTAAAGCGCCATGCTCAGCCTCCCGCCTTGCGCTCGACACGCATCAGCAGATAGCGCGCGAGCGCGAGCACGATGAAGGTGATGACGAACAGGATGAGGCCGAGCGCGATCAAGGCGGAGGTGTAGAGATCGCCGACCGCCTCGGTGAATTCGTTGGCGATGGTGGCCGAGATCGTGGTGCCGGGTGCCAGGATCGAGCCGGAGATGCGGTGCGCATTGCCGATCACGAAGGTGACCGCCATGGTTTCGCCGAGCGCGCGGCCCAAGCCCAGCATCACGCCGCCGATCACGCCGACGCGCGCGTAGGGCAGGACGACATAGCGCGCCACTTCCCAGGTGGTGGAACCCAGGCCGTAGGCGGCTTCCTTCAGCACCACCGGCACCGCTTCGAACACGTCGCGCGAGATCGAGGTGATGAAAGGCAGCACCATGATCGCGAGGATCAGTCCCGCCGTCAGCATGCCGATGCCGTAGGGCGGCCCCGCGAACAGCGTCGACAGCACCGGGATTTCGCCGAACACGTCGATCAGGAACGGCTGCACGTGTTGCTGTAGAAACGGCGCGAACACGAACAGGCCCCAGATGCCGTAGATGATGCTGGGAATGCCAGCGAGCAATTCGATGGCGATGCCGATCGGTCGCCGCAGCCGCATCGGGCACAATTCGGTGAGAAAGAATGCGATGAACAGGCCGACCGGCACCGCGATCAGCATCGCAATGAACGATGTAACGATGGTGCCATAGATCGGCGCGATGGCGCCGAATTTCTCGGTCACCGGATTCCATGTGTCGTCGATCAGGAACGTGAAGCCGAAGGTCTTCAGTGCCGGGATCGAGCCCTGAACGAGAGCGACGATGATGCCGCCGAGCACGGCCAGAACCGCGATCGCCGCGGCGCGCGTGAGATGGCGAAACGCCACGTCGCCCAGCCGCAAACGCTGAAGAACTTTGGCCCGGTCGGCCTGACGGGCTAGCACAACAGCGCCGCCCTGCAACGCCATATCAACCACGGGCCGCCTCCGGTCGGGCTGCATCGGGCTCTCCCTGTCGTCTGGGAAAGCGACTCAAGCGGCGTCTTAGGTGCAACACAAGCGGCCTTTTCGCATGCGGGGAAAGAGCGCCACGGTGGCGCCCTTTCCGGTTTCCTCATCGATCAATTCGTCATCGCGAAGACGGGCTTGCCGTTCGCGTCCTTGATCTCGGTCATCCAGTAATGCTCGACATCGGCGACGACATTCGCGGGCATCGAGACGTAGTCGAGCGCCTCGGCCATTTTGCCGCCGTTCTTGTAGGCCCAGGCGAAGAACTTGAGCGCTTCGCCAGTCGCGGCGGCATCGGTCGGCTGCTTGTAGATCAGGATCCAGGTCGCCGCCGTCATCGGCCACGACTTGTCGCCCGGCTGGTTCGCGAGGATGACGCCGTAGCCGGGCTGCGATTTCCAGTTCGCATTCGCCGCCGCGGCCTGGAACGCTTCCGCTGTCGGCGAGACATCCTTGCCGGCCTTGTTGATCATCTTCATAAAGGTCAGCTTGTTCTGCAGCGCGTAGGCGTACTCGACGTAGCCGATCGAGCCCTTGGTGTTGGCGACATTGTTGGCGACGCCTTCGTTGCCCTTGGCGCCGATGCCGACCGGCCACTGCACCGAGGTGTTGAAGCCGACCTTGGACTTCCAGTCGGCGCTGACGTCGGCGAGGTAATACGCGAAGTTGAACGTCGTGCCCGAGCCGTCCGAGCGATGCACGACCGCAATCGCCTGCTTCGGCAGCTTGACGCTCGGGTTGAGTTTCTTGAGCGCGGCGTCGTCCCAGCTCTTGATGTCGCCCATGAAGATTTTGGCAAGCGTCGGGCCGTCGATCACGATGTCGCCGGGCTTGATGCCGTCGAGATTGACCACCGGCACGATGCCGCCCATCACCATCGGAAACTGCGCGAGCCCGGCCGCGTCGAGCTCCTTGCCCGGCAGCGGCGCGTCGCTGGCGCCGAAGGTCACGGTCTTGGCCTTGATCTGCTTGATGCCGCCGCCCGAACCGATCGACTGATAATTCAATCCATTGCCGGTCTGCTTCTTATAGGCGTCGGCCCATTTGGCGTAGATCGGATACGGGAACGTTGCGCCCGCTCCTGAAATGTCGGCGGCGTTCGCCGGCACGAGCGTGGCGGCGGCGATGAAGCCGGCGGCTGCCAGTGCAGTCCAGTGTTTCACGAGATCTCTCCATTGTTTGCGGCAATGCGGTGCCATGGGCCAAGAGCCCGCGATCCTCACCTGTGCGCCCAACGCGGGCGGCCGCTGTTGATTTTGAACGCGCTCCAAGACTGAGCTTCGGACGAGGTTTCTTGTTTGGGTTGGCTCGAACAAATCCGAAGTCGACATCAGCCTTAGTCGCTGCATGTCATCGTTTTATAAAACTCGGGTGACAATTAGATGACAGATTAAGCGCCTGAGTTTTCTCAGGTTTCGCCCGGAACCGCGGTTTCGCCGGTGTGCAAAGGCAGGTGCATCGTGAAAGTGGCGCCTTCGCCGCGCGTGCTCTCGATGGTGAGCCTGCCGCCGTGACGATTGAGGATGTGCTTAACCAGCGCGAGACCCAAACCGGTGCCGCCTTGCGCGCGGCTGTCGACCACGTCGACGCGATAGAATCGCTCGGTCAGTCGCGGCAGATGTTCGGGCGCGATGCCCGGACCGTAGTCGCGGATCGCGACACGTGCTTCCGGCGCGCCGTCCACGCTCTGCGCACGCTTGAGCGCGATCTCGATCTTCTTTCCGTCGGCGCCGTATTTGAGCGCGTTCTCCACCAGATTTTCGAGTGCACGAATGAGCTCGTCGCGGTCGCCGAGCACGATCAGTGGCTCCGGCGGTGCGGCGACCTTGATCTCGACCTCCCGGTTGTGCGCCAGCGTCTGCAATCCATCGACCACTTGGCGCACGATCGGCGCCAGATCGACCGGCGTATCGGGCCGCAAATGCGCATTGAGCTCGATGCGCGAGAGCGATAGCAGATCGTCGATCAGCCGCGCCATTCGGGTCGCCTGCGCCTGCATGATGGCGAGGAATTTCATGCGCGCTTGGGCGTCATCCTTGGCCGGACCTTGCAGCGTCTCTACGAAGCCAAGCAGCGCCGCGAGCGGCGTGCGCAATTCGTGACTGGCATTGGCGACGAAATCGGCGCGCATCTCCTCGACCCGGCGCAGCGGCGTGAGATCGTTGAACGTGACAAGCAGCAGATCGGCGCGCGCACCGTCCAGCGAGAGCTTGATCGGCGTCACGAACGCCTCGAACCAGCGGTCGACCGGAACGCGCTCGAAAAATTCCACGCGCTGACGCTGCTGGCTGGCAATCGCGGTCCGGATCGCATCGACCAGCGCCGGCACCCGCAGGGAAAACACCGCCTGCTCGCCCCGCCGCAGCGCCGGCGAGATCGCGCTTGCCGGCGCATTGAAAGCGATCACGCGTCCGTCCGCGCTGAGCACGATCGCCGGCTCCGGCAAACCGCCGATAAGAGACTCGATTGAAACCGCGTCCGGCGCCGGCGCCTCGGCGCGTGGCAAGGCGCCGCCATTTGTATCGCCGAATTTTCCGGTCAGCGAATGCCAGGCGCCGCGCAAGCGGCTCGACCAATTCGCGGCCCGCCGGATAACCCTGCTGTCGTTTTCAATCGCCATCGTCAACCGGCGCCGGTCTTCTCGTCGATCTTGACCTCGATCTCGCTGCGCAGCGGCGCACTTGCCTCGACCTTTTCCGGCGTCGGCAGGCCGCGCGAACCACGGACGCTCAGCAAAAACTCCCTGCCGCCGAGAATGGCCAGCGCAATCACGAATGGAAGGATATAATAAAGCAAGCGGAACAGCAGCAAGCCGGCGAGCAAGTCTTCCTTGTCGTATTGCCAGAGCGCCACCAGCATGGCGGCGTCGAACACGCCGAGCCCGCCCGGCGCGTGGCTGGCGAAGCCGAGCATGGTCGCGGTCACGAAGATGACGGCCATGTAGACGAAGCCGATGTTCGGCTCGTCCGGCAGCAGCATGTACATCGCCAGCGCGCAGCAGCTCAGGTCGACGATGCCGATGCAGATTTGCAGCAGCGTGGAAAATCCGCCCGGGAGCTGGACCTGCCAGCCGCCTTTGCCGATCGCGCGCGGGCCGCTCGAAACCCAGCCGATGTAGCAAGCCAGCGTGATCAGGATAACGATGGCAAGAGCGCGGTTGACCCAGAACGGCAGTTGATCGATCGCAGAGGCCGCCAGCGGCACGTACAAGATGCCGAGGCCGAGCACCGCCGCGTTGCCCAGCCAGAACGTCAAGCCCGCAACGAAGCAGACTTTCGCCACGTCGATAGCCGTAAGGCCGTAGTCCGAATAGATGCGGTAGCGCACGGCACCGCCGGTGAACGCGCTGGCGCCGATATTGTGGCCGACCGAATAGCTGGTGAAGCCGGTGAGCGCGGCGATGCGGTAGGGAATTTCGTCATGCCCGACGGTGCGCAGCGCAAACAGGTCGTAAAATGTCAGCGTGACGTAGCCGATCGCGACGAAAAGCATTGCGAACGCGATTTGCCGCGCTTCCGTGGCGCGCAGTGCCGCGATCACTTCGTTGACGTTGGTGTCGCGCAGCGTACGGAACAGAACCACCGCGGCCACCGCGATAATGGCGAGGCTCAGCAAGACGCCGATTCGATTCCAGCCGATCTTGTCCCGGAAAAAACGCGCCACGGCGCGCAGGAAACTGAGCATCCCTCACTCCGAATGGCGCCCGGCCTCGAATGGCCACCCCACGGGCGTCTCGCGTCATCGACGCGACCAGCGACCCCTAGCAGAACTCCGGTAACGGCGCGAGGGCGCTGCCGGAAGGCCCGTCGATCTGTTAGATTTCGCGGTTAAGACGGCGCGCCGCGCCGTTCGCCATTCACAGCATTGCGACCAAGTTGGTCGATTGGAGGGCGCCCATGACTGTCGACAACTTGACCATCGGCGAACAGCCCGTCCCCCGCCGCGCCGTGCTCAAGAGCGTGGGCCTCGGCATCGGCGCAAGCCTGCTGCAGGAATTCGACCTTGCGCAGGCACAAACGCCACTGGCGGCGAGCGCAATGTGGAGCGCAGAATATTGGGCGAAGAAAGGCGACGTGCCGCTCTATCTGTTCCGCAAACGCCTGGGCGCACCGAAAGCGGGCGAACCTGCCCGACCGGTGCTTTTCCTCGTGCACGGTTCTTCGAATTCGTCACGCACCAGCTACGACCTCACTGTGCCGGGCAAGGGCGAGTATTCGATGATGAATGTCTTTGCCGGCTACGGTTACGACGTCTGGACCATGGACCATGACGGCTACGGCAAATCCGGCAGCTCGGGCAACAACTCCGACTTCGCAAGCGGCGTCGAGGATTTGAAAGCGGCTGTGCCCGTGGTCCTGCGCGAAACCGGCGGGAAGAAGCTGCATTTCTATGGCACGTCGTCAGGAGGCATTCGCGCCGCCTGCTACGCACAGGCCGAGCCTGAGCGCGTGGACCGGCTGATCCTCAGCGCCTTCACCTACAAGGGCAACGGCGCGGCGGAAATCGCGCGGCGGCGCAAGCGCATCGACGCGTTGCGCGCCAATCCGCGGCGCAAGCGCGACGCCGCCATGATCCGCTCGATCTTCACGCGCGACGGACATCCGTCGAGCTACGACCCCGGCGTCGCCGAGGCGATGATCGCGGACGAGATGAAATTCGGCGACAGCGTTCCGAGCGGCACCTATCTCGACATGGCGGCGAACCTGCCGGTCGTCGATCCAACAAAGGTGACGTCGCCGGTGCTGATGGTGCGCGGCGAATGGGACGGCAATTCGACCAACGACGACCTGCTCGATTTCTTCCGCCAGTTGCCGAACGGCGACCGGCAGTTCGCGATCCTGCCGCGCGTCGCCCACAGCGCAGGCTTCAGCAACAACCGCCACCTGCTGTGGTACGCGGTCAAGAATTTTCTCGATGAGCCGGCCCCCGTCGCGATTTGAGTTATGGTGCGCTGAAAAATTCGCGCAGCGCAGCGGTCGTCTCCGCCGGCGCTTCCTCGGACAAATAGTGCCCGCACGGCAGCGCCTTGGCGCCGACAATGTTGGTGGCGTAGCGCTTCCAGATTTCGCCGGGGTTCGGCCGCGAATTGCGCCCGACGCCGCCGGTCGCGCCCCATAGCAGCAGCACCGGGCAATCGATCTTGCGCCCGGCCTCGAAGTCCCTGGTGTCCATGTCGAGATCGACGCCGAAGGTGGCGCGATAGTCCTCGCAGATGGCGTGGATGGTTTCCGGATTGCGGAAGCAGCGCTTGTATTCCTCGAGCGCATCCTTGTCGAAAAAGCTCAGGCCCTGCCTGGTCTTGGCGAGCTTCTTCTCGATGAACCAGTCCGGATCGGCGCCCATCATCTTCTCCGGCAGCGGCTCCGGCTGAATGTTGAACAACCAGTGCCAGGAAAAGCGGCCCCATTCCTTGGTCATGTTGTTGAGCACATGATGCTGCGGAATGATGTCGAGGATTGCGGCGCGCTTAACCTTTTGCGGATGATCGAGGCACATGCGATGCAGCACGCGCGCGCCGCGGTCATGCCCGGCGGCGAAGAAATTCTTAAAGCCGAGCGCTTCCATCACCTCGACCTGATCCTGCGCCATGGCGCGGAACGAATAGCCGTAATGATCCGCCCCGCCCGGCGGTTTCTCGCTGTCGCCGTAGCCGCGCAAATCCGTGCACACCACGGTGAAGTCGCGCGCCAGCATGGGCGCGACCTTCAGCCACGACAGATGCGTGAACGGATTGCCGTGCATCAACAGCAGCGGCGGCCCGCTGCCGCCTTTCACGGTGACGATGCGGGCGCCACCGGTCTTGATCTCGCTGCGGGCAAAGCCTTCGAGCACGTCAGATTCCGAAATACTGCGCATACTTCTTCTTGATCTCTTCGGTCGCGGCGGCCTGCGCGACCGGATCGGACGGCAGCACCTTGATCTGGGAGAGCGGCACGACGCCGGGCTTGAGCTTCACGTCCGGATGGAAGGAGCGCAAGCCGGCTTCATCGGCGAGATATTGCTGGGTCTCGCGCGAGACCATGAAGCTCATGAACAGTTTCGCGGCGTTCGGATGCGGCGCATTCCTGGCGATTGCCTCGCAGCCGGGGATGAACGGAGTGCCCTCCTTCGGGTAGACGATCTTGATCGGTGCGCCGGTCTCTTGCATCCGGATGTCCATGTATTCGAGGCCATCGGCCGACACCGCGCGCTCGCCAAGCGCCAGTTTCTTCGGCGGCTCGGTCGCCGATTGCACCTGCAAGACCTTCTGCTTTCCGAGCTTCTCGATATAGCTCCAGCCGATTGCCTTCACGGTCTGGAAGGTCGACGTCACGATGCCGCCACTGTAGCTCGGGTGCGCCTTGACGATCTTGCCGGACCATTTCGGGTCGAGCAGGTCGGCGAAGCTCTTCGGCGCGTCTTCCGGCTTCACCAATTTCGTGTTGTAGGCGATCGGCATCAGCGTGAAGCGGATGCTGGCGTACATGCCGTCCGGGTCGCGCTGGTCGGCCGGCCACTTCATCAGCTCGGCGGGAATATACGGCTCGAGAATGCCTTCCTTCTTCCACGTCACGAACAATGCCTGGTCGGAGCCGTCGAGCACGTCCACGGCATAAATCTTGTTTGCGCGCTCCTGGCCGACACGTTGATAGATACGCTCGCTGCCGGTGCGCTCGACCTGGACCGATATGCCGGGATATTTTTGCTCGAAAACTTTCGCCAGGCCTTGCGTGACCTTCAGATCGATCGCGGAATAAAAGACGACCTTGCCTTCCTTCTTGGCCGCTTCGATGAGCTGCGGCGTCACCGGCTCGGGCGCGGGCGGCGCGGCAAACGCAGGCGCGGCAAGCGCCGTCAGCGCGGCGGCAAGCAAAATAGAATTGAGTTTGGTCGGCATGGCATCCTCCTCTTTTCGCCGCGGCTGTTAACGCCGCTGGTTTGTTTGAACGCGAGTCTAGCAAATCGGCTCGCGCTCGCGAGAGGAAAACACCTGGCACCGTCTAAAATTGAAAGCCCCGGCTTCGTTGCACGAAGCCGGGGCGATCAAGACACACATGGATCGGATCAGCCGCACACCGCGACGCGACGAACGCGAGGGCCGACCGGCGTATCGACGAGCTGCTTCACGTAGTAGCAGTCCGGAGCGACGGCATAAGCGGGAGCGTAGAAGCCGACGCCGAACCCGTGGCCCCAGTAGTGGCCATGCCAGCCGCCGTGCCAACCGTGTCCGCCACCATGCCAATGCGCAGAAGCGGCGGTGGGGGTGAGCGCAGCCGCTGCAATCGCAGTGGTGGCGCCGAGAGCGATAACGAGCTTGCGGATCATTGTAGTCTCCTGGGTTTCAAGGGATGTGCCTGCCACATCCTACCCATCAGTCGCGGCCAGCCGGCGAAAGGTTCACGGAGCCCAGGCGATTTCCCGCCCAGCCGATAAATCGTTGAAAAAACAGATACTTAATGCAAGTCGGCGTCAGTGTGAACCACGCCGCTTGCCCGGCCGAACCGTTCCGGCCAACCTAGTGCGGCCGAAGTACGACCGGCGCGTAACGAGGGGCGGCTATAAATCCTGCCCTTCGCTTTGAACCTGACCGCCGCTGCCCGCGACTACCTCACGAGCCGGACGGCCCTGCCGATGCAAACGACTTCGGACGAGGTTCTGATTTCGAGGATCGCAGGTGGCGATCGGCTTGCCATGCAGGTGCTGTTCGCGCGGCACCATGTCCGGGTTTACCGGTTCGTCCTGCGGCTCGTGCGCAACGAGGCGACGGCGGAGGATCTGATCAGCGAGGTGTTCCTCGACGTCTGGCGGCAAGCCGGAAAATTCGAGGGACGTTCCGCTGCCTCTACCTGGCTGCTTGCGATCGCGCGCTTCAAGGCGCTGTCGGTGCTCCGGCGCAAGCCCGAGCAGGAACTGGACGATGAGACAGCCGCGGCGATCGAGGATCCATCCGACGATCCCGAAACCGCGCTGGAGAAGAAGGACAAAGGTGCGGTCCTGCGCAAATGCCTGACCGGGCTTTCGGCCGAGCATCGGGAGATCATCGATCTCGTCTACTACCACGAGAAGTCCGTGGAAGAAGTAGCGGCGATCGTCGGCATCCCGGAAGCGACGGTGAAGACGAGAATGTTTTACGCGCGAAAGAAACTGGCTGAGCTGCTGAAGGAAAATGGAGTCGAACGAGGTTGGCCATGAACGCAACCGACAAAAAAGCGCCCGAAGGCGGCGACATCGAGCAGCTCCTGCCCTGGCATGCGGCGGGAACGCTGAGCCGTCGCGACGCCCAGCGCGTCGAGGATGCGCTCGCCAAGGATGCCGAGCTTGCCCGCCGTTACGACATGGTGCGCGAGGAACTCGGCGAAACCATCCGCCTTAACGAGACGCTCGGTGCGCCGTCGGCGCGCGCGATGGAAAAGCTGTTCGCGAAGATCGACGCCGAACCCGCGCGCAAGCCGGTCGTCTCGCTCAATCTCGGCACGCGCGTGGCGGAATTTTTCGCGAGCCTGTCGCCGCGCACGCTGGCCTGGTCGGCGAGCGCCGCAGTCCTCGCCATCCTGTTGCAGGCGGCGATCCTCACCGACGTCGTGCTCAAGGAAAACAAGAGCCCCGGCTACCAGACCGCTTCGGCGCCGGCGAACGCGCCAAGCACCGAAGGCACGTTCGCGCTCATCCGCTTCGCACCGCAGGCGAGCGCCGCCGACATCACCAAATTCCTCGAAGCCAACAAGGCGTCGATCGTCAGCGGTCCGACCGCAGGCGGCATGTACCGTGTTCGCGTCGCCGTTACCGGCCTACCGAAAGCGGACCTCGCCGCTATCGTGAAGAAATTGCAGGAAGACAAGGTCGTCGGCTTCATCGCCACGACGGAGTGAGAGAGATCGTATAAACTAGGTTCGCACCGGAGATTACGCCATGCGCGCTCATCGGAATGCCTTGCTTCTCGTCGTAACCGCGGCGGTTCTGTGCGCCGCGCCGATCGGCACCGCCTTTGCGCAAACGAAATATCGCGGAGGCGACGGCACGGGGATGCGCATGCCCTCGCGCGGCAGTGACGGCGGCGGCTATCACGGCGGCCGCGGCATGGGCGGCTTGGGCATCGTGCCCGGCATTCTGTTGAGCATCCCGCAGGTGACGCAGCCGCAGGCTCCGGTGGCCAACACCAACCAGCCGTCGCCGCGCCGTCAGCAGCCGCGCCGGAATGCCGGCAATGCAGCGCCGCCGGCGAATGCGCCGATGGTGCCCGATGAAGTCGTGATCGAGGTGCCCAACAGCATCTCGCCCGCCGCGGTCAACGCACTCGAACGGCGTCACCGGTTGACACGGCTCGAGTCGCTGCAAGTACAGCTTACCGGCACGACCTTCTTCCGCTGGCAAATTCCCGACCGGCGGTCGGTGCCAACCGTCGTGCGGGCGCTGCAAGGCGATCGTGTCGTCGCGTCGGCACAGCCGAATTACCTGTTCGCGCTGCAACAGCAGACCGAGGCGAAGGCGGCGAGCGACGTCAAACCCGCCGCGCAGTTGAGCGAAGGCGACCCGGCGCAATACGAACTCGCCAAATTGCATCTGCCGCAGGCGCACGGCGTCGCCAAAGGCGACAACGTGCTGGTGGCGGTGATCGATTCCGGCGTCGACGTCACGCACCCCGAACTCGCCGGTGCGATCGCCGGCACGTTCGACACGCTCAAGCCGCCGATGCAGCCGCACTCGCATGGCACCGCCATTGCCGGCCTGATCGCGGCGCATGCGCGGCTGATGGGCTCGGCACCGGCGGCGCGCATTCTCGCCGCGCGCGCCTTCGATCCGGTCGGCGGCACCGCCGAAGGCACGACCTTCAACATTCTCAAGGCGCTCGACTGGGCGGCGGCGAACAATGCACGCGTCATCAATATGAGCTTCGCGGGGCCTTCGGACCCGGCGATCCATCGCAGCATCGAGGCAGCCTTCAAGAAAGGCATCGTGCTGGTCGCGGCCGCCGGCAACGACGGGCCGAAGTCGCCGCCGCTTTTCCCGGCCGCCGATCCGGAAGTGATCGCGGTGACCGCGACCGACGCCGAGGACAAGTTGTTCGCGCAATCCAACCGCGGCAGGCACATTGCGGTCGCCGCGCCCGGCTCCGAGATTCTCGTGGCGGCGCCGGACGCGAGCTATCAGGTGCAATCCGGCACGTCGTTTTCGGCGGCGGATGTGAGCGGCAT
>JBAUHH010000148.1:0-9943 GCA_049680165.1 Pseudolabrys sp.
CGATTATGAGGTGGCGCTCAACAACCGCGGCCTGTCCTACAAGGGCAAGGGCGAGCTCGAGCGCGCAGTGAAGGATTTCGACCTGGCGATCAAGGCGAACCCCACTTACGTCGTCGCCTATTTCAACCGCGGCGACACGCTGGAGACGATCGGCTACCACGACCGCGCCATCGCCGATCTCGACCACGCGATCAAGCTCAGCCCGGATAATGCGCGCGCGCACAACGCGCGCGGGCTCGCCTACAGCAACAAACGCGAATACGACCGCGCGCTTGCCGATTTCAGCCAGTCCATCAAACTCGACGCCCGCTTCGCCTCCGCCTACAATAATCGCGGGCTGGTCTACCGCGCGCGTGGCGACAACGACCGCGCCATTTCAGACTTCAGCACGGCGGCGAAGCTCGACCCAACCTATGCGCTGGCGTTCAGCAACCGCGGCAATGCGTACTACGACAAGCGCGAATATGACCGCGCCATCGCCGACCTCAACCAGGCGATCAAGATCAATCCGGGCTATGTGCGAGCCTATTACGACCGCGGCATCGCCTACGGCGCCAAGGGCGATCCCGACCGCGCCATCGCGGATTTCGACCACGCCATCAACCTCGACCCTAACAACGCCATCGCCTTTAATAATCGCGGTCTTGCCTACCGCAACAAGGGCGACACCGACCACGCCATCGCGGATTTCAATGAGGCCATCAAGCGCAACGGCGGCTACGCCGTCGCGTTCTACAACCGCGCCAACGCGTTTTTCGACAAGCACAATTACGATGGCGCGATCAGCGACTTCAATGAGGCGATCAAGCTCAATCCGAAGGATTCGTACGCCTATCACGACCGTGGCGTGGCCTATTACGAGAAGCACGACTACGATCGCGCGATCAGCGACTTCGAGCAGGCGGTGAAGATTTCGCCGCGCTACGTGGTCGCCGCAAATCGCAGCGACGTCGGCAGCCAGCGCGGTTACGATCACGGCTCGAGCGAGCTCGTCCAGCCGATCCGCGTAAGTCCGATCTTCGCGCTCGCCTATAACGACCGCGGCATTAATTTCGTATCGAAGAGCCAGTACGACCGCGCGATCGCGGATTTCAGCCAGAGCGTGCGGCTCAACGGCAAAAACGCGCCGGCCTATTACAATCGCGGCATCGCCTATAACGAAAAGCACGATTATGGCAGCGCGATCGAGAATTTCGACCAAGCGCTCAGGATCGACGCCAAGCTCGCGCTTGCTTACAGCGCGCGCGGCAATGCCCGCGCCAGCCGCGGCGACGCCGAGCGCGCGGTGCAGGACCTGACGCAGGCGATCAAGCTCAATCCGAAGGATGCGCAAGCGCTTTACGACCGCGGCGTGGTCGAGTACGGCCGCGAGAACTACGACCGCGCCATCGCGGACTTCGATCAGGCGCTCAAGCTCGAGGACAGCAATGCGTCGGCCTACTACAACCGCGGCATCGCCTATAACGAGAAGCAGAATTACGACCGCGCCCTCGAGGACTTTGAGCGCGCGATCAAGCTCGATCCCAAGTTGGCGGTGGCATTTAGCGCGCGCGGCAATGCCTATGCCGGCAAGGGTGATCTGGCCCGCGCCATTCAGGATCTGAGCCAGTCGATCGCGCTCAACGCCAACGACGCCATTGCGTTCAACGACCGCGGCATCGCCTACGGCTTCAAGGGCGACACCGACCGCGCCATGAACGACTACGATCAGGCCGTAACGCTCAACGGAAAATATGCGCCCGCCTTCAACAACCGTGGCATCGCCAATTCCGCCAAGGGCAAGAGCAATCAGGCGATCAGCGATTTCACACAGGCGATCGGGCTCAACGCCAATTACGCGCTCGCCTTCTACAATCGCGGCAACGCGTTTTACGACGCCGGTGAATTTGCCCGCGCGATTCCGGACTTCGATCACGCGATCAAACTCAATCCGCGCGACGCCACCGCTTACAACAACCGCGGCAATGCTTATGCCGACCGTAACGATCTCGATCGCGCCATCCAGGATCTGAGCCAGGCGCTGAAACTCAATCCGAGCTACGCGCAGGCGTATAACGGCCGCGGCGTCGCTTACGCGGTCAAGGGCGAGACCGACCGCGCGATTGCCGACTTCGACCAAGCGGTCAAATTCGACCCGCAGAGCAGCGTCGCCTTCTACAACCGCGGGCTTGCGTTCCGCGACAAGCAGGACGCCGACCGCGCCATCCAGAATTTCGACGCGGCGATCAAGCTCAACGGCAACTACGCGGCCGCTTACTACAATCGCGGCGCGGCTTATGCGTTCAAGCGCGATTACAACCGCGCCATTGCCGACTTCGACCAGGCCGTGAAGCTGCGGCCGCAATATCCGCAGGCGTTCTACGACCGCGCGCTGTCATACGGCGCCAAGGGCGACAACGATCACGCAGTCGCCGACCTCGACCAGACGCTCAAGCTCGACGGCAAGAACGCGCTGGCCTATTACAATCGCGGCATCGCCTATCGCCTCAAGGGCAATGCCGACCGCGCCAATGCCGATTTCGGCGAAGCCATCAAATACGACGGCCGGTTCGCGCTCGCCTATTATCAGCGCGGCAGCGGCTATTTTGAGCGCGGCGACTATAACCGCGCGATTGCCGACCTCACACTGGCGATCCGCGGCAGCCCGAGCTACGCCCTCGCCTACTACCGGCGCGGTGTTGCACATCGGGAGAAAAACGATTGCGACCACGCCATCGCCGATTTCACGCAAGCCGTCCGCTTCGATCCGAGGAACGCATACGCCTATGAATTCCGCGGCCTCTGCTATCGCGCGCGCGCCGACTACGACCGCGCCATCGCCGACTTTGATCAGGCGATCAGGCTGAACGCGAAGTCCGCCAGCTTTTACAACGACCGGGGCACCACCTTGGGCATGGCTGGCGACGTCGAACGCGCCATCGCGGACTTCGATCAGGCGATCAAGCTCGACGACAGCAATCCGGTTTCGTTCAACAACCGCGCCTTCGCTTATCGTAACCAGGGCAATATCGACCGCGCCATCCAGGACTTCGACAAGGCGATCAAGCTCGCGCCGAACTACACGCTGGCGCTCTATCATCGCGGCACGGCGCGCTACGACCAGCGTGACAATGACGGCGCGATCAAGGATTTCGACGCCGCGATCAAGATCGACGGGAATTTTGCCGCCGCCTTCAACGCGCGCGGCCTCGCCTACGATGCCAAGAACGAGCATGACCAGGCGATCGAAGACTTCACGCAGGCGGTCAAGCTCGGCCCGAAGGACGCGCGCGCCTACAACAACCGCGGATTCGCCTATCGCGCCAAAGGCGACCTGGAACGCGCCGTCGCGGATTACAATCAGGCGCTCGCGATCAATCCGAACTACGCCCTCGCGCTTTATAACCGCAGCATCGTCGCCTACGACCGGCGCGACTACGAGCGCGCGATGCGCGACATGAACCAGGCGATCAAGATCAACCCGGCCTTCTCGAGCACCGCCCACGACCGCGGCATCACCTATTTCGACAAGCGAGAATACGACCGGGCATCCAACACCGCCGACCCGGCCGCCAAGGCCAAGCCGGCTTATGCGATCAGCTTCAACGAGCGCAAAAGCTCCTACGAAAACCGGCGTGACGCCGACCGGATAATCCAGGACGCCAACAAGCCGATCAAAAACGATCACTACAGCGCGTTCGCTTATGCGCCGGAGCCCGAAGCCGCGCCTGTCAAGACCGCGCCCAAGCCTGTAGCCGAGCCGGTCGAGATGCCTGCCGAAGCAGAAGCCGTGCCCGCCGGCACGCCGCTGACTGGCCCAATCCCGCTGCCGATGGCGCGGCCGGCTCTTTCCGCCGAATAGCGTTCCGCTTTCGCTGGTTTGCGTTCTAAGATCGCTGCGCATGGCGAATCGCAAGCGCTACAGGGTGGCGTTGCGTGCGCTGCTCTCGGGCGCGGAGCGGCGTGTTTTCGACCGGCTCGACAGCCCGCAGAAAATCCAATCCTTCCTCGACAAGCTTCCGGTCAACTTCGAGATGGAGCTTGAGACCGCGATGTCGCCGCGCCGCGTCCTGAAAGAGCGCACTGCTCATTGCGCCGAGGGCGCGATCTTCGCCGCCGCCGCGCTCGCCTATCACGGACGGGCGCCGCTGTTGATGGACTTCCAGGCGCTGCCGAGCGACGAGGATCACGTCATTGCGGTGTTCAAGGAGCGTGGGCTGTGGGGCGCCATCAGCAAGACCAATCACGCCATCCTACGCTGGCGCGATCCGATCTACCGCAGCCCGCGCGAGCTAGCGATGTCGTTCGCGCATGAATATTTTCTATGGAGCGGCAAGAAATCGCTGCTGGCTTATTCGCGGCCGTTTTCCATCGCGCGCTTTGCACCGAAGCGCTGGGTCATCGCGAACGACGACCTCTATTGGGTGCTGCTCGCACTCGATGAATCCCCGCACGAGAAGGTGGCGCCAAGAGCGATCCTGCGCCGGCGCAGGCGCGCCGCGGAGGTTGAACGCCGCGCCATGGCGGTGCTCGAATGGCCGGACCCGCGCAAGCGCCGAGGCGGCTGACCGGCGCTTGATCGTTACCGCGCCGGAGTCTACCAAGATGGCCTCGCTCAGGAGACTTTCGTGACGTCTTTCGTCAATCACCGCCAGATCAGGATCGAATGGGGTCAATGCGACCCAGCCGGCATCGTCTTCAACGTCCGGTTTTTCGAATATTTCGATCTGGCCACTTGGCAGCTGTTCGAGGCCGCGCTCGGCGTAAAGATGCACGAATTGGCAAAGACGTTCGGTATTATCGGTATCCCGCTGGTCGATGCGCGCGCCCAGTTTCGCAAGCCGGCGAAATTCGGCGACACGATCGAGATTGTCTCGCGCATCAGCGAATTCCGGCGCTCCAGCTTCGACATCGAACACAAGATTTTCGTCGGCGGCGAGCTGGCGGTTGACGGCGGCGAAACCCGCGTCTGGGCCGGCAAGCACAAGAGCGACCCGACCCGCATGGCCGCACAGCCGATTCCACCGGACGTGATCGGGCGGTTCGATCGCGAGCGATCGTCCTAGCCGCGTCCTGTTTTCGGCGCCGGCAAGCGCGCTTAAACGATCTTCACGTATTCGAATTCGCCCGGTTTGTTATCGATGCCGACTTTCGGGGGCGCGATCCAGCCGGCGAATTTGCGGGGCTCGGTTTCCGGCTTCATCAGGCTCTCGATGTATTCGCGGTCGCTGCCGGATGGCAGGTAATCGCCTCTCTTCCTTTCCCATTCGACGTCGCTCAGCAAGCTGCCGTCAAGGTCGGCATGGATGCCGGAAAATTCACCGATGTTGCGATGAAACGCCACGTGCGGCAGCTTGAGCTGAAACGGAATGCCGTATTGCTCAATCACCTTGTTCCACCGCCCGACGCCATTGTTGCAATCGCCCAAATAGTCGTCGCGCAGCCGCATGTTGAGCGCGGACAGTGCCGGCAAGTCCTCGTTCTGGATCTTGCCGTCCTTTAAACGCAGCACCGGATAGGTTCCGCCCTCGAGGGAGTGATCGTCCTTGAGCCGGTCCTCGCGGAAGCGGCCTTTAAGTCCGGCGTGGAAGGCATTGGCGGCGTTGGTCGAAATCTCGTTGCCAAACAAATCGAGCGTCAAGGAGAAGTGCAGGTTCGCTTTCTTCTGGATAGTCGGCAGGTCGATAACGCCGAGCTTGCGCACCTTCTCGATGTCGTTGGGATCGGTAATGCCGGCTTCCTTCATCGCCTCGCAGGTGCGCTGGATGATGCGCGTGACGCCTGTTTCGCCCACGAACATGTGGTGCGCCTCTTCCGTGAGCATGAAGCGGCAGGTGCGCGAGAGCGGATCGAAGCCTGATTGCGCCAGCGCTTCGAGCTGCATCTTGCCGTCACGGTCGGTGAAAAAAGTGAACATGAAGAACGACAGCCAATCCGGCGTCTTCTCGTTGAAGGCGCCAAGCATGCGCGGCGTGTCGGCGTCGCCGGAGCGGCGCTGCAACAACGCTTCGGCCTCCTCGCGGCCGTCGGTGCCGAAATATTTTTGCAGCAGATAGACCATCGCCCACAGGTGACGGCCCTCTTCCACATTGACCTGGAACAAATTGCGCATGTCATAAAGCGACGGCGCGGTCTTGCCGAGGAAGCGCTGCTGCTCGACCGAGGCCGGCTCGGTGTCGCCCTGGATGACGATCAGCCGGCGCAGCATGGCGCGGTATTCGCCCGGCACCTCCTGCCAGGCATCCTCGCCTTTGTGTGCGCCGAAATTGACCTTGCGCCCTTCCATCTGCGGCGCAAGCAAGATGCCCCAGCGGTAGTCCGGCATCTTGACGTAGTCGAACTTCGCCCAGCCTTTCGGGTCGACGCTCACCGCAGTGCGCAGGTAGACGAGCGACTCCTGGAAGCCTTCCGGCCCCATGTCGTTCCACCAGTTGATATAGCCGGGGTGCCACTTCTCCAGCGCGCGCTTGACGCGTTCGTCCTGCCCGAGCCCGACATTGTTCGGAATGAGACCGTCGTAATCGACGTTGACGATGTTCATGGCTACACCCTTTCTTTTCCGTAGGTCGGCTTGACGCCGCTTCCGTAGAGCTTGAGAGCCCCCTGCTCCCCGATCGCGTTCGGCCGCTGGAAGATCCAGTTCTGCCAGGCGGTCAGCCGTCCGAAAATCTTGGTTTCCATCGTCTCCGGACCAGCGAAGCGCAAGTTCGCCTCCATGCCGGTCATGGCGTCGGGCGAGAAGCTCACGCGCTCCTCCAGCATGACGCGCAACTCGTCGTCCCAATCGAAGTCTTCGTACGCGAGCGTCACCAGCCCAAGCCCGACGGCCTCCTCGCCTCCGAGCGCAACGCCGATTTTCTCCTTGGCGCGGCCGACCGATTCCGGCTCACCGAGAAACCGCGTTTGTAGCCGCGTGAGACCATTGCCCATCGGATAGGCGCCGAAATTCGCGGTCCCAAGCGTGATTGCGGCGGGCCTGCGGTTATCGCCGTCGCGGCTGCCGATCAGCATCAGCGAGCGGTCGGCGGCAAAGGCCAGCTCGGCCAGCGTGCCGGCAAAGCACGAGCCCGGCTCGATCAGCGCGATGAAGCTCTTGGGCGTCACGTCCACGCGCTTGAGCACGCGCTTGAGGTAATGGCGGATCTCCCGCATCAGCCAGTCGCCACTGGCCTTCGCGAGGAATTCGTCGTGATCGAGCACAGCCTGCGCGCTGCCGTCCGTCTTGAGCAGCACGACGCCGATAGCGGCCTCGTTGGCGCGCAGATGCAGGATGGCGTCTTCGAGTTCACGCGCGACGGTGAGCGGCCAGAATTTGGCGCCGAGCGCATTCGCGGCGTCGGCCGACGCGGGCACTGCTTGCGAGGGCCCGCGCACGGTGACGGTCGCAAGGCCGCGCGCGCGGTCGATCTCGACGCCCACATGCGAATAGGACACTCGATCCGCCTCAATCTTCCGCTCGAGCGGCGTGAGCGTGATGCCCTTGGCGTCCTTTGGGCGGTCGGAGCGCGCAGCGATTTCGCGCGCGCGGGCGGCAACCGCATCTTTCCATTTCGAATTGGGAACGACTTCGTCGACCAGCCGCCATTCCACCGCCTTGGCGCCGCGTATGCCTTCTTCGATGGAGCAGAAGACGTCGGCGCGGTCACGGCGCACCTTGCGCTTATCGGTCACGCGCGTGAGGCCGCCGGTCCCCGGCAACACCGCGAGCAGCGGCGTTTCCGGCAGCGCCACCGCCGAGCGGCGGTCGTCCACCAGCATGATGTGATCGGCAGCCAGCGCCAGTTCGTAGCCACCGCCCGCGGCGTTGCCGTTGATGGCGCAGATATAGATCTGCCTGGAGTTTTCGCTGGCGTCCTCGATCGCGAGCCGCGTCTCGTTGGTGAACTTGCAGAAATTCACCTTGTGACCGTGGCTCGCCTTGCCGAGATAGCGGATATTGGCGCCGGCGCAGAACACGTTGTCCTTGCCCGACTTGATGACGACCGCGCGCACTTCCGGATGTTCAAAGCGCAAGCGCTGGATCGCATCGTTGAGCTCGATATCGACACCGAGATCGTATGAATTCAGCTTGAGCTCATAGCCGTCGGACAAGCCGCCGGCCTGATCGACGTCCATGATCAGATAGGCGACGTCGCCGTCTCGCTCGATGCGCCAATGGCGATAGCGCCGCGGATCAGTCTGAAAGTCGATTGCCTGCATGGTCGTCCCTGACGCCTATATGCATTATTATGCATGACGCTACCATTTGGTTCATTCATCCACAATGAGAAGCACGCCTGTCACCCCTCTATCAAATAAACTATTGATATATATAATTATTACTTGGAGCCAGAACCCAGCCAAAATGGAAATCGCCTTCCGGGCGGACTTGCATTGCAGGCCCGACTGCCGCATAGTCTTGGCAATATAATGCATATCGTGAATCGATGAGAAATTCGCGCGCTAACGGGAAATCCGCGAACGAGAGGCCGGCGGGCGCCAAGCCCACGTCGAGCCTCGATAAGGACGCCTATTTGCGTCGGCTCGGCGAGCGCGTGCGCACCATGCGCAATCAGCGCGGCATGACGCGTAAAGCGCTGGCGCAACATGCGCGCGTATCGGAACGTTACCTCGCCCAGCTCGAAGCCGGCCGCGGCAATGGCTCGATCGTGCTGTTGCGGCGGATTGCGCGCGCCATGGGCGTGCCGGTGACCCAACTGGTCAATGAAAGCGCCGACCCCGCGCTCGACGCCGTGCTGCTGGCGCAATTCCTCGAGCGGCTGTCGCCGTCCGCCCTGAAGGAAGCCCGCGAATTGCTGCTGCGCCAGTTCGGCGAGCCCTCGTCCGACCTGCGGCGCGGCCGCGTGGCGCTGATTGGCCTGCGCGGCGGCGGAAAATCCACCCTCGGCCGCCTGCTGGCGGACAAGCTCGACGTCCCCTTCATCGAACTCGACCGCGAGATCGAGCGCCGCAGCGGCGCGACGCTCAGCGAGATGTTCGAGATGTTCGGCCAGGAGACCTTCCGCCGGGCGGAACGCGAGGCGCTGGAAAGCGTTTTGCAACAGCACCCGCGTTTCGTGATTGCCACCAGCGGCAGCATCGTCACCGAGCCGGGCACGCTGGAATTGTTGTTATCATCCTGTTTTACCATCTGGGTAAGGGCCGAGCCGGAAGAGCATATGAAGCGGGTGATCGCGCAGGGCGACATGCGGCCGATGGCCGACCGAGCCCGCGCCATGGGAGATCTCGTTTCCATCCTGAAGAGCCGCGAGCCGCTTTACGCCAAGGCGGAAGCGGCCCTTGTCACCACTGGCAAGACGCCGGAACAGAATCTGGCCGAGCTGGTGCGCGTCGTTCACGGCCCGCATGGCCGACCTGCGCAGAGGAGCGCATGATGTTGCAGAAGACCGATCAATCGTCCGGCGGGAATGGTGCGGGCAACGAAATCAAGACCGACGTGCTAATCATCGGCGCGGGACCGGTCGGGCTGTTCGCGGTGTTCGAGCTCGGCCTGCTCGACATCAAGACACACCTCGTCGACATCCTCGACAAGGTCGGCGGCCAGTGCGCCGAGCTTTATCCGGAAAAGCCGATCTTCGACATTCCCGCCATTCCGCGCATCACCGGCAAGGGCCTTTCCGACGCGCTGATGGAGCAGATCAAGCCGTTCAAGCCGACGTTTCACCTCAACGAGATGGTGACGACCATCGAGAACATCGGCGATCCGCTGTTTCGCATCACCACCGACACTGGCAAGGTTTTCGAAGCGAAGGCGATCGTGATCGCGGCCGGCGGCGGCTCGTTCCAGCCGAAGCGGCCGCCGATCCAGGGCATCGAGCCGTACGAGGCAAAGTCGGTGTTCTATGCCGTGCGAAAGATGGACGCGTTCCGCGGCAAGAACCTGATGATCGTCGGCGGCGGCGATTCAGCCCTCGACTGGACGCTTAATCTGCAGCCGCTCGTCAAGCGGCTCACGCTGGTGCAC
>JBAUHH010000149.1:0-7346 GCA_049680165.1 Pseudolabrys sp.
CGGGAATGATCCGGCCCGACTGGGACGCGGCCTGACTCAGCGTTAGCGTCCTTCGCGTGCCCCAGTGGCCGCGTCAGCGGCCTTCTCTCGCCCAGGTCGCGGCGAGCGAGCCGACCAGCAGCAACAGTCCGATCAGGCCGGCAAAGATCGGCAACACGCCGATGCCGCGCACGACGCTGACGTCGCGCATCTTCAGGCCGATCCAGTCTTCGCCTTGATATGTGGACGTGGTGCGCACCGGCACGACGCGCGGCACGTTGAGGCCGTGACCGTCGTCGAGCCGCCGTGCGTCGCCGCCGGTGGCATTGGCGATGGGACGCAGCACGTCGCGCGTCGACGTCACCTCGGCGAATTCACGCGGATTGGCCGGGCCGACATTAACCAGCGCGGTGAGCTTGCCGTCGGTCGCCCGCCACAGGCCGAGCTCGGCCGCGGAAACCGACGCGCGCCAGAGGCCCGGCTCGGATTGCCGCAAGGTCAGCTTGCGCGTCTCGCCGGCAGGCGACGTCAACGTCACCTCGTTCACGCTGTCGGCCATGGTTTGCCGCTGCACGGCAAGATCGTGCCCTTGCACGGTGAGGCGGAGCGCTTCTTCTTCCAGTTCCGGCTGCTTCATCAGCCAGTGCGAAAGGCGTCGCAGCAGATCGAGATGCGGCCCGCCGTTTTCGTAGCCACGCGCCCACAGCCAGATGTGATCGGACAAGAGCAGTGCGACGCGGCCTTGGCCTTCGTGCGCAAGGATGAGCAGCGGCTTGCCGTCGGGACCCTGCATGACGGCGCTACCGTTGGTGCGCCGCGCATCGACCAGCCGGAACCAGCGGCTCCAATGCGGCGGATCGGTATCGGAGCCTTCCAGCCCGCGCGTGACCGGATGCCGTTTGCCCGCGTCGGTCAGCGTCGCGCGGAACGGCTCGTCGGTGACGTTGCCGCTCGGCTCCGCCGGGAGGATCGAATCGAGTGGCGTGCGCCAAAGGCTCGTCGCGCTCGCGTAATCGGGTCCCGCCGCGATCATCACCGCGCCGCCGTCGCGCACGTATTTCGCGATGTTGTCGAAATAGGCGAGCGGCAGCACGCCCTGGCGGGCATAGCGGTCGAAGATGATCAACTGGAACGTGGAGATCTTCTGCTGGAACAGCTCGCGGGTCGGGAAGGCGATCAGCGACAGCTCGTTGATCGGCGTGCCGTCCTGCTTTTCCGGCGGGCGCAAAATGGTGAAGTGGACGAGATCGACACTGGCATCGGACTTGAGCAGGTTGCGCCAGGTACGCTCGCCAGCGTGCGGCTCGCCCGACACCAGCAGCACGCGCAATTTGTCGCGCACGCCATCGATCGAAACGACCGCGCGGTTATTCACCTGCGTGAGTTCGCCGTCGATCGGTGCGGCCTCGATCTCGACGATGTTCGGCCCTGCGTGCGGGATCGGCACGGCGACGCTGAGGTCGCCGCCCACATTGACGGTGCGCTTCTCAAGCACGTCGCCGTCGCGCCGCACCATGATCTCGGCCGTGCCGAAGCGCGCCCCGTGATCCTCGACGCGAAAGCCGATGGTCTGCGACTGGCCAACGATGCCGAAGCGCGGCGCAACGGTCAGCACCACGCGCCGGTCGACTTCGTTGTTATGGCCGGTGATGAGCGCATGGATCGGCGCGGTAAAGCCGAGCGCGGCGGCGTCGGCGGGCACGTCATGCACGCGGCCGTCGGTGATCATGATGGCGCCGGCGACGCGGTCGGGCGGAACGTCGGCAAGCGTCGAGGACAGCGCCGAGAACAGCCGCGTGCCATCGTGCTCGCCGTCGGCTTCGCTCGCGTCGGTCACGCGCACTTCGAGGCCGGGGATGCGGTGCAGCCGCTCGACCAGCGCGGCTCGCGCCGCCTCGGTCTGCTGCTTGCGGTCGCCGAAGTTCTGGCTCGGGCTCTTATCGACGATCACGGCGGCGACCGAGGGGACCGGATCGCGGTCTTCGCGCGTCAGCGACGGGTTGGCGAGCGCGAGCACCATCAGCGCCAGCGCGACGGCGCGTACCAGTGCGCCGCGGCTGCGTGCGAGCACCAGCATGACCGCCAGCACGACCGCGACGGCGAGGCCCGTCCACACGACGTAGGCGGGGACCAGCGGAGAAAATGAGATGCCGAGATTCATTGGCTACTGTCCCAGCCGTTCGAGCAGCGCGGGGATGTGCACCTGGTCGGTCTTGTAGTTGCCGGTTAGCGTGTACATGACGATGTTCACGCCGGCGCGGAACGCCATTTCCCGCTGGCGCGGCTCGCCCGGCACCATCGGCAGCATCGGCTGGCCGTCGGGGCGCGTCGCCCAGGCGCCCGCCATATCGTTCGACGTAATCAGGATCGACGAGACGCCGTCACCCGCGCGCGCCGGCCGGTTCTGGTCCTCTTCGCTTTCCGCCGGCAGCGCTTCTACCCAAAGCTGGCCGCTGGTGAAGCGGCCGGGGAATTCGCGCAACAGGAAAAACGTTTTGGTCAGGACATGATCGTTCGGCACCGGCTCGAGCTCGGGGATGTCGAGCGAGGAGAGTATCGCGCGCAGCGAGACCATCGCGGGCGTCTGGCTGGCGCCGCCGGGAAGAGGCGAGGTGTCGAGCGCGTCGCGCGTATCGAACAGGATGGTGCCGCCATTCTTCATGTAGGTGTCGATGCGATCGAGCGCCTGCTGCGAGGGCTTCGCCTGATTAGGCAGAACCGGCCAGTAGATCAGCGGGAAAAAGGCAAGCTCGTCGCGCGCCGGATCGAGTCCGATCGGCTCGCCGGCTTCGAGCGCGGTGCGTTGCGCGAGAAAGATCGTCAGGCCCTGCAAGCCGGCCTTGCTGATGTTGTCGACCTCGGCGTCGCCGGTGACGATGTAGGCGAGATGCGTTTGCAGCGTCGCTTCCATCGCGAACTTGTCGGTTGCCGACAGCGACGGCGTCTGCGCGTGCGTCGGCGCGGGCATCAACAGCGAAGCGCCGAATGCGACGGCGAGAACGGCCGCGGTGGTTACGCGCCGGCGTGGACGCAGCAGAGTGAAGCCACCGGAGAGCCAGAACACCACCAGCGCGTCGAGCGCGAGCAGCACGAGCGCGGCGAGGAAGATCGGTCCGCGCAGATCGAGCGGCTCGCCCTGGCGATACACATCGTGGCGCGCGTTCAAGGGCGCGACATTTAGCGGCGCGGGGCGATCGGCCGGCGCGAGCGTATTGACCGCAACCAATCCCTCCGGCGGGCCATAGAAGCCGGGCGGGTGATCGGCCGTCGCGCGGCCATTGAAGCCGGAGGCAATCGGACGCGCGGTGGGTGGCGGTGGCGAGAATGCGCCGAAACCGTCGAGCACCCGGGTCGGCGGCACCGCCTGATGCGCCTGCGCGCCTTGGGCGTCAGCGACGGTGCCCGTCTCGTTTTCGCTCACCGTCGCGGAGCCCGTGAGGGAGACGATGCGCTTGAGCATCTCGACGAACGCGCCCGACAGCGGCAAATCCGACCAGCGCGTATCGGCGGTCACATGAAACAGCACGATCATGCCCTTGCCGCGGCGTTGGCCTGTGACGAGCGGCGTACCGTCGCCGAGCGTCGCCCACGTGCGCTGCGTGAGGTCGGCGTCCGGCTCCGCCAGCACCTGGCGCGTCACGGTGACATCGTTCGGCACCGCCATGCCGCCAAACGGGCCGTCGGCGGAGAACGCGGAGAGCGGCTGCGGCTTATCCCAGCTCAGGCTGCCGCCGAGTATGCGGCCGCCGCGGCGCAATTTGACCGGCACCAGATCGTCGTCGGTATTGGCGAGATGAGGGCCGGCAAAGCGCACCAGCACGCCGCCATTCTCGATCCACTGCACCAGCCGGTCGCGCGACTCCGCGACGTTGCCGACGTCGGCAAGGATCAGCATCGGCACGCGCTGGTCGAGGAAGCGCTTTACGGCTTCCGCCGGCGCCACGCCTTCGGCCAGACGAACATCGGCAAACGGGTTGAGCGCGCGCGCAAGATAGTAGGTCGCGCCGATCAGCGGCTGCGAGCGGTCGGCGGCCGAACCGGAAATAACGCCGACGGTGCGGCGGCGCCAGCGCTTGTCGAGCAACTGCACTGCGCCGGCCGAACGCTCGCCGGCAATGTCGAGGCGCGCGACGTCGTTGCGGATCTCAACCGGCAGGTCGATGGTCGCGTCGGTTTCGAGATCGCCGCCCCTGAACGCGAACGGTGCCTCGCCGAGCGGCAGGCCCTTGAGATCGAGCGCCTGCACGATCCCGTTGTCGAGGCCGCCGGTGCGGGCGCGCAAAACCTTCACCGTCAGCGCGCCGGCGGCGTTGTCGGCGGCGGCGAGCGCATGCGCGGTGGGAAGACCGCCGTCGACGACCGTGAGCGGGCGGTTGCCGATAATGTTCTTCAGGCCGTTGACGAATTCATCGCCTTTGCCGAGATCGACGCCGTCCGATAGCCAGATCAGTTCGACGTCGGGCGCATTGGCGAGAAAGCGCGTGAGCGCCGGCAGCGCCTCGCTGCGGTCGAGTGTGTGCGGCTTCGGCTTGAGCTGCTTGGCCTGCACGCGCGCGGCGCCGGCGGTTTGCAGCGAGATGTCGCGCCCGGTTTCCGATAGCGGCAATAAAGCGACGCCGCGGTTGTCGGCATCGGCGCGCGCGATCAACTCGTCGGCGGTACGCAGCCGCGCATCCCATGACGCTGCGGCGGCCCAGCCGTCGTCGATCATGATCAGCAGCGGCGCGGCGCGACTCGAGGTCGCGAGCGGCGGATTCCACAACGGCCCCGCGGCGGCGATGATGACAAGTGCTGCAAGCGTCAGGCGCAGCAGCGTGAGCCACCACGGCGTGCGCGCCGGCGTCTGCTCTTCGCGGAGAATCTTGGCGACGCGTTTCTCCGGGCCATAGTCGAGGCGGCGTGGGCGCGGCGGAATGAGCCGCAACAGCCACCACAGGACGGGCAGGGTCAAAAGACCGAGCAACACCAGTGGCTGGGCAAATCCGAGGGGGAGTGCACCGATCACGCGGCGCTCCCGGGTTGCGCCGATGCATGTCGGCTGTTCAAGGCGGCGATTTGCGACGCTGCACCCATGCGTGCATGCAGCATAAGCAGCAATTCGCTCGCCGGCCGGTCGGTGCGGTGGATGACGAAGCTCCAGCCGAGGCGATCGGTCTCGGCGCGGATCTCGGCGCGGAAGCGCGCGATCTCCGCAACGTAGTCGTCGCGCAAGGTTTCGGCGCGCCCGACCGTGACGCTATGGCCGTCTTCCGGATCGATGAATTCGATGCGCCCCGAGAACGGGAAGGTTTCCTCGACCGGGTCGACGATCTGCACCACGTGGCCGTGCGCGCCGGTCGCCGACAACTGCCCGAGCGTGCGTTGAATGTCGGCGGCCTCGCTCCACAGGTCGGAAAGGACGACGATCTCGGAGAGCGTCGCCGGCGCAAACGAGGGCGGCAAGCTCGCGCGCTCGGTCGGATCGTGGATGATGGCTTCCGCCATCTTCTCGATGACGTTGCGGCTCGCGGTCGGGCGCAGCAGGCCGGGAACGCCGACACGCTCGCCGCCTTGCACCAGGATTTCCGCGAGCGCGAAAGCAATGACCAGCGTGCGGTCAAGTTTGCTGTCGGTGACGAGCGCGGATGCAAACGCCATCGAGGGCGAGCGGTCCGGCCAGATCCACACCGTGTGCGAAGCTTCCCATTCGCGCTCGCGCACGTAGAGATGATCATCACGCGCAGAACGCCGCCAGTCGACAGATTGCGCGGGTTCGCCTGAGGTGAAGCGGCGGTATTGCCAGAAATTCTCGCCCGGTCCGGCGCGGCGGCGGCCATGCAGGCCGTGGATCACGGTGGCTGCAACGCGCCGCGCCTCCAGGATCAGGCGCGGCATGGTGTCGGCGAGCGTGCGGCCGCCGGCGGTCGCCTGCCGGACGGCACGCGCCTCGATATCGGTGAGCTTCTGCTCAGCCATCGCGATTATCCGATGTGCGCCTTCAGCCGCCCGATCACGTTCTGGATGGTTTCGCCTTCCGCCCGTGCGGCGAAGGTCAGCGCCATGCGGTGCTTGAGCACCGGTTCGGCCAGATCCAGCACGTCGTCGATCGACGGCGCGAAGCGGCCGTCGAGCAATGCGCGTGCGCGCACCGCCAGCATCAGGGCCTGGCTGGCGCGCGGGCCGGGGCCCCAGGAGATCAACTTGCCGATGTCGCCGAAGTCCGAGCCGGGCCGCGCCGAGCGCACCAGCGCCAGGATCGCCTCGACAACGGACTCGCCGACCGGCAACCGGCGCACCAGGCGTTGCGCCGCGATCAGGTCATCGGCGGTCATCGCGGCCTTGGCGCGGGTTTCCTCGGCGCCAGTTGTGTCGAACAGGATTTTCCGCTCGGCTTCCTGATCCGGATAGTCGACGTCGACTTCCATCAGGAAGCGGTCGAGCTGCGCTTCGGGCAGGGGATAGGTGCCTTCCTGCTCCAACGGGTTTTGCGTCGCCAGTACGTGGAAGGGTTTCGGCAGATCGTGGCGTGCGCCGGCAATTGTGACATGCTGTTCCTGCATGGCCTGCAACAATGCCGACTGGGTGCGTGGCGAGGCGCGGTTGATCTCGTCGGCCATCAGCAATTGCGCAAATACCGGGCCCGCGATGAAACGGAAATTACGCTTGCCGCCCGGACTCTCCTCCAGAACCTCGGTGCCGAGGATATCCGAGGGCATGAGGTCGGGCGTGAATTGCACGCGCCGCGCGTCGAGGCCGAGCGCGATGCCCATGGTCTCGACCAGCTTGGTCTTGGCGAGGCCGGGCACGCCGACCAACAGCGCATGGCCGCCCGACAGCACCGTCACGAGCGCGCGCTCGACCACGCGGTCCTGGCCGAAGATCACCGCGGTAATGGCGGCCTTGGCGTCGCGCACGTGCGCGGCCGTCGTTTCCGCCGCGCGGACGATCATGTCTTCAAGCTTTTCCAGGTTTTCGCCGCCTGCCGCCATGACTTCGGGTCCTTTTGTTGAGCGCTATTCGCTTGCCGCGCAGTAAAGGTGACGCGGGCTGTTCGGTTCCGTGCAGCAAACCGTACCGCGCCGGGTCCGCTACGCCATGCGAAGCGAATCTGGCTCATTCAACACCGCAAGCTTACGCTATCTTCCGGGCCCGGTCCGGTGGATCACGAAGATGCGAACAGGCCAAACGCGCCTGAATATCGAAGGTAAAACAATGGCAAAGGCAGGGCAGACAGGGCTGGAAGGGATCGCGGCAATGCTGCCCCGCGAGGCGCGCAAAGGGCCACCGCCGGTGCATTTGTGGAATCCGCCCTTCTGCGGCGATCTCGACATGAAGATCGCCGCCGACGGCACTTGGCACTATCTGAAAACTCCCATTGGACGCATGGG
>JBAUHH010000150.1:0-5538 GCA_049680165.1 Pseudolabrys sp.
CAGCCGAGTACCGGCCAGATCAACGCCGGATCGGACACTAAGACGTCCATGACTGCGCCGGTGCCGGCGCCGAGCGCTGAGCAGACGCTTGCTGCGTTCAAGGCAACCGGTCGCGGCGATGGCGCGCCGGTAACGCCCGGCGCGACGCCGGATGCGCCCGGCGCATTGGCGGCTGTCACCACAAACGGCCCGCCCGCGCCCGTCGGCTCCACCCGGCAGACGGTGCCAGCGAACTTGTCGGAATCGAACGATACGCTCGACCGCGTGCCGATCATGGCCTGGCCGCTTGGATTGACCGACCAACAGCGCCAACGCATCTATCAAGCGGTGATGGCCGACAAAGGCGCACCGACCACCGATAGCGCCAATCTGGCACCCGCCCACGCATTGTCGACTCCCGTCGCGCTCAATGACATGCATCCGTTGCCGTCCTCGATCGGCGACGTCGAACGCGCGCAGGGGCTGAAATACGTGAAGACCAAGGACAAGGTCTTTCTGGTGGTGCCGGCGAACCGTATCGTGGTGGCCGAGCTCAAGAAATAGCGACCGCTTTCAGATTGCAAACCTCCCCGCGGGAGAACCCGCGGGGACGTTTTTAGTGTGCCGCCGGATTTCAGGTCGCGTCGGTGATGCGCGGCGGGCCGCTGCGCCATTGCGTCAGGCTGTCGGCGATGATTTTCATCGAGGTCATGGCCGCGTGGTTGAGACTGGCGAAGCCGGCGACTTCGCGCGTCACCCGCTCGCCTTCGTTGCGCAGCATGTCGCGCACCGTGCGCAATTCAAGGATGACACGATCGATTTCGTCCAGCGCGTTGCCGGATACGCGCTTGATCAACGCGTTGACGTTGTCGGCGCCAGCCTCGGTTTCGGGCTGTTGCGGCCGGCGCAGGAATGCCACGTCACGCCGGATGAACTCCCGAATTTCGCCCTCGAATGCGGTCGCCGCTTGATCCACTTCGCTCAATTTCTCCGGAGCGGGTTTTTCGTTACCGTGCCGCTCGGATCGCATGGCTGTCATGGTCAACTCCTACTGACGCGCAAGACGTTGCGCCAACGCTCCCCCGCCGGCCCGGATTGCCGCATGCGAGTTGGGCGGCGTGACGGCGGGAAAAAGGCGGCCTCATGGAACCGCGGTAAAGGTGTGGACGTTTGATTCCGCAGCCACCGCCAGTTCGCGCCGCGCGGTATCATGGAGCGCGATTTGAAACGGGAGCAGCGCCATGTTTCTACCTTTGCCGGTGATCTTGCTCGGCTCGCAGATCGTGCTCGCGGCGGATCAGGTCCCACAATTCAATATCGAGCCAAGCTGCCGCGCCGCGGCGACCAGCGCCGTCGCGCCTAACCGCACGCCGGATGCTTGCAAGCGCGATGAAAACGACGCCCGCAAGAAAGTCGAGAGTGAATGGAGTCAGTTCAAGGCAGCGGATCGTGATCGCTGCGTGCGGATCTCAAGCCTCGGGGGCAGCCCGAGCTACGTCGAACTGATCACCTGCCTGGAGCTCGCCCAGGCGGCGGCGAATTTGCCGCCCGGCGACAAGCTGACTGGCAGCCCGAAGCGCTGACGCCGCCTCAGGGCTTCTTGCCGGCCGGATTGCCGTACGGGCTGCTGCCCGATGTGCCCTGTTGCTGCGAGAGTTTGTAGGCCGATAGCTGCTTTGGCTTGTCCCGGTCAGCCTTCGGCTTCTTTTTCTCCTTGCTGATCTTCATCTGGCCTTTTGCCATGGTGCCCTCCTGGCGATTCGGGATGACGGATGGTGATACGGCGCAAAGGCGGCGGCAAGGGGGAGGGTTAAAAGGCCCGATGCGGCGCGGTTTTTATGCGCTTGCGGCCGTTGGCCGCGGCCGGTTTTGCTCGCGCCGTCCGCGCGCCGATGTTAGCGCTGGACGCTCCATGAGGACCGCCGGCCGATGATGACCGAGCTCGCCGCCTATGTGCACCCGGAATACTGGCTGCGCGTTTCGGAAATCATCTGGATCAACATCCTGCTGTCGGGCGACAACGCGCTGGTGATCGCGCTGGCCTGCCGCAGTCTGCCGCCGCGGCAGCGCCTGTGGGGCATGACGCTGGGCGCCGCGGTCGCCGTCGCTATGCGGATCGCGTTTTCCGCGGTCGTCTCCAGCCTGATGACGTTTCCCTATGTCAAGCTCGTCGGCGGCTGCGCGCTGCTGTGGATCGCGGTGTCGCTGCTCAATCCGCAGCACGCCGAGGGCGACCCGCGGGTCGAGAGCCACGAAAGCCTGCTGCGCGCGATCAAGACGATCGCGCTCGCCGACATCATCATGAGCCTCGACAATGTCATCGCCGTCGCCGGCGCGGCCGGCGGTGACACCGTGCTGCTGGTATTCGGGCTCGCCATCAGCGTTCCGCTGATCGTCGCGGGCGCGAGCCTGACCATGGTGATCCTGACGCGCTTTCCGATCCTCGGCTGGGCCGGCGCCGCGCTGCTCGGCTGGATCGGCGGCGACATGGTCGCCAACGATCCGGTCATCGCCGAGAATACCGACATGCTCGGCGAGCTTGAGCATCGCAGGGCCGACTTCGCCTCGGCGCTGGGTGCGGCTGGCGTGCTGGTGACGGCGGCAATCCGCCGCCGCTATGCGCGCTCGTCCGCGGCTGGCGTTTGATTTTCAGCGCCGCCGCGGCAGGATTCCGCTGCGGGCGAGGCGGCCGCGCCCCGGCATGCTGTGATAGACCGTCCAGAACACCCGGCCCGACCCCGCCAGGCCGAGCGCGAGCAGCGGCAAAGCCAGCGCTTCCGACAGTTCCGCGATCTCGAGGATTTCGATGAGGTCGGAATAATCCGCGAGCCCGCTGCGCTCCGCGTCGTCGAAATATTTCACGATCGCGCTGCCCCAGATGCCGATGAGGGCGCAGACGGCGGCGATCCGGTCCTTTAACGACAAAGGTTGCTGCGGCGCGCGTGTCATGCGCCGACGCTAGCGGGCCGCCTGGCGCGATGCATCCGGCAAGGACTGAGGTTTATCGCCGCAGCGGTAATGGCTTCGGAGGTCGATCAGCTTTTGGGCGCGGCCTGGACGGCCTTCATCTTCTCGGCGATGCACTTGTCGACCACGTCCACACGCTTGTCGAGGTCCTGGTCGGCGTGGCCTTTCTCGGTCGCCATCCAGCATTGCTCGGCTGCCTTGGCGTGGGTCAGCGGCGGGTCTTTCGCGGGCGTGGCCGTCGCCATTGCCGTCGCGTTCGGGGTGGAACCGGTGGTCTCACAGCCGGCGAGCGCGGCCGCCGCCAGCGTCACCATTAGAACGTAAGAGAGTTTCATGCCTGCATGTCCGAATTCGCCGCGCCCCTTGAATTCCCCAAGCCGTTCTTATCGGCCTTTTTGTCCGCTTCGCAACACCATTCCGGCGCCGCTCAACCGGGTGTGATCGGGCCTCGAACTTCGCGGCGCGAGCGGCGTTATCCTGCGGGGCGAGGCTGTTTTTCAAAGGAGCGCAGCAATGCGTGCCTTCCTTGATCGTTTGACAATTCCCTGCGCGGTCTTTGCCGTCGTCGTTTTTGCGGCGCCGGTGCTTGCCGAGGACAGCAGCGACGACGCCACCGGCCGCAGTGGCGCGGCGTCGGCGCAACAGAACGGCCAAAACAACGGCCAAAACAACGGCCAAACCGGCGGCACCAATAGCAGCGGCGCCGCTTCGGTATCGGGACCTGACGAGCCGGCGACGCACCTGAAGCCGCCGATTCCGGCGCTGCACCTCACCGACGCCGACCGGCAGAAAATCCGCGCCGCCGTGGCCGGCAAGGACACCGAGGTGACCTTCCAGCTCAAGGCGGCCAAGCCGCACAAGGACTTTCAGCCGAAGGTGGGCGAGAAAATTCCGCCGCATCTTCCGGCGCACGCGCTGCCCTCGGAGCTGACGCAACAGCTGCCGATGCTGGCGGACTACAAGTACATGAAGGTCAAGCAGCAGCTGCTGATCGTCAATCCGATGACCGGGAAGATCGTCGACATGTTCCCGGAGGCGCAGAGCTAGCCGTGCCTTCACAATGTCGTGCGCGGACGCGAACCGCCGCCTTCGCTGCCGCGTTGCCCGAGTGAACCGGGCGCGTGGGGTTAAGACGTGGAGGCAACAACGATGCGTTCGATCACTGTGCGTTCAGTTCTGGCGGCTGCGGCCGCGGTGACTTTGTTGAGCGGCGCGGCTTACGCGCAGACTGGCGGCGACGAGCAAAAGCAGCCCGCAGTCGGCGTTGGCGTCATTTGCAACACGCCCGAACAGGCCAAGCACTTCGTCAGCCTGCGCGCGCAAGGCGACAAGGCCAATCACGCCATCGAGGTGATCAATACCGAGGCGAAAGAGCCGCGCGCCTGCGGCGTCGCCGCGGTTATTTACTTGCGCGATGCGATCGTCACCACCGGGACGCTGGGCGGAAAGCTGGTGCAGGTCGTGCGCATCAACGTCGTCGCCGGCTTCAACGGCAGCGGCTGGCAACGCGTCGGCGACATGGTGCAATACGCCGTGATCGAAGGCGGCGGAGAGACGATCTAGAGTCTGATTCATTTGGATTGAATCGGTCACCAATCCGCTCGTCCCCGCGAAAGCGGGGACCCAGGGTCAAAGAACTGGATTCCCGCTTCCGCGGGAATGAGCGGAGATAAAGAGTCGCTTCAACGAACGTCCCTCGAGATGCAAAACCGGCGGGGATCGACTCCCCGCCGCCTTTGCGTTCGTGTCGATGACGACGGGCGCGCCGCTTACTTCATTGCCTCTTCCATCGCCTTGTCGACCATCACGGTCGGATTCTTGGCGCAGTAGTCGTTCAGCTTCTTGTCGAGCGCGGCGGCTTGCGCGTCCATCTTGGCATCGCCCGTGCCGGCGGCGGCGCCGCCCATCTGCGACGTCATCTGCTTGTTCACTTTCACATAGTCGGCGCAGGTCATGTTTTGCGCGGACGCAGCAACGGGCAGCAGCGCAGCGAGCGCTGCGGCAATAATCAACGATTTCATCGATGTACCCCCTGGTTGAAGGGCGGCAGGTTAGGGCCGCGCTATCCGGGAGTCGAGATGGCCGCGCGGGCTGCGCTGGAGTCGGCAGCCTCAGGCGGCGCGGGACGGGCGGGAAACTTTGGCTCGGCCTTTCGCTTTAGGCCGCGCCGGCTGCTCCTGCTTCGACGCGAGCACCACGGTGCGGTCCTCGGTCTTGTAAGCGAACACGTCGTGCGTGCCACAGAACGGGCACTCGGCCTCGACCGTCAGTTCGGCTTCGGCGATCCAGCCGCCTTCGCAGGCTTCGCAGTGGTAATGGTGACGGAACCAGGCCATGGCGCGACTCGGAGTTTGAGCGAATCAGTCGCGCAAGCAGAGCCGAAATTTGCGGCGGGAGGGAGTCGGTGCCGCCGCGTTGTCACCGGGTTCCGGATGCGATTGTCAGACAGCGGACACGCGGGATCGCCCGTATTCTTTGCGGCGCGCGAGCCTCGCCCGCAGAATAAAAATAGGTATGTAATCCCCCAATTACTTTTCGGCTATCCGATGTATTTGTTTTCGTTGTGCCAACGTAGGAGCGAGCGATCTGGCC
>JBAUHH010000151.1:0-13308 GCA_049680165.1 Pseudolabrys sp.
CTGTTTTCGCAATCGCCGGCGGACCCGCCGTCGCCCAGAACGTGGGCGACCGGTTCGTGCCGTTCAACGAATTTATCCAGGGCGTGACGGCGGCCTCGCCGGCGCAATATGTCGGCGCACTGCAAAGCCGGGTCGCCAGCGTCAACGACTTCGAGCAGATGCGCCAGCACGTCGTGTCGCTCTACCAGGGTGTCAGCGTGAGGCACAGCTATGTGCTCGACGCCAACTATTTCGATTGCGTCCCTGTCTTGCAGCAGCCGGGAGCGCGCGCGCTCGGCTTGCAGCAGACCCCCTCGCCGCCGCCGGGCATCTCCGGCGACAACGCGGCGCTCACGGACGGCGCCGAGCTCGCAACGCAGTTTGAGCCGGGCCAGAAGGACAAGTTCGGCAATTCGATCCCGTGCGAGCGCGGCACCATCCCGATGATGCGCGTCACGCTGGAAAGGATGAGCGGCTTCCAGAACCTGCGTGAGTTCTTGCAGAAGGGACCGAACGGCGCGGGCCAGATTCATCAGCGCAAGGGTGCGATATCGCCCGCGGCGGCAACGCACAAATATGCGCACGCCTACCAATTCGTGACCAACTACGGCGGCACGTCCATTCTCACGCTCTGGCGTCCGCCAATAAACCTGACGCTTAACGAGGTTTTCTCGCTGTCGCAGCATTGGTACGTCAGCTTCCCCGGCGGCGTTACGCAAACCGCCGAGACCGGCTGGCAGAATTATCCAGCGCTGTGGGGATCGCAGAATTCCGCGCTGTTCATTTATTGGACAGCGGACGGTTACAGCTTGACGGGTTGCTACAATCTGACCTGCGCGGCTTTCGTGCAAACGAACAACACGGTGCATCTTGGCGCCGGCTTCACCCACTACAGCGTGAAAGGCCATACGATCTATCAGGTCGTCCTGTCCTATTGGCTGCACGGCGGAAAGTGGTGGTTGAAATTCAACAACACCTGGGTCGGCTACTACCCGGCGACGCAATATGGCGCCGGCGGCTTGCGGAAGTGGGCGCAAGAAATCGACTACGGCGGCGAGACGGTCGGCACGACGATCTGGCCGCCGATGGGCAGCGGTTCGCCGCCCGCGCAAGGCCCGCTCTACGCGGCGGAGCACAAGAAGATCATTTTCTACACCACCAACAGGGGCACAATTCCCGCCGGGCATAACGCCACGCTGACCCCCGATCAGCCGTCGCCGAGATGCTACAAAATCGACGTCCACAACAATTCGGCAACTACTTCCAAAAGCTATTTCCTGGTCGGCGGGCGCGGCGGAAGTGCATGCTGAAAGCGATTGATTCCGGGACTGACGGCAGCTAGCGTTTCTACCGATGGGGATGGGGTCCCCCGATAACCGCCCGCTTGCGCAAGTAAGAGCAACCCGGGCTGATGACTCCTACCGCGTAACAAGGCGGTAGGACTCTGTCCGCAAGCCGCCGCAGGGCGGCTTTTTTATTGCCGCGCAGGCAGAAGGAAAGAGGCAGCGATGAATTACCTGATCGTCTTTATCGGCGGCGGCGTCGGCGCGGCGCTGCGCCATGGGTTCAATGTCGGCTTCGCGCGCTGGCTCGGGACGGCATTTCCCTATGCCACGTTGTTTGAAAACGTCAGCGGCTCGGCCGTGATGGGCTTGCTGGTCGCGCTGTTCGCGTTCCGGGGCGGCGTGCCGCAGCACTGGCAGCTTTTCCTCACCACCGGCATCCTCGGGGGCTACACCACGTTTTCGACGTTCTCGCTCGACAGTGCACTTTTGTACGAGCGCGGCGAATTGGGTCTCGCGGCGCTCTATGTGCTGCTGTCGGTGGCGTTGTCGATCGGCGGGCTTTTTGCGGGGCTCGCGCTGGTGCGCAGCCTCACCTAGCACTACTCCATCGGCCGCATGCCGAGCTTGTCCAGCAGCGCCATATCGCTATCGCGCGCCGGATTGGGCGTCGTCAAAAGCTTCGGGCCGTAGAAGATCGAGTTGGCGCCGGCAAGAAAACAAAGCGCCTGCGTCTCCTCGCTCATGTCCTCGCGCCCCGCCGAGAGCCGCACCACCGAAGCCGGCATGCAAATGCGGGCCACCGCGATCGTGCGCACGAAATCGAGCGGATCGAGCGCTTTGGCCTTTGTCTGTCCGGTAGCGAGCGGCGTGCCTTCGACCTGCACCAGCATGTTGATCGGCACGCTCTCCGGATGCTGCGGCAGGCCGGCGAGCGTCGCGATCATGCCGACGCGGTCCTCGGCGGTTTCACCCATGCCGACGATGCCGCCGCAGCAGACGTGGATGCCGGCCGCGCGCACGTGCTCGAGCGTGTCGAGCCGGTCCTGATAGGTGCGGGTGGTGATGATGTCGCCGTAATATTCCGGCGAGGTGTCGAGGTTGTGGTTGTAATAGTCGAGGCCGGACGCTTTCAGCCGGCGCGCCTGATCGCCGGTGAGCATGCCGAGCGTGGCGCAGCTCTCCAGCCCCAGCGCCCTGACGCCTTCCACCATCGCGCAGACGGATTCGACGTCGCGGTCCTTCGGCGAGCGCCAGGCCGCGCCCATGCAGAAGCGCGAGGCGCCGGCGGCCTTGGCGGCGCGCGCCTCGGTCAGCACCGCGTCGAGGCTCATCAGCTTTTCGGCGGTGACGCCGGTGTCGTAGCGCGCGGCTTGCGGGCAATAGGCGCAATCTTCCGGACAGCCGCCGGTCTTGATCGACAGCAGGGTCGAGATCTGCACTTCGGCCGGATCGAAATTCTCGCGGTGGACTTGCGCGGCGCGGAAGATCAGCTCCGAAAACGGCAGCGCGAACAGCGCGCGCACGTCTTCGCGTGTCCAGTCGTGGCGGGGAGCATGGGATCGGGAGATGGAATTATCGGTGGCGAGCGACATAGCGATCCTTGGCGATCCTTGACGCGCGGGCGCGCGCTTATAGCATATTTGCCGCCGCACGATGACCGCGAATGGGGCTTGGGAGCAAACGCGGTTTCGGCCTAGGATGGCGGCCGCTGGGGGAAGCAATGGACAAGCAGATCGTCAGCCGCGTCGTTTGCGTCCTGATCGGCGCAGCCGTGGTGTTCACGCTCGAGCGGATTTACGGCATCAAATTTTTCATCGCAATTCCCATCGGCGTGGGAGTTTGGCTTATCGCGACGATCGTGATCGGTCTGGCGCTCGGCCTCGACCGGCTGCCGAAGAAATAATAAGCGGTCGGCAATAAACGAGGTCAGTGCTTGCCGCCGGTCGTGGCCGTGGAGGCGGTCGACGACGGCGTGCGCATATTGTTCCAGGGATCGTTGTTGGGCGTTTCCGTCTTGAGCGGCGCGGTATTCCTGATGACTTCCTCGTAGGCCTTATTGACCTGGAAATTCTTCTTGGCGGCCTCCTGCTCGGGGCTCAGCTTTTCCTTTTGGGCAAAAGCCGGGCTGCCGAACGGCACAAGGGCGACGGCCACGGCAATGAGGGCTGCCTTGACGGCGAAACGCATAGATATCCTCCCGTATTCCCCGGCCCGCTATGTACTGCGATCCGGGGCAAAACTCCACCCCGGCGCTTTGCGGCCATCGGCCGCGCCGGAACATCGTTAATCCGGCGCTCAGCGCGGCTGGATGTTTTTGAGGTCCGCGATGCGGTAGAACGCGCGATGTCCGCATTTCGGGCAGGTGACGGCGAACTCCTCGGTCAGCCGTTCCACCGCCTTGACGGCGATAGGCGCGCCGCAGCGCTCGCACTTGACGCCGGTGATCGCGGGCGTGCTGGCCATAGTCGGCCCATCTGCAAGACGCCGCCCCCCGAGATTCTTTCTAAATCGGCCCGCCGGTTTTTGTCTCGTAAACTTAAATTTATTCACTTAAACGGCTCGCGTACTGCCGCCGCCGCGCTTGACCCGCAGATCGGTGGCTTGCGAAAACACGCCTCATGGCCGACACGCTTCCCGACCGCCTCTCCGTCGATCCGCGCAGCCCGCACTACAACGAAGACGTGCTCAAGCGCGAGATCGGCGTGCGCTTCAAAGGCGTGGAGAAAAACAACGTCGAGGAATATTGCGTGAGCGAGGGTTGGATCCGCGTCGCCGCCGGCAACGCCAAGGACCGCCACGGCAATCCGCTGACGATCAAGCTCACCGGCAAGGTCGAGCCGTATTTCAAGGACGAGAAGAACGGATAAGCGCATCAGGCCGGCGGCCATGACCGACGAGATTTCGCGCGACGATATTGCGCGCATCGAGGCGCATATCGAGGAATTGGCTCGCTCGATCGAGCGCTGCCGCAAGCTGTCGCTGGCCGCAAAAATCGCGATAGCCACCGGCGCGGCCTGGATCGTGCTCACGCTGCTTTGGATCGTTCCGTTCGTGCCCTACGACATCGTCGCCGCAATGGCGGCGGTGATCGGCGGTTTTGTCGTCCTGGGATCGAACTCAACCACCTGGACGCAGACAGAGACCGCGATGCGGGCAAGCGAAGACCTGCGGGCGGACATGATCGGAAAGCTGGAGCTGCGCGTGGTCGATGACGGCATGCAGCGGCTGCATTGAGCCGCCGCAACCGTCCTATTCCGCCGCTTCCCGTTGCGGGCCAACCGCTTCGACGCGCGCGGCGCAGAACTTGAATTCCGGAATCTTGCCGAACGGATCCAGCGCCGGATTAGTCAGGCGATTGGCCGCCGCCTCGAAGAAGGCGAACGGGATGAACACCACGCCATCGGGGATGGCATCGTCCTGGCGGGAATTGAGCTCGACCGTGCCGCGCCGCGTCGAGACGCGGATCATGTCGCCCGGCGCGATGCCGAGCTTCGCGATCGTGCCGCGCGACACCGCCGCGGTCGGGCCCGGCTCGATGGCGTCGAGCACGCTGGCGCGGCGGGTCATCGCGCCGGTGTGCCAGTGCTCGAGTTGGCGGCCGGTGGTGAGGATGAACGGATAGTCGTGGTCCGGCGTCTCGTCCGGCGGCGTAAGCTTCGTCGCCACCAGCTTGCCGAAGCCGCCGGGGCGCGGGTAACCCTTGTCGAACACCACGTCGTGGCCGGGCTGATCGACGGCGTCGGACGGATAGGTGACCGCGCTCTCGCGCTCGACGCGATCCCACGGGATGTTGTCGAGCGAGGGCATCAGCAACGCCATCTCGGTGTAGATCTCGCTCGGGTGCTTGTAATTCCAGTTCATGCCGATGCGGTTGCCGATCTCCTGCGTGATCCACCAGTCCGGCTTCGCCTCGCCCGGCAGCGGCAACGCCTGACGGCCCATCTGTACCTGGCGATTCGTATTGGTGACGGTGCCGTCCTTTTCCGGCCACGCCGAGGCTGGCAGGATGACGTCGGCATAGACGGCGGTCTCGGTGAGGAAGAGGTCCTGCACGACAAGGTGCTCAAGATGCGCGAGCGCCTGGCGCGCGTGATTCAAGTCCGGGTCCGACATCGCGGGATTTTCGCCAAGGATGTACATGCCCTTGATGATGTCGTCGTGCACCGCGGTCATGATCTCGACCACGGTGAGGCCGCTCTTCGGTGGAAGCTTGACGCCCCACAGGTTCTCGACCTTGCCGCGGATTTCCGGGTTCTCGACCGACTTGTAATCCGGGAAGAACATCGGGATGAGGCCCGCGTCGGACGCGCCTTGAACGTTATTTTGACCGCGCAACGGATGCAGGCCGGTGCCGGGACGCCCGATCTGGCCGGTGATCAGCGCGAGCGCGATCAGGCAGCGCGCATTGTCGGTGCCGTGGGTGTGCTGCGACACGCCCATGCCCCAGAAGATGATGGCCGAGTGCGCGCGCGCATAAGTGCGCGCGACTTCACGCAGCGTGTCGGCGGGGATGCCGCAGATCGGCTCCATCTCCTCCGGCGTGAAGTCCTTGATGTTCTCTTTCCAGGCGTCGAAGCCTTCGACGTAGGTCTGAATGTATTGCTGGTCGTAGAGCTTTTCCTCGACGATGACGTTGAGTATGGCGTTGAGCATCGCCACGTCCGCGCCGTTCTTGAACTGCATCATCTTCCAGGCGTGACGCTTGAGCGCCTGCCCGCGCGGATCCATGACGACCAGCTTGGCGCCGCGTTTTGCCGCCTGCTTGAAGAAGGTGGCGGCGACCGGATGGTTCTCGGTCGGGTTGGCGCCGATGACGATGATGACGTCGGAATTCTTGCACTCGTTGAACGACGCCGACACCGCGCCGGAGCCGACGCCTTCGAGCAGCGCCGCGACCGACGACGCGTGGCACAGCCGCGTGCAGTGGTCGACGTTGTTGGTGCCGAAGCCGGCGCGCACCAGCTTCTGGAACAGATAGGCTTCCTCGTTCGAGCACTTGGCCGAGCCGAAGCCCGCGAGCGCCTTGGAGCCGTCGCGGTCGCGGATTGTCTTCAAACCCGACGCGGCGCGGTCGAGCGCCTCTTCCCAGGTGGCTTTACGGAAATGCGTCCACGGATTGGACGGGTCGATCTGCTCGTGCGGCACCTTCGGCACGCCGTCCTTGCGGATCATCGGGTGCATCAGGCGCTGCGGATTGCTGATGTAGTCGAAGCCGAAGCGGCCTTTCACGCACAGGCGCTGCTGGTTCGCCGGGCCATCGCGGCCGGACACGTAGAGCAGCTTGTCGTCCTTGATGTGATAGGTGAGCTGGCAGCCGACGCCGCAATAGGGGCACACACTGTGCACCTCGCGGTCGGGATATTCGGTGCGCTCGTTCTTGGCGTTGACCAGCGTCGAGGGCATCAGCGCGCCGGTCGGGCACGCCTGCACGCATTCGCCGCACGCGACGCAGGTTGACTGACCCATCGGGTCGTCAAAGTCGAACACGATCTTCTCGAGATGACCGCGGCCAGCCATGCCGATGACGTCGTTGACCTGCACTTCGCGGCAGGCGCGGACGCAGAGATTGCATTGGATGCACGCGTCGAGATTGACCGCCATCGCGACGTGACTGCGGTCGGGCGCGGGCATCTTCTCGCGCTCGGGGAAGCGGCCGACGTCGACGCCCATCTTGTCGGCCCACGACCAGAATTTCGATTGCGGATCGTGCGAGGTGGCGCGCTCGGGCTGATCGCTCACGAGCAGGTCGAAGATCATCTTGCGCGCGGTCTTGGCGCGGTCCGACGCAGCCTTTACCTTCATGCCTTCGGCGGGCGTGCGAATGCAGCTCGCGGCCAGCACGCGTTCGCCTTCGATCTCGACCATGCAGGCGCGGCAATTGCCGTCGGCGCGATAACCGGGCTCGGGCGAATAACACAGGTGCGGGATCTCAATGCCATGGCGTTTAGCGACCTGCCAGATGGTCTCGCCTTCGAGCGCGACGACGTCATTGCCGTCGAGCGTGAACTTGACGGTCTTGCCCTTGCCGTTGGCTTTGCCTGCAACTTTGTCGGCCGGTGCAGTATGCGCGACACCCGGCTTGCCGGCGCCGGTGTTTTCACCACCCGCCTTGCCTTTGTCGTCGTGGCCGTAGCCGGCCGGTTTTTGTCCGCTCGTATCAGCCATGTCTCACCAGGTGCCCAACGGTTTTTTCAATTCATCGGGGAAATACTTTAACACACACAAAAGCGGGTTTGGCGCGGCCTGCCCGAGTCCGCAAATCGAGGCATCGCGCATCGCGGTCGACAATTCGGTCAACAGGTTCACGTCCCACGGACCGCCCGCCATCAGCTTCGCGGCCTTCTCGCTGCCCACCCGGCAGGGCGTGCATTGGCCGCAAGATTCGTCCTCAAAGAAGCGCATCAGGTTGAGCGCGACAGCCTTCATATCGTCCTTGTCGGACAGGATCACAACCGCGTGCGACCCCACGAAGCAGCCGTATTTTTCGAGCGTTCCGAAGTCGAGCGGCTCGTCCGCCATCGACGCCGGCAGGATGCCGCCTGAGGCGCCGCCCGGCAGGTAACCCTTGAAGGTGTGGCCGTCTTCCATGCCGCCGCAGAACTCCTCGATCAATTCGCGCGCGGTGACGCCGGCGGCCGCCAGCACGACGCCCGGCTTTTTCACGCGGCCCGACACCGAGAAGCTGCGGAAACCTTTGCGCTCGTGACGCCCTTGCGACGTCATCCACTCGGCGCCCTTCTCGATGATGTCCCTGATCCAGAACAGCGTCTCGACGTTCTGCTCCAGCGTCGGGCGGCCGAACAAGCCGACCTGCGCGACATAAGGCGGGCGATGGCGCGGCAGACCGCGCTTGCCTTCGATCGACTCGATCATTGCGGATTCTTCGCCGCAGATGTAAGCGCCGGCGCCGCGGCGCATGTGCAGCTTGGTGTGCGCTGAAAGTCCCGCCTCTTCGACCTTGGCGAATTCCTCGGCCAGCATCAGCCGCACTTCCGGATATTCGTCGCGGATGTAGAAATAAGTCTCCGGCGCTTCCACCACCCAGGCGGCGATCAGCATGCCTTCGATGAAACGGTGCGGATCGCGCTCGAGATAATAGCGATCCTTGAACGTTCCGGGCTCGCCTTCGTCGGCGTTGACCGCGAACATGCGTGGCGCGGGTTCGGCGCGCACCAGCGACCATTTTCGTCCCGTGGGAAATCCGGCGCCGCCGAGGCCGCGCAGGCCGGCGTCGTTGACGATCTTGATCAAGTCGTCGCGCGTACGCTTGCCGGCCAGACAATCCTTCAGCAGCGTGTAGCCGTCGGCTTTCTGATAAGCGGCGAAATCGGCGCCGGCCTTCCATGCATGCGCGTGCTTGTTCGCCTTCACCTCGGCGGCGATCTTGTCGGGCGTAGCCTTGAAGGTCTGCAAGTGTCCGACCGCGACGACCGGCGCGCGATCGCAGGCGCCCATGCATGGTGCGCGCACCACGCGCACGTTCTTGCCGAGCTCGCCGGGCAAATCCTTCAGCAGTTTTTCGGCGCCCGCCATCGCGCACGACAGCGAGTCGCACACGCGCACGGTGACGGCTGGTGGCGGCGTCTGGCCTTCCTTCACCACGTCGAAGTGCGAATAGAAGGTCGCAACCTCGTACACTTCGGTCAGTGCCATCTTCATTTCAAACGCCAGTGCGGTCAGGTGCGCGGCGGAGAGATGGCCGTAGTGGTCCTGGATCAGATGCAGATGTTCGATCAGCAGGTCGCGGCGGCGCGACCGGTCGGTCAGCAGCGACTGTACCTCTTCGAGGGCGGCCGGATCGACCTGGCGGCCCTTGGGGGTACGCGGCGGACGGCGGCGGCCACCCCGTCCCGGGCCGGCGGCAGTGCCCAGTTTCTGTTGCTCCATAACGGTCATCTAAACCCTCCAACCCCTCCAAAAAGGCCGCCGCGTCAATGCTAACAAGCCCTTCCCTCTGATGAATAGATAGGTATTCTCTATCATACCATCGGCTTATCGATGGATTTCTCGATTGTCGTCGAATAGAACATATCAATCGGCTGTTTTGTGTTCATCTCCCCATAACCGACGGTAATCCACGCACATCAGCGTAAATCGGGCGACATGTTGATCGAAAAACTTGAATTCCTGCTGGCGCTGGCCCGCGAAAAGCACTTTGGTCGCGCTGCCGAGATATGCGGCGTGACCCAGCCGACCCTTTCCGCCGGGGTAAAGCAGCTCGAAGACACGTTCGGCGTGCTGCTCGTCAATCGGGGCTCCCGCTATCAGGGGTTCACGCCGGAAGGCGAGCGTGTGCTCGACTGGGCGCGGCGCATTGTCGGGGACACCCGCGCGATGCGCCAGGAAATTCATGCGCTCAAACACGGACTGGCCGGGCGGCTGCGTCTTGCCGCGATCCCGACCGCGCTGGCGATGGTGGAATCTTTGACGACACCTTATCACGCACGCCATCCGGACGTGCAATTCACAATTCTGACGCGGACATCGGCGGCGATTTTTTCGCTGCTGGAAAATTTCGAGATCGATGCCGGCCTGACTTATATCGACAACGAACCGCTGCCACGCCTGAATATCGTCCCGCTCTATCGCGAGCGCTACCGGCTGCTAATCGCGGCTGACCAGCCGCTCGGCGACCGAGAGAAAGTGACGTGGGCGGAGGTCGCGCAAGTCCCACTCTGCCTGTTGACGCCCGACATGCAAAACCGCCGTATCATCGAGCAGTTGCTGCGCAAAGCGGGCGGCAACCCACCGATCACGCTCGAATCGGATTCGATGATTCTGTTGTACTCGCACGTGCGCACGGGCCGGTGGGCAAGCGTAATGCCGGCGCGCTTGGCCGCGACACTTGGCCTCACCGATGTGCTCCGGTCGATACCGATCGTCGACCCGGAGGCAGCGCACACCATCGGTTTGGTTGCGCCGGCACGTGAGCCGATGACTCCGCTCACCGCAGCCCTGGTGACGGAAGCACGCCGGCTCGCGTCCACAATGGCGGATTGATTGACGCGCACACTGTTTGCGCAGCGCATACTACTTTCGTAGCAAGCACGTCGCTCGCCATCACCGATTTAGATTTGCCCAAAACGAATTTTAGAATCGTTCAAAGCCAATTTAGCCTCGACTTAAAAGCACAATAGTCGTTTGCTATATCGACATTCAAACTTCCTATCGGGTCATAGGAACACGTTTATTGATTCAATAAATGCCCATCCGCACTCTGCAATCGCCAGACTCAGGGGGCGAAAATGCTTATCCGCGGTCTGATCATAAAAACTAACTCTGGGGATCCAAGGAGGACCGCGCGATGAGTTTGCTCTCGTTTCTCGATCGCAGTCACACGATCGCAAAACCGGGATACAGCCGCTGGATGGTGCCGCCCGCCGCGTTGTGCGTGCATCTGTGCATCGGCCAAGCCTATGCCTACAGCGTATTCAATTTGCCGATGACAAAATTGCTCGGCATTACGCAGTCGGGGCCCGGCGACTGGAAATTGACGGAGCTGGGATGGATCTTCTCCATCGCCATCTTCTTCCTCGGCGTTTCGTCGGCGGTGTTCGGCCGCTGGGTTGAGGAAGGCGGTCCGCGCCGCGCGATGTTCACCGCTGCCCTGTGCTGGGCCGGCGGCTTCTTCATCTCCGCGATCGGCGTTTATGCGCACACGCTATGGCTGATCTATCTTGGCTACGGCGTGATTGGCGGCTGTGCACTCGGCATCGGCTACATCTCGCCAGTCTCGACGCTGATCAAGTGGTTCCCCGACCGTCCGGGCATGGCGACCGGCATGGCCATCATGGGCTTCGGTGGCGGCGCGTTCATCGCCGCGCCGCTCTCAGTTTGGCTAATGAGCAAATTCAACACCGCTACTCATGTCGGCGTTGCCGAAACCTTCATCGTGCTCGGCATCGTGTACTTCGTCTTCATGATCGTCGGCTCGATCATCGTGCGCGTACCGGCGCCGGGTTGGAAGCCGGCCGGTTACGTCGCGCCGACGCAGTCGGTGGGGCTGATCACCCGGAACGACGTGTTCGTTTACGACGCATTGAAGACGCCGCAGTTCTGGCTGATCTGGTGGGTACTCTGCCTGAACGTGACCGCCGGCATCGGCGTGCTCGGTCAGGCCTCCGCCATGAGCCAGGAAATGTTCCCCGGCCATATTACGCCGATCGCGGCGGCCGGCTTCGTCGGTCTGATGAGCCTGTTCAACATGGGCGGCCGCTTCTTCTGGGCCTCCACGTCGGACTACATCGGCCGGCGCAACACCTACTTCGTGTTCATGGTGCTCGGCTTCGTGCTGTACTGCACGGTGCCCTACACCGGCTCGATCGGCAGCGTGGCCGGGTTCGTGTGCGCGTTCCTGATCATCATCAGCATGTACGGCGGCGGATTCTCCACCGTGCCGGCCTATCTGCGTGACATGTTCGGCACGCGCTACGTCGGCGCCATTCACGGCTTGCTGCTGACCGCATGGTCGATGGCAGGCATCTTCGGACCGGTGCTGGTGAACTACATCCGCGCCTACAACGTCAGTCACGGCGTGCCGAAGGCGCAGGCCTACAACACCACCATGTACATCATGGCCGGGTTGCTGGTGATCGGCTTCATTTGCAACTACCTCGTCAAAGCGGTCAACGCCCGCTACCACATGAAGGCCAACGACGCGCGCGGCACCGAGCCGGGAGTTGCTCCGGCCGGCGCTCGGGCATAAGGGAGAAACGAACATGGCAACCGCAAACCAAGCAGAAGGCACCACGACCGTTCAACTCGTTCTGGCGTGGGGTTTCGTCGGCATCCCGCTCGTCCTCGGCGTGCTGCAGACGCTGATCAACGCGATGAAGCTGTTCCAGTAACAACTGGAGCTTGAACGAAGCGCCACTTCCTTCGCCCGAGGGAAGTGGCGCGCTCTTTTTGCAAAGGGTATTCTGCACACGCGGGTTTGGGCGAGACTGACATGACGCATCGGCTGGTTCACACAACGGTGGTGGAGCGGCCGCGCAAGGTCATCCACGTCGTGCGTATCCTCGACGAGATCCTCGAAATCGACGAGATCGACCAGATCGCCGAGCGCATGCGCCAGCGCGCGCTCTCGCGGCACGGCGAGCAATCCGCCGACGTGGTAGTGATCCAGGGCGACAGCAAGGAGACACTGCGGCTGTTCGGAGATTCGCACCCGGTCAACCGCGTGCGCGCGGCGATGTTCAACGCCGCGTTGAGCTTCACGCCGATCGAGCTCGAATAAAAAACGGGCGGCCGAAGCCGCCCGTTGTCGTCCCTGGAGAGATTTGCGTTCAGGCAACCTTCACGTCCATGTGCCTGAACATGGCCTTGCGCGCTTCGTCGTCGAACTCGGTCTTGAACTTGTGCTTGTCCTTGAGCGCGTTGGCGCGCGACGCCGCGGGACGCGCGGAGATCTCGTCGACCAACCGCTTCACGTTCGGGAATTTTGCCCAATACTGCTCACCGAGTGCGTTCGGGATAAGCCGCGCCCAGCCCCACAGATTCATGTCGACGATCGTGTAGGTATCACCAAGCATGTACTTCTGCTTGGAGAGCCTCGCCTCGATGATACCGTAGTGGCGCTGCGCCTCATACATGTAGCGGTTGATCGCATATTCGATCTTCTCCGGTGCATAATTGCGGAAGTGCACCGACTGGCCGGAATACGGCCCGACGCCCGATGAAATGAAAAACATCCAGGACAGCAGCTCGCCGCGCTGCTTATCACCTTTCGCCGGCAGGAATTTGCCGGTCTTCTCGGCGAGGTAAATCAGAATAGCGCTGGAGTCGAACACCGTAACGTCACCGTCAACGATCGCCGGCACCTTCGCGTTCGGATTGATAGCGAGGTAGTCCGGCTTGTGCTGGTCGCCCTTGCGGGTGTCGACCGGGACGGCTTCGTAGGGCACGCCAGCTTCTTCGAGAAACAGCGCGACCTTCATCGGGTTCGGCGCGCCGCTGTAGTAGAACTTGAGCATGAGAATGATCCTTTGCCTTGCACTCAGCATCATGCCCGGCATTGACCGGGCATGGCGTGCTTGTCAGGTCG
>JBAUHH010000152.1:0-24614 GCA_049680165.1 Pseudolabrys sp.
GTCAAGCCCGCGCATGACATTTCGAGCTTCTAGCTTTTCCGCACCTGACGCGCCGCGGCTTCACGCAGGCGGACGATCGACGACTGGTCGCGGCCATCCCCGCGGTAGAAGGCGAGCACGGCGGAAAGATTGGCGGCGAGCGCGTCGTTGCGGTCGCCGCGCGGGCGGCCCTCGAAGTGCCGCTCGCCCCAGGTCCACAGCATCGCCTGCTCGATTTTCTCGGCGTTGAGCTCGGCGTTTTTCACCTGCGCGCGGACGGAGGTCGCCGCCACGCGCAGCGGGTCCTCGATGTCAACGGCCAGCGGCTTGAGCGTGCGGCGCGCCTCGCGCAGCGTGCGCACCACGTCGTTGTGCCATGGCGCGACGGTTTCGGTTGCGGCAGCCAAGTCCTCCGCGCTTAGCGTCACACCGCCGACTGCGCCGGCAAAGGCCGCGAACAGCAGCAGATTGACGTCGAGGTCGAGACGATCCTGCAAGTCGAGACATTCCGCGGCGACGCCGTCGGCGCCATAGACCGCGAGCGAAAAGCTCCACAGCGGCGTGTCGAGCGGCTGCATGTCGCTCACGCCGGCGCGCTTTCGAGCGAGAGTACCTGCAAGATCTGTTCGTGTATCGTGCGCCGCGCTGCGTCGTCGGTATCGCCGGAAACTCGTGTTTCAAAGGCGATGCGCGCCGGCCGGTGGAACACCAGCACGCGGTCGCCGATTTCCAGCGCCTCGCTGACTTGGTGCGTGATGAAGACTGCGGTCTTGCCGTTCTGCCGCACCAGCCGCATGAATTCCGTGCGCAAGTCGCGCGCCGTCATTTCATCCAGGGAAGAGAACGGCTCGTCGCACAGCAAAATCTCCGGATCGACCGCAAAAGCGCGCGCGATCGACACGCGCTGGCGCATGCCGCCGGAAAGCGCGTGCGGATAATCGTTCTCATGCCCGGCGAGGCCGAGCCGCGCCAGCCAGCCGCGCGCGACCTCGTTCGCCTGTTGTGGATCCGTGTTCAGGATCTGCAAGCCGAGCAGCACATTGTCGAGCGTGCTGCGCCACGGCATCAGCCGGTCGTTCTGAAACACGATGCCGATCTTGCCGCGAAAGTGCGCAAACTCGCGGAACGGGTCGCGGCCGATGACCGCGACGTCGCCGGAGGTCGGCGCGATCAGGCCGGAGACGATGTTGAACATGGTCGATTTGCCGCAGCCGGTCTTGCCGAGCACCGCCACGATCTCGCCCTTGCCGATCTCGAACGAGAGCTTGTCCATCGCGGTGAAATCGCCGCGCCCGTCCGGCCGCGCGAACACCTTGCTTACCTCGCTGAAACGGATCACCGGTGCGCCCGCGCTCATGGGTCAGATCGCCCGCTCGGACGCCGCCCGGTAGCGCAGCACGCGGGTTTCGATCGCGGTGATGGTTTGCTGGAAAATCAGGACGAACAAAACAAGCTGTAGTGTCCAGGCCATAGCGCCAGCCATGTCGAACAGTTGTTGCTGGCGCAGCAACTGATAGCCGACGCCGCCGGTCGCCCCGACCAACTCGGCGACGACGACGACACGCGCGGCGTTGCCCAGATTGACTTTGAATGCGGTGAGGATGCCGGGGACGATGGTCGGCACGATCAGGAAGCGGAACAAGATCACGCGGCTTGGCCTGAACGCCAGCGTCATCTCCAGCAGGTCCTTGGACATCGAGCGGAAGGCGTCGAGAATCTGGAAGGTGAACGCCGGCAGCGTCGTCATCACCATGATGAACAGCACGCGGAATTCGGTGCCGTGGAACCAGATGATCGCGAACACCACCCAGGACAGCGCCGGGATACCCTGGAAAAAGGTGAGCACCGGCGTGAGAAAATTCTCCATCAGCCTGGAGCGTCCGATCAGCAGCGCCAGCACGCAGCCGAGCAGGAATGCGCCGATCAGTCCGCCGAAAATGCGCACGGAAGTCACGACCACGTCCATTAGCAGCGAGCCGGTGACGAGGATCTCGATGGTGCGCGAAATGATCTCGGGGACGGGCGGAAAGATGAAATGCGGAAAGAACATCGACGCGACCTGCCAGGCCGCCGCCAGCACCAGCATGCTGACGGTGGCTTGCAGAACCCGCATCGAGCGCGAATTTATCATTGCATCGGCTTGGCGTAGATTGTGTCCAGCGACGGCGCCGACTTGAGAAAGCCGACGTCCATGCCGGCCTTGTAGACCGCCTCGATCTGCTTACGCACGTCGTTGGCCGACACCACGCCCATGCCGAGCCGGGCGTTGGCCTTGATCAGCGACACCAGCGCCCTGCGATCGTCCGGCGTCGATTTCGGTGCAATCTCTTCAGCCGCTTTTTCCGGATTTTTGGCGATGAAATCGGCGGCGGCCTTATAGGTCGCATAAAGCTTGCGCACCGCTCCTTCGTGCTGCTCGATCCAGTCGGTATGCGCTGCGACACCGAGATAGGGGATGCTCTGGCCGCCGGCAAAGGCGCTCCAGGTCTTGCTCATGCCCGTGTCGAGCATGCGGATGTCGGGCTTCTTCGACTTCAGCAGCGTATAGGCCGGCTCCCAGAGTTGCACGGCGTCGGCGCGGTCGGCGACGGCGTAGCCGACGAGGCCCGGCGTCGCGGTATTGACCACCTTGATCTTCGACACATCGACGCCGAGCTTCTTGGCGAAGAACTCGAACATCACGTAATTGGTGGTGGCGTGTGCGGCGGCGAGCTCCTTGCCTTCGAGGTCCTTCAGCGATTTCACTTCCGGCCGCGAGGTGACGACGGTGCCCCAGAAATCGAACAGGTTGAAAAGATATTTCACCTTCACGCCGCGCAAATCCGCAAGGCCGATCGTGAGCAGCGCGGCGCTGCCGCCGACCTTGAACTCACCGGAGTTGAATTGGGTGGTGTAGGCGGTCGGCGTGCGCTCGACGAATTCGATGTCGAGCCCGTGGGCGGCGTCGAGCTTTTGCGCCTTGATCACCGGCGGCATGAACGCGCCGAGCGAGGGGAAGCTGAACACGACGATGGTGACTTTTTCCGGGGCCTGCGCCGTGGCCGGCGCGGCGGCGAGAGCGAGCGGGGCGGCGGCGCACAGGGCGGCCGCCCAGCGGATGAGAGACTGAATTTTTGTCATTGTTGTCCTCCCCATATTTTGCGGCTACTTGAGCCGGAACAGCCTGGCGGCGAGGCCGCCGTTGATTGATACTGCTTGCTCGTCTTTGAGACCGGCCTCGCTAACGATCTTCATCGGCTCCACGTCGCCGATCGGGAAGGGCATGTCGGAGCCCATCATCAGCCGCTCGGTGCCGATCATCTCGACGACGAATTTCAGGACGCGCGCGTCGTGCAGGATGGTGTCGGTATAAAGCCGCGCCAGCCCCTCGACCGGATCGCCGACGCCCTTGGTGATCGCGGCATTGCGCTTGAGCCGCCCGAGCACGAACGGCAACCCGGCCGCGCCCATCGGCACGAAGAATTTCGCGTTGACGTATTTCGTCACGTGACCGCTGCTGACCAGACGCGCCACCGCAATCACTGCGTCGGTGATGCGGCCAAGGCCGTTGGCGAGGCCGAAATCGTTCACGCGTACGTCCCCAGCGTCGAAGCTCGGGTGGATGTGAATGACCGCGCCGGTCTCGTCGGCGGCGGCCCAGAACGGATCGAGGTCGGCATGATCGAGCGTGCTGCCGACCCCGCGCGGCAGCGTGCCGATCATCGCACCGGCAAAGCCGGCCTTCACCGCGTTCTTCAATACCGTGGCGGCGCGTACGCCGTCCTGCATCGGCACGGTGGCGAGCGGCAAGAAGCGCGGCTCGGCCCTGGCGGCGTCGAGCAGTACATCGTTCGCAAGCCGCGCCCAGACGTCGCCTTCCTCAGCCGGCAATTCGTAGCCGAACATGTCGACCCAGCCGCCGACCACCTGACGGTCAATCTTCTGTGTCGTCATCCACGCAACACGCGCGGCAACATCCGACAGCGGCCTCGGCACCGGCCGCGTCGGCTTGCCACCGGCAAACGCGAGTGCGAGGCCGCCGTCCTCGATCTGCCGAACCGAGGGAAACCGGCTTTTCTCCTTGCGGATTTCGGCCAGCAGCTCGGCCGGAACCAGATGGGCGTGCGCATCGACGATCATTCGCTAGTCCTTGCTCGCGTTCTGCGCGGCGGCGATCAGGTCGCCGAGCTTCGACGCCTTCAGTGGCAGCGTGTTGACGGAAATGCCGAGCGGCCGCAGCGCGTCGTTGACCGCGTTGGCGATTGCCGCCGGCGCGCCGAGATAGCCGGATTCGCCGGAGCCCTTCTGCCCGAGCACGGTATGCGGCGAGGGCGTCTCGTGATCGACGATCTCGACCGCCGGCACTTCATGCGAGGACGGCAGCAGATAATCCATGAAGGTCTGCGCGATCAGCTGGCCTTCGTCGTTATACGCGAACTCCTCGTAGAGCGCCGCGCCGATGCCGTGCGCGATGCCGCCCAGCGTCATGCCGCGCACGATCTTCGGGTTGATTTGCGTGCCGCAGTCGTGCCCGAGCTTGTAGCGCACGATCTCGGGCACGCCGAGATCGGGGTCGATCTTGACCAGCATCAGGTGAAACTCGAAAGAGAAGCAGGGATACATCTGCACACGGCCATCGGCACCCGGCAACGTGCCGCCGGTCGGCACCGACATGACGTGGCTCACCGCAAGGCCCGGCTCCATACCCGCCGGCATCCGGTGGATGTTGCGATGCGCGATCGTCACAAGCTCGTCCCAGGCTCGCTTGTTCTGTGGTGCGTCCTTGTCGAACACCGCGCCGTCTTTGTAGGCCGCGCGCTCGGCCGGAATGCCGAGATCGTGGGCGGCGATGGCGGTGAGCTTGTCCTTGATCTTGTTCGCGGCATGGAAAGCCGCGCCACCCAGCATGATCGCCATGCGGCTGCCGACTGGCGTGCCGCTCGGCAGCGAGGACAGCGAGTCCGGCCGCGTAACGCGGATCGTGTCGGGATCGATCTGCAAGACCTCGCCGATGACTGTGGCGACCAGCGTCTCGTGGCCTTGCCCCGACGATGTGGTGTGCATGGTGGCGGTGATCGCGCCAGTGCCGTCCACGCTGATGCGGCAGGAATCCATGAAAGTCGAGGTGGTGATCTTCGGATTGAGCAGCGCTTCGAATGTCGCGTTGCCGCCGCTCGGCTCGAGGCAGGCGGCGATGCCGATGCCGGCGAGCATGCCTTCCTTGCGCAGCCGGTCGCGTTCCTTCTTCAGATCGTCATAGCCGCTGCCGGCAAGCACCTTGTCGATGACGGTCTCGTAATTGCCGCTGTCGTATTCCGTGCCGCTCGGGATCGTGTAGGGAAACTCGTCGTGCCGGATCAGGTTGCGGCGGCGCACCTCCAGCGGATCGAGGCCGAGTGTATCGGCCACTTCGTCCATCATGCGCTCGAGAGCAAGATTGGTCGGCCCTTGGCCGAAGCCGCGCACCGCCTCCTGTGTGGTCTTGTTGGAGAGCACCGCGATGGCGCGGTACTCGACGCTTTTGATCTTGTACGGCCCGACAATGGAGCCGATCGGCTTGCCGAGCTGGAACGGCGAGCGGCCGGCATAGGCGCCGACGTTCTCCAGCGCGCGCATCTTCATCGAGCGCACGATGCCGCTGTCGTCGAACGCCACCTCGACGTCGAACAGCCGCTCCGGCCCGTGCGCGTCGCCGCCGCGCATGTTCTCCAGCCGGTCCTCGATCAGCCGCACCGGAAAGCCGAGCCGCCGCGTGAGGTAGCCGGTGAGAACGGCATGCTTGATGCCGCGCTTGATGCCGTAGCTGCCGCCGACATCGACGTCGTGATGCAGCCGCACGGACGACGCCGGGATTTTCAGCGCTGCGCCGATCTGCTCGGGATAGCGCGGCATCTGGATCGAGGCCCAGACGTCGAGCATTTCGCGCCAGGGGTCCCAGCTCGCCACCACGCCGAAAGTCTCGATCGGCACGGTCGAGCTGCGGCCCCACTTCACCCGCAATGACAATTTCCGCGGGCTATCGTTAAAATCCTTTTCGACCTCGCCCCACACGAAAGTCTTGTCGAGCAGCACATTGGAGCCGTGCTCGGCATGCACCAGCGGGCTGTCTTTTTCGAGTGCTTTTTCGGCGTCGAGCACGAAGGGCAGCGGATGGTAGGTTATGTCGATCGCCTCGGCGGCATCCTCGGCGAGCGCGCGCGTATCGGCGACCACGGCGGCAACCCATTCGCCGGAAAACCGCGCGACGTCGACGGCGAGCGGGCGCCGCGGAACATTCGGCGTCTCGAGCCCGGTGGCCAGCGGCAGGGTTGCTTCCGCGAGTTCATGGCCGTCGAGCACGTAGTGCACGCCCGGCATGGCAAGCGCCGCTTTCTTGTCGATGCTCTTGATCCACGCGGCCGGGTGCGGGCAGGTGACCAGCGCGACATGCTTGGTGTTTGGGATATCGATGTCGGCGACGAAGTGACCTTTGCCGACCACGAAGCGGCGATCCTCACGCACGCGGCGGTCGGCGGAAACGAAGCGGAAGGCGGACGGCGCGCTCATGACTCGCCCGCCGGACGGTTGGCGCCGCGCATGCGCTCGGCCGCGAGCGAAATCGCCTCGACGATCTGCGCGTAACCGGTGCAGCGGCAGAGGTTGCCGGAAATCGCTTCGACGATCTCCTCGCGCGTCGGCTCGGGATTGCCGGCGAGCAGCGCGTGCGCGGCCAGGATCATCGCCGGCGTGCAGTAGCCGCACTGCATGCCGTGAGTTTCGCAGAACGCATCCTGCAACAGCGAGAGTTCGCCGGGTCCGGGCGCCAATCCCTCGATGGTGGTGATCGGAAGTCCGTCCGCCTGCACCGCGAACATCAGGCACGAGCGCACGGCGGTGCCGTCGAGCAGCACGGTGCAAGCGCCGCAAACGCCATGCTCGCAGCCGGCATGCGCGCCGGTGAGCGCGAGGTTATCGCGCAGGCAGTCGAGCAGCGTCGTGCGCGGCTCGACCTCGGCTGCGCGCTTTTCGCCGTTGACGGTGAGCTCAATGCGCATGGCCGGTTACCCTGGCTTCCCTTACGGCATCGGCGATCGCGCGCGCAGCAAGCTTGACCGCGACGCGCCGGCGGTACTCGGCGCTGGCGTGCAGATCGGAGAGCGCGTCCACCGTGGCGAGCGCGGCGCGCAGGCTTGTTTCAACCGCCTTCTTGTCCAGCCGCGTGCCGGTCAATTGCTGTTCGGCCTTGGTGAGGCGAATCGGCAAGTCGCCCAGCGCGCCGATGCCGATGGCCATGCGGCGGCAAGTATTGTCGACGCCGAGCGAAAGCTGCACCGCCGCCGAGACGAAGGCGAAATCGCTGCGCCGCGCGTTCACCTCGTGAAATCCGGTACCGATCTTGCCACTGCGCCAGACCGAAAACCGCACGGCCGTAAGGCATGCGCCAGCCGGCAACGCTGTGGTCATCGGGCCGACGAAAAATTCGGATGCCGGCACGTTGATGGACTGCCCGACGACGCGATACGTCAACGTCGCGTCGAGCGTGATCGCGATCAGCGCAAGTTCCGCGGCCGGATCGGCGTTCGCCAGCGAGCCGCCGACGGTACCGCGCGCGCGGGTTGCGGCATGCCCGATCCAGGGCATGGCCTTGGCCAGCAACGGCAGGCGCTCCGCGATCAGTCGGTCGCGCTCGACCATGCATTGCCGCGTGGTGGCGCCGATCGCTATGCCGTCGCCGTCCTCGCGGATGTAGGAGAGCGCCGCAATGCGATTGATATCGATCAGCCGGGTGGGGCGCGACAGCCGCATCGCCATCATCGGCACCAAGGTCTGCCCGCCGGCGATGACGCGTGCGTTTTCGTCGGCGGCAAGCAGCGCGCAGGCTTCGTCGATGTCGGAGGGCCGGGAATACTCGAAGGGCGCTGCTTTCATGATCGTGGCAGATACTTTCGACCATACGAAACGGGAGAAAATCGCTCGCCCGACACTAAGCCGTGGAGCCATAAAAGGAAACACGGGCGGCAGCGCGGTCCGCGGGGCGGACCCGCACCAGAAAACGCCGTATTGCGCCTTTAGATCGAAGGTTCGGGATGCGTTATTTTCACCGTCAGGCCGCTGCCGGCCTGCGACCGGAGCCGACAATGGTCATTCGCATTTTTCGTACATTCATTTTGATGCTCGCGCTCGCCGCCGCGCCGGCCGTCGCGCAGCCACGGCATGGAGGGCCTCAGGGCGGCGAACAGAAACCGTCCGGTGATCCCGGTGTGCTTCGTTTGTTGCCGCCGGACGCTGTCACCGAACATGCGATCCAGCTTCACGGCCGCACGCTCGCCTATACGGCGACCGCGGGCACGCTCAATCTCTACCAGCAGAGCGGCGAGCGCTCGGCGGCGGTTTTCTACACGGCCTACGTGCTCAAGGGCGCAAACAACGCGACGCGGCCGCTGACCTTCGTGTTCAATGGCGGCCCGGGCGCAGCCTCCGCCTATCTGCATCTCGGCCTCGTCGGACCGAAGATCCTCGACTTCGGGCCGGATGCGCGCAATGTCGGCAACGCGCAGATGCGCGATAATCCCGACAGCTGGCTCGCCTTCACCGATCTGGTGCTGATCGATCCGATCGGCACCGGCTGGAGCCGCACAGCGAAGCCGGGCGACGAGGGCGATTTCATGAGCGTGCGCGCGGACGCGCAGGTGCTCGCCAAGACCATCGCGCTTTATCTCGCGCACAGCGGCCGCAGCGGATCGCCGAAATATATTCTGGGCGAGAGCTATGGCGGCTTCCGCGCCGTCAAGGTCGCGCGCGCCGCGTGGGACGAGCAGGGCGTCGTCGTCAACGGCATCATCATGCTGTCGCCACTGATGGAGGGCTCGTTCCAGTTCGGTAACCGGGCCTATGCGCTCGGCGCCGCGTTGCAGCTTCCCTCGCTGGCGGCAGCCGAGCTCGAGCGCCAGCACGCCTTCACGCCGGCCGCACTCGCCGCCGCCGAGCGTTTCGCGATGACCGACTATCTGACGACGCTGGCCGGGCCGGAGCTCGAAGGCAACGCCGCGCAAGCCTTCTACGCCAAGGTCGCGCAGATGACCGGATTGCCGGTCGATGTGGTGAGCAAGGCGCGCGGCTTCATCCACGGCGCCTATATCAAGCAGCTGCGCGCGAAAGAGCACGAGGTGGTGAGCCCGTATGACGCGACCTTCGCGGCGCCCGATCCGTTCCCGGAATCGGCTTCCGATTCCGGCGACGATCCGATCCTCGACGGCGTCACGCGCGCCTATGGCGGCGCGTTTGCCAATTACGCGCGCAACGAGCTCGGCTTCAAGACCGAGATGACCTACACGCTGCTCGCCTCCGACGTGGCGCACAAATGGAAATGGGGCAATGGCGGCGGGCGCGACCAAGTCAGCCTCAGCCGCGACCTGCGCGAGCTGCTGGCGCTCAACTCGTCCTTCAAGCTGATGGTCGCGCACGGCTATAGCGATCTGGTCACGCCCTACGCGATCTCGCGCTACGTGCTCAATCATCTGCCGAAGATCGGCGCGCCCGGCCGCGTCTCGCTCAAGCTCTACCGCGGCGGCCACATGCTCTATCTCGATCCGCAGTCGCGCGCGGCCTTCACCGCCGACGCCCGTGCGTTCTACGGGGCCGTGTCAGAGTAACGCCGGGGCTTTTCAGCGCACACGCCACGCCGGATTGACGGCAGCCAAGCGAACATGCGAGCAGATCGATAGCAGTCGGGTCTCGGCGGTGTTCGGACGCCGTGTTTAGCGAGGCGAAAGAAGCGTGGACCTTTCCCAACCCTTCGACGTGGTGGTGGTCGGAGGCGGCAATGCCGCTCTGTGCGCGGCCATCACAGCCGCGCGCGCGGGCTGCCGCGTCATTGTGATCGAAGGCGCGCCGGAATTCTATCGTGGCGGCAATACGCGTCACACTCGCAATTTGCGCTGCGCGCACGACGGCACCGCGCCGACCATGACCGGGCCTTACGCCGAGGACGAATTCCTCGACGACCTTTACCGTGTCACCGGTGGGCAGACCGACGAGGCGCTCGCCAGGCTGACGGTCAATCGCTCGAACGAATTGATCGGCTGGATGGATGCGCAGGGCGTCCGCTTCCAGCCGCCGCTCGGCGGCACGCTCAGCCTCGGCAAGACCAACGCCTTCTTCCTCGGCGGCGGGCGCGGCGCGCTCAACACGCTGTACCGTCAGGCGGAAGCGCTCGGCGTCACCGCGATTTACGATTCGCCGGTGACCTCGCTGAACATCGAGCAGGGCTATTTCATCTCGGCCACCATCAAGCGCGACGGCAAATCGGCCAGCATCCGCGGCCGGGCGCTGGTGGCGGCAGCCGGCGGCTTTGAAGCCAATATCGAATGGCTGAAGCAGCACTGGGGCGACGCCGCCGACAACTTCCTCATTCGCGGCACGCCCTATAACCGCGGCGACGTGCTGCGCATGCTGCTCGATAGCGACGTGATGCCGGTTGGCGACCCCACGCAGTGCCACGCAGTTGCGATCGACGCGCGTGCGCCGAAATTCGACGGCGGCATCGCCACGCGCCTCGACAGCATCATCTTCGGCATCGTGGTCAATAGGGACGCCCAGCGCTTCTACGACGAAGGCGAGGACACCTGGCCGAAACGCTACGCCATCTGGGGCCGGCTGGTGGCGCAGCAGCCAGGGCAGATCGCCTATTCCATCATCGACGCCAAATCGATCCGGCAGTTCATGCCGTCGATCTTTCCGGCGGTGGAGGCCAATTCCATCCGCGAGCTGGCGCAAAAATTCGAGCTCGATCCGGCCGCGCTGGGAAAAACCGTTGCCGATTTCAACGCCGCGGTTAAGCCCGGCACGTTCGACCACACCCAGCTCGACGATTGCGGCACCGAAGGCTTGGCAATTCCAAAATCGCATTGGGCGCGCGCAATCGACAAGTCGCCTTTCTACGGCTATCCGCTGCGGCCCGGCATTACGTTTACCTATCTCGGCGTGCGCGTGAACGAGGAAAGCCGCATGCTGCTCGCCGATGGAAAGTCTTCCGGCAACATGTTTGCTGCCGGCGAGATCATGGCCGGCAACGTTCTCGGCAAGGGTTACCTCGCCGGCATCGGCATGACCATCGGGGCGGTCTTCGGCCGTCTCGCCGGGCAGGGAGCGGCTTCGCATGCACAGAACTGAGATGTTCGGCGCGCGGTCCGCCTCACACTCCGTTCATTCCCGCGCAAGCGGGAATCCAGGGGCTGTGATCGCTAACTCATCGATCGTAAGGTCCCCGCTTTCGCGGGGACGAACGGTGTATCCGGTATCACCACCATGAACCAAGGACGTCCCGAGGCGCTGCAGGAAGCCGACCGGCTGATGACGATCTGCAATGCCTGCCGCTATTGCGAAGGGCTGTGCGCGGTGTTTCCGGCGATGGAGATGCGCCGCTTCTTCGGCGACGGCGATCTCAATTATCTCGCCAACCTCTGCCACCAGTGCGGCGCCTGCTATCCCGATTGCCAGTATTCGCCGCCGCACGAATTCAACGTGAACGTGCCGGCGACGCTCGCCAAAGTACGCAACCAAAGCCACGCGACCTATGCGTGGCCCGCGTCTCTGTCGGGCGCTTTCGAGCGCAACGGCCTCGCCATCACCATGCTGGCGGCGGCAAGTGTCGCGCTCTTCATCATCGGCTTCGTCGCGTTTGAAAATCCGGCGGTGCTGTGGGGCCGCCATTCCGGCGATTTCTACGCGCTGATGCCGCACAATGCGATGGTGGCGTTGTTCGGCGCGGTGACGGTCTACGCGATTCTCGCCTTCACATTCAGCCTGCGCGCGTTCTGGCGCGACATCAACGGTGACGGTCCCCGCGCCGGCTTGGCCGCGATTGGCCGCGCGGTGGCCGATACCGCGCATTTGACGTATCTGCACGGCGGCGGTGGCGGTTGCACCAGCGAGGACCAGCAGCCGTCACCCGCGCGGCGCGTCTATCATCATCTGACGTTCTACGGCTTCCTGTTGTGCTTCGCCGCCACCTCGGTCGCGACGCTCTATCACTACGGCTTCGCGTGGCGCGCGCCGTATCCGTTCTACAGCTTGCCGGTGGTGCTCGGCATTCTCGGCGGCATCGGGCTGCTGGTCGGCCCGGCGGGACTGTTCATGCTGTCGCGCCGCCGCGATCCGGCGCTGACCGACACTGCGCATCGCGGCATGGACACGGCGTTCATCGCCATGCTGTTTCTTACCAGCCTGACCGGTTTCCTGCTGATGCTGCTGCGCGACACGCCCGCGATGGGCATTTTGCTCGCCGTGCATCTCGGCGTCGTGCTCGGCCTGTTCCTGAGCCTGCCTTACGGCAAGTTCGTGCACGGGCTCTATCGCTTCCTCGCGCTCGTGAAATACGCGCGCGAGCGCCGCAGCGGCGCGATCGTCGACTAGATCGCCGCGATCACCTGCACCTCGAGCAGCAGCTGTTCGTTCACCAGCCGGTCGATCATCAGCAGCGTGTTGGGTGGGTAGGCGCCGTTCGCGAACATCTTCGGGAATTCCCGCAGCCGGTATTTCATGAACAGCGGAATGTCCTGCGCGCGCACCATATAGGTGGTGAACTGGGCGACGTTGCCCCAGCCGGCGCCGACGGATTTCAGCGCGGTCTCGATATTGGCGAAGGTCTGCATGCACTGGGCGTCGAAACTGCCGGCGCCGACGATGTTACCGCCTTTGTCGACCGAAACCTGCCCGGCGATGAAGATGAGCTCCGACGCCTTCACCCGCGTCATGTGCGAGTATTGGCCCAGCGGCTTGCCGAGCGCTTCAGGGTTGACGGTTTTGACCTCGGCCATGGCAAACCTCCGTGTTGCAGAAAAGGGGCGGGGGCCTCGAAGCCCCCGCGCCGGATATCAGTCCACGAGAACGCCGCTCGCCTTGATTGGTGCCGCCCATTTCTCGATTTCGCTCTTGACGAACTTGGCGAGGTAGTCCGGAGAGGCCCGGTCTTCCGCCACCATCTGCGCGCCGATCCCTTCCAGGCGGTCGTGCACGGCGGGCGTCTTCATCGCCTGCACCATCGCGCTGTTGAGCTTCTTGACGACGTCGGCGGGCGCGCCTTTCGGCAGGAAGAGCGCGTTCCAGGTATAGGCCTGCACGTCGAGGCTCTGCTCGGCGCTGGTCGGCACGTCTTTTTCGACCGCGGAGCGTTCCTTGGTCATCATCGCGATCGCCTTCACGCGGCCGCCGTCGATCTGCGGCTTCGCCGTGCTGATGATCTCGCAGAGATAGTCGATGCGGCCGCCGATCAGATCCTGCATGGCAGGGCCCGTGCCCTTGTACGGTACGTGCACGATCTTCACGCCCATCGCGGTGTTGAGCACGACGCAGCCGAGATGCGTAGCCGAGCCGGCGCCCGCCGAGCCGAACTGCATCTTGGCCTGGTTTGCCTTGGCGTAGGCGACGAATTCCTTGAGGTTGTTGACCGGCAGGTCCTTGCGCGTGATCAGCACGATCGGCACTTCGGCGATCAGCCCGACCGGCGTGAAGTCGGTCACGGAATTGTAGGCCGGATGCTTGTAAAGCGTCTGGTTTTGCGCGTGCGTGCCGACGGTGCCGAGCACCATGGTGTACCCGTCCGCCGTCGCCTCGGCCGCGCGCTTCGAGCCGGTCATGCCGCCGGCGCCGCCGATGTTCTCGACGATCACGGTCTGGCCGAGAATCTCGCCCATGCGTTGCGCCATGACGCGGCCGAGCACGTCGGTCGGCCCGCCGGCCGCGAACGGAATGATCATCGTCAGCGTATGATCCGGAAAACCCGCGGCGCGCGCTGTCCCCGTGAACGCCAGGAAACCCGCGAGCGCGGCCGCCATCACTGTCTTGTACATAGTCACTGTCACTCCATTGAAGAGAAATTCGCTCTATCCGGCTTCGACGACCTCTTCCGGAAATTGGTGCAGGCGGTCGCCGGGACCGTTGCCGCCGATGAGGTAGTTGTCGCACAGCCAGTTCAGGTAGCCGCCGTGGATGTAGGTCGGATGGACGACGATGTTCATGTCCTTCTCGATCGGCATTGGCTCGTCGTCGCGCACTAGCGGCCGCTCGACCAGGTCGTAGCCCTGACCGTGGCAGTAGAGCCGCGCTTCCGTCGGCCGGCCGTTCTTGCGCATGAAGGCGTTGAACTGGTCCCAGATATCCTTGCAGGGCGTGCCGGGCTTGAGCAGGTCGAGCGTGAACTTGCGCGCCTCCTTGCAGAAGGCGAGCTCGTCCTTCATTTCCTGCGGCACTTTCACGCCGATGACGCAGGAACGGCCGAGCTCGGTGTACATGCCGCCGGGCCCGTTATCCTCAACCAGCAGCGCGATCTGGTCGCCTTTCTGGATGACGCGGTTTTGCAAATGGCGGTTGGAGAATTTCGACGGGCTGCCGAGCGGCATCGAGGCGCAGAGATAGATGCCGTTCTCGCTGCCGTGGCACTGGCTGTAATGCTGCGCGACCGCGGCCACTTCGACGTCGCGCATGCCGGGTTTCACCGCGGCGAACGCGGCCCGCATCGCGCCGTCCTGCATCAGCGCCGCGCGCTTGACCAATTCCATCTCTTCCGCGCTTTTGATCACCTTGATGCGGTCGACCATGTCGGAGGCGTCGACAAAACGCGCATCCGGAAACGTGCGCTTGATGTAATCGAGCGTCGCGTAGGACATCTGATAGGTGCCGAGGAAACCGATGGTCGCCTTGGCGAAAGGCTTGAGCGCCTTGGCGGCGAGTTCCGGGTCGTACTCTTTGGTATAATGCGCCGAGGCGTAGCTCGGCGTGGTCAGGATCTGCTTCACGCCGCGCCAGGTCTGATCGCCTTGCGCGGTCGCTTCGCTGCCGCCGAACGGGCCCTGGCACACGACCGTCATCCCGCCGTCGCGCGGAAACACCACCGTGTTCGGATAGCCGTTGGTCGCCGGCATGTCGGTGAACCAGCGCACGTAGCCACCCATGTGATCGTTGTTGTTCTGCATCAGCAGAACGTCGATCTTCGCCTTCTCCATGGCGGCGCGCGTCGCGCGCCAGCGCCGCTCAAGTTCCGCGGTCGAGATCGGCGTGTTCAGCCGTTCGGAAAGTTGCATCTTATTTTCCCCAGGAGGCGGGCGCGCGCACGATATTGACCATTTTTCGGGGCTCGCCCGCAAGGTAACAAGCCATGTTGCCGGCGATGGTCGGCATGGCGCGATCTTCATAGCCTTCGGAATAACCGCCGAGATGCGAATAGATCAGCGCGTTTTTGGCGCGCCAGATCGGATTGTCCGGCGGCAAGGGTTCCTGCGCGAACACGTCGAGCGCGGCGCCGGCGATCGTGCCCTTGTCGAGCGCCTCGATCAGCGCCGGCTCATCGACCACGCCGCCGCGCGCGACGTTCACCACATAGGCGCTCGGTTTCATGGCGGCGAGCACCTTGGTGCCGACGATGCCGCGCGTTTCCTTGGTAAGTGGCGTGAGCGCAACCAAGTAGTCGAGCTCGCCGGCAATCTTCACCAGATCGTCGCGATGAACCATCCGGTCGAATCCGGATGTTGCGCGCGGACCCGAACTGATGCCGACGACGGTCATGCCGAACGCCTTGCAGATCGGCGCCAGCGCTTCCGCGATCAACCCGACGCCGAGAATGCCGACGGTCTTGCCGTGCAGCAGCTGCGCCGGCCAGCGCACCCACTCGCGTTTCTCCTGCGCGCGCGTTGCGTCCGGCAGCTTGCGCGCCAGCTCCAGCATGTAGGAGATCGCGGCTTCCGATACCGGCGGTCCGTGGATGCCGCGCACGTTGGTGACCAGCACTTCCTTGCCGAGTGATGGCAGGTCGACGATGTTGTCGACGCCCGTGCCGAGCGCCTGGATCCATTTCAGCTTTTTCGCGTCGCGCACGACGTGGTCGGCCATCGGCGGCGAAAAGCACAGCAAAATTTCGATCTCGCCAATGTAGGGGTCGACGTCGCCGTGGTGCCCGACCACGTCGATGGTGAGCTGCGGGAACCGCTCAAGCAGCATGGCCCGGTAACGGGCCCGCATCGCTTCCTGGACTTCGGTGAGGATGAGAACTTTCGGCATGGATACTCAGGTCTTGGGCGCGCAAATCTTGGGTGCGCAAATCTTGGGCGCGCATGTATAGAGGCAAACTTACGCTATAGGAAAGGGAAGGTGCCGGTCGCGGACGGCGGTTCCTTTCGCTAACATCGGGTCCTGTCCCGCCACCTGGAGTATCAAGCCCATGCCGATCGACCTTGCCACCGTGAACTGGATTTATGTCGGGGTGCTCGCCGTGCTGGTCTTTATTGCGACCATCATCGGCAACCTGCTGTCCCTCAACCATCGCGGCTTCGCGGCCGTGCTGGCCGCGGTCATATTTGCCGCGCTGTTTGTGGTGTGGACCTACTATCCGCATGGTCTGCCGCTGCCGACCCGGCTGGGTTGACCTCGCCTTCCACCATGGTCGATATAGACCCGGAAACGGGCGGCGAGAGTGGTGGAGTTCAATGAATAAGGTCTATCCCGACGCAAAGGCGGCGCTCGCCGGCGTGCTCAAGGACGGCATGCTGATCATGGCGGGGGGCTTCGGCCTCTGCGGCATTCCGGAGACGCTGATCCAGGCGATCCGCGAGTCCGGCGTCAAAAATCTCACCATCGTATCGAACAATGCCGGCGTCGACGGCGCCGGGCTCGGCCTGCTGCTCGATACGCGGCAGGTGAAGAAAATGATCTCGTCTTACGTCGGCGAGAACAAGCTGTTCGCGCAGCAGTTCCTCGCCGGCGAGTTAGAGATCGAATTCAATCCGCAGGGCACGCTGGCCGAGCGTATCCGCGCCGGCGGCGCAGGCATCCCGGCCTTCTTCACCCGCACCGGCGTCGGCACCGACATCGCCAAGGGCAAGGAAGAACGCACCTTCGACGGCGAGCGCTACATCATGGAGCGCGGACTGATCGCCGATCTGTCGATCGTGCACGCCTGGAAGGGCGACACCGAAGGCAACCTCGTCTACCGGAAGACCGCGCGCAACTTCAATCCGATGATGGCGACCGCCGGCAAGATGACCGTCGCGGAAGTCGAGAACCTGGTGAAGCCGGGCGAGCTCAATCCCGACGACATCATCACGCCGGGCGTCTATGTGAAGCGCATCGTCAATGTGCCGAACGCCGTGAAGCACATCGAACAGCGCACCGTGCGCAAGCGCGCCAGCGCATGATCCCGAAAAGCGGGAACCGGTTTTCGGACAAAATCATGCGCAAACAAAAAGCATTTTAGGAAGAAGAATATGCCCTGGACCCGTGACCAAATGGCGGAGCGCGCCGCCAAGGAATTGCGCGACGGCTTCTACGTCAATCTCGGCATCGGCATCCCGACACTGGTGTCGAATTACATTCCCGCCGGCATGACTGTGCAGTTGCAGAGCGAGAACGGCATGCTTGGATTCGGTCCGTTTCCTTATGAAGGTGACGAAGACCCCGACCTGATCAATGCCGGCAAGCAGACCGTCACCGAGTTGCCCACCACCAGCTTTTTCTCTTCCGCGGATTCGTTCGCGATGATCCGCGGCGGCCACATCGACATCGCGCTGCTCGGCGCCATGCAGGTGGCCGAGAACGGCGACCTCGCCAACTGGATGATCCCCGGCAAGGTGGTGAAGGGCATGGGCGGCGCGATGGATCTCGTCGCCGGTGTCAAGAAGGTGGTCGTGATCATGGAGCACACCGCCAAGGACGAGCCGAAATTGCTTCACAAATGCAATTTGCCGCTCACCGGCGCCGGCGTCGTCGACATGGTCATCACCGATCTCGGCGTGTTCAACATCGACCGTAAGGGCGGGGGCGGCATGACGCTGATCGAGCTCGCGCCCGGCGTGACGGTCGACGAGATCACCAAGAAGACGCAGGCCACATTCAAAGTCGACACGAAAGTGAAGCGCTGAGCCCTTCGGCCTTGGCTGGTATCGCGGTCACGACCGGGGCAGCTTGTGTGCCAAAAAAGTCCGCATAATCGCGGCGATTTCGTCGACCGATTCATCGAGCGCGAAGTGGCCGGCGTTCAGGATATGAATCTCGGTATCCGGCATCTCGCGCTTGTAGGCCTCGGCCTCGGGCAAGGCGAAGCTGGGATCGTACTTGCCCCAGACGACCAGCACGGGCGGCTTGTGGGTGCGCAGATAGTCCTGCCAAACCGGATAAGCGGCGACATTGGTCCGGTAGTCGTAGAACAACTCGACTTGGATTTGCGCGACGCCTGGCTTGTTCAGGTATGCGGCTTCGTCATCCCAGAGATCGGGGCTGTACCGTTCCGGGTGTGGCGAGCTTCCAACATGCCGCGCCTTCGCTCCTTGCGGCGAGATCAGCCGCTGCCGAAACTGATCTTCATATTTTGCGCGATCGGCCCAGAATGCCCGCGGTCCCGCCCAGCGCTTTTCATCAAGACCGTCATTATGGGCAACCGCGTTCTGAACGACGATGGCGGTCACGCGCTCGGGATGCGCGCTCGCCAGGCGAAATCCGACCGGGCCGCCGTAGTCGTTCACATAAAGCGCATATTTGTTCAGTGCCAGCGCTTGCGTGAACTTGTCGATGACATTCGCGATGTTCTCGAACGTATAGCCGAACTTGTCCGGCGGCGGCGCATCGGAATGGCCGAAACCGGGATAGTCCGGCGCCACCAGATGGTACCGGTCAGCAAGCATTGGGATGAGGGTGTCGAACATGCGCGACGACGAAGGAAGGCCGTGCAAGAGCAGAATTGTCGGAGCGGATGCCGGTCCAGCTTCGCGATAAAAGATATTTACTCCGTCAATATTCGCGTACTTATGAACCGTGCTCGCGTGCGTTATCGGACCTTCGGTCGCCGATGCCAAGGCAGCGGGCGTCACGATAATGGCGACAGCAGTCGCTATCGTTGCGATCTTCCATGTCAGGCTATTAATCATCGTCGATACGGCCTTGTGAAATTCGTGTTGGATTTGCACGGACAGCATTTGCCCCTGTCCGGCTTTTTGGCGGGTCCGGGCCTATACCCGCCCGCGCAGCCGATAACAATGCACTCAATTCCGGTTTGACAAACTTGTGATGAATAAGTGCAGGCTCACTCCGTGATCGCTTTCATCAAGCGAAAGCGCGAGCCGGCCTGCCTCGACAGCTTCAATTGATTTTCTCGGCCGAGCCGGTACAGGATACCTCGACACGCAGGATAACAATTCATGCTGTCCGATGCCGACCGCAAGAAGGCCGCCGATATCCTGATGGCGGCGGAAAAGGACCGTAAACAGGCGGCTCAGCTTTCGACCACGTTTCCGGCCATCACGCTCGAGGACAGCTACGCGATCTCGAGCGAAGTGAACAAACGCAGGATCGCCGCCGGCGCCCGGCTGATCGGCCACAAGGTCGGGCTCACCTCGAAGGCGATGCAGCGCTCCTCGATGATCGACGAGCCGGATTACGGCTATCTGCTCGATTCGATGATGATCGCCGACGGCGCCAAGGTCGCGCATGCGAATTACTGCAAGCCGCGCGTCGAAGTGGAGCTTGCCTTCATCCTGGCGAAACAGCTCAAGGGTCCCGGCGTAGGTCTCACCGACGTACTGCGCGCCACCGATTACGTGATCCCGGCGATGGAAATCGTCGACGCGCGCCTGCAAGACCCGCGCAAGATTCTCGATACCGTCGCCGACAATGGCGCCGCCGCCGGCATCGTCGTGGGCGGCCGTCCGGTCGGTCCGATGGACGTCGACCTGCGCTGGGTCGGCGGCATCGTGTACAAGAACTCCGAGATCGAGGAGACCGGGCTTGCCGCCGGCGTGCTCGGCCATCCGGCGCTCGGCGTCGCCTGGCTCGCCAACAAGCTCGGCCAGCACGGCGTCGCGCTCGAGCCGGGCCATCTGGTGCTCGCCGGTTCGTTCACGCGCGTGGTGTTCGCACAAAAAGGCGATACCGTGCACGCCGATTTCGGCGCGCTCGGCGGCATCGCCATTCAGTTTACATGAGAGATTGCCATGGACCTTCAACGCAACGCCTTCAAGCACGCGCTCGCTGCCGGTAAATTGCAGATCGGCCTGTGGTCGAGCCTCGCCAACAACATCGCGACCGAGATCATTGCCGATAGCGGCTTCGACTGGATACTGCTCGATACCGAGCATTCGCCGAACGAAATCCCGGGCCTGCTGTCGCAACTGCAATCGATCACGCGCGGTACTGCCACGCCGATCGTGCGCCCGGCCTGGAACGACGCCGTGCTGACCAAGCGGGTGCTCGACATCGGCACCCAGTCGGTGCTGTTCCCCTACGTGCAGAATGCCGAGGAGGCCAAGCGCGCAGTGGTGTCGACCCGCTATCCGCCGCAGGGCATCCGCGGCGCGGCGGTCGCCGCGCGTGCCAGCCGCTATGGCCGCGTCACCGACTACCTGAAGAAGGCCAACGAGGAAATCTGCGTGCTGGTGCAGGTGGAAACCCGGCCCGCGCTGGGTGAGCTCGAGGCCATCGCCAAGGTCGAGGGCATCGATGGCGTCTTCATCGGGCCGTCCGATCTTGCCGCCTCGCTCGGCCACATCGGCAATCCGCAGCATCCGGATGTGCAAAAGGCGATCGAGGACGCCGGCAAGCGTTTGAAAGCCTTGGGCAAACCAGCGGGCATCCTGACCGGCAACGAGGACGAGGCGCGCCGCTACATCGGCTGGGGCTATCTGTTCGTTGCCGTGGGCTCCGACGTCGGCCTTCTTTCGCGCGGCGCCGACACGCTGGCGAAGAAGTTCAAGTCCTGACGCTGAACATCTTGCACTGACAAGAGCTTACGGTGCGCGCCCCGTGCAACCGGCTACAACCGTTTGCGCGCGTCCAGTCGCGCGCGGCGCACCCTCAAAAAATTCAGCGATTTTGCGGGTTCCCGCGCGCAATGCCTATTCAAACCCATCGCGAATCGGTACAAAAAGCGGGGCTGTTTAATAGAAGAGCGCAATCGTTTTTGCGAGAATTGTGAATCGCAAGTCGTTGTCGTGTAGTCCGGGGGCCTTCCGCTCGCCACGGTCATCCATGTCGGCAGAGCAAACCAACCGCGGTTTGGAATCGGTCGCGCGCAAATGGTGCGATCTCGCTGCGCGTCGTCGCGCCTACTTCATCGAGCTATACCGCAGCGGCCGCTGGAGGCATTACTACAGCGAAGAGCAGTTCACTTCGCGCATGCGCGACGTTCTCCGGGCGGCAAAGACCTGGGACGAGTTGGCCGCCCGCGAAGAATCGTCCGGGAGCAAAGCGCGCCCCGCGGCATGAGATTTGGCAAATTCCCGGCTTCGGTCGCGCTTGTTGCGGTGGCGATTTCGCGCGCCGCGATTGCGGCCGACGACGCGCAACTCAAGCACGGCGAAACATTGCTGACGCGTGATTGCGCGCGCTGCCATGCCGTTGGCCGCACCGGCGCCAGCGCCAAAAAGGAAGCGCCGGAATTCCGCACGCTGGCCCGCCGTTATCCGATCGACTCGCTGGAAGAAACGCTGGGCGAGGGCACCATGTCCGGTCACCCGAACATGCCGGAAATGAGCTATGACGCGGACGACGTCAGTGCCATCATCGCCTATCTGAAGTCCATCCAGCAGCGTTGAGCTTTAGTCTCACGCTCTTTCCAAAGAGATCCCGCGCCTATGACCAGTGCTCTGTTCTCGCCCTATAAGCTTGCCGGCCTCGAGCTTGCCAACCGCATCGTCGTTTCGCCGATGTGCCAGTACAGCGCCGACGACGGCTGCGCCAATGACTGGCACATGATGCATCTCGGCATGCTGGCCAATTCAGGCGCGGCGCTGGTGGTGGTGGAGGCGACCCACGTCGAGCGCCACGGCCGCATCACCCACGGCTGCCTCGGGCTTTATTCCGACGACAACGAGCTGGCGCTGGCGCGCGTGATTGCGCGCTGCCGCACCGCCGGCACCGCGAAGTTCGGCATCCAGATCGCGCATTCCGGCCGCAAGGGCTCCGCGCAGCGGCCGTGGGAAGGCGGCCAGGCGCTCAAAGAAGGCGCCGATCCGTGGCCGACGATGGCGGCATCCGCCATCCCCTTCGGCGAGAACTGGCACACCCCGCGCGAGGTTACCGAAGCCGATATGGTGCGCGTGAGCGATGCTTTCGTCAATTCGACCAAGCGCGCGCTGCGCATCGGCTTCGACGCCATCGAGTTGCACATGGCGCACGGCTATTTGATGCACGGCTTCATGTCGCCGATCTCCAACAAGCGCGCCGACCAATACGGCGGCAGCTTCGAGAACCGCATGCGCTTTCCGCTCTCGGTCGCGCGCGCGGTGCGCGCCGTGGTGCCGAAAGGTATTCCGCTCGGCGCGCGCATCACCGGCAGCGACTGGCGCGACGGTGGCCTTACTCCTGACGATGCCGTTGCGATCTCCAAGGCGCTGAAGGGCGAGGGGATCGATTTCATCTGCATCTCGTCGGGCGGCGTCACCGCCGACACCCGCAATCCCACTGAACCGGGCTACAACGTGCCGATCGCGGAGCGCGTCCGCCACGAGGCCGGCATCGCCACGCGCACGGTCGGGCTGATCGTGAAGCCGGAACACGCCGAAGAGATCGTTGCCGGCGGCAAGGCCGACATGGTGTCGATGGCGCGCTGTTTCCTCGACGATCCGCATTGGGCCTGGCACGCGGCGAAGGCGCTCGGCGCCGAGGTCGCGCGCCCGGTGCAATACGCGCGCGCGGGCCCGAAGCTGTGGGCGCCGGCCGCGGCGAAGGTCTGATGTCACCTTCTGTCATTCCGGGGCGCCGCGAAGCGGCGAACCCGGAATCCATAAACAAAGGCCGGGGTTATGGATTCCGGGTCCGGCCCTTGCGGGCCTTCCCGGAATGACGAGAGACTGATGGAAAATATCGTTTTCCTCGCGGTCCTTTTCGCGGCCGCGTGTCACGCGAGCTGGAACGCGCTGATCAAGGTCGGGCTCGATCCGCTTGCCACCACGACGCTCATCTCGCTCGGCGCCGCGGTGTTCGCGCTTGCGGCCGTGCCGTTCGTTCCGCTGCCGGCCGCGGCGTCCTGGCCGTATCTGATCGCATCGGGCTTCATTCATCTGTTTTATTTCGCGAGTCTTGCCGAAGCCTATCGCACCGGCGATCTCGGGCAGGTCTATCCGATCGCGCGCGGCTCGGCCCCGCTGATGACGGCGATCGCCGCCACCTTGCTCGTCGGCGAGCACCTGAATTTTTTGGCATGGGCCGGCATCGTCGCGCTGGCTGCCGGGGTGCTGCTGTTGTCGCTGCGCGGCGGTCGTGATCTCGCGAAGCTCGATCGCCGCGGGATCGGGTTTGCCCTGTTCACCGCGGTGACGATCTGCGTCTACACCGTCGTGGACGGCGTCGGCGCGCGATTATCGGGCAATTCGATTTCCTATGTGTTGTGGGGGTTCATCGCGATTTGCCTCACGCTCATGCCCTACGCGCTGGTCCGCAACGGGCGCGCTTTGTTTGCCGGTTTCGGGCGCCTATGGCAGCGCGGTCTTGCCGGCGGCGCGTTGCAGGTCGTGTCCTACGGCATCGCGTTATGGGCGATGACGCTGGCGCCGATCGCCATCGTCGCGACCTTGCGCGAAACCAGCGTGCTGTTCGGCGCCATTATAGCGGTGGTCGTACTGAAAGAGCCGTTGCGCGCGGTGCGCATCGTCGCGGCGGCCTTGATCGTATGCGGGCTGGTCTTGATCCGCGTGCAGTAGGCACGTCAGGACGTGACGACCTTGCCGACGGGCTGCGCGCCTTGCTGGCCGACCAGGCGGGTCTCGCGCAATTCGCCGGCGGCCTCCAGGATCGGATAGGCGACCGACACCACATGGCCGTGGATGCGCTTCAGATCGCGGATGATGTCGAGATGGATCGACGAGGTCTCGATCGATTCCGTGCGCCCCTCGCGCAGCCGCGCATAGTGGCTGTCCGCCGCCGTCGTCTCCGCCACGCGCATGGCGGTCTTTTCCGCGAACAGGCGGCGCGCCAGCACGATGTCGCGCGTGGCGAACACGTTGAAGGCGAGCTTGAGGTTCTCCATGACGAGACCGTGGAAGCGGCGGATCTCGTTGAGGCCTTCCTCGGAGAACGTGTAGTTGTGCCGGATCTTCTTTCCGGCGAGCTCCATCAGGTTCTTGTCGATGATGTCGCCGATGTGCTCGAGATTGGTCGTGAAGGTCAGGATCTCGATGTAGCGCCGGCTTTCTTCCTCGCTCATCTCGGCCTTCGAGGCCTTTACCAGATAAAGCTTGATCGCCTCGTGCAATGAATCGACGTCGTTGTCGGCCTTCTCCAGGTCGCGCACCAGCCGCAAGTCGGAATGCTCGATGGCGGTCAACGCGCGGCGCATCATGTCGGCGACCTTGTCGCCGAGGTTGAGCGTCTCGCGCAGCGCGCAGGCGAGCGCTTCCGACGGCGTATCGAGCACGTGCGGGTCGAGATATTTCGGCTTCGCCTTGTCCTCGCGCTCCGGCCGGTCGGGCATGATGCTGTGCGCGAGCTTCACGAACACGCCGACGAAGGGCAGCAGCACGATCGCCGCGATCAGGTTGAACGCGGTGTGGAAGTTGACCACCATGCGGGTGGGGTTCGGCTCGACGGTGGCGAGCAAGTCGGCGCATTGCCGCACCAGAAAGATGAACGGCAGCGCCGCGACCGCGCGCATCAGCAGGTTGCCGAGCGCGACGCGCCGGCCGGCGGGCGAAGAGGTCGCG
>JBAUHH010000153.1:0-8917 GCA_049680165.1 Pseudolabrys sp.
GTTGGGGGGAGATGCGTGGACGAGCCATAGGCAAATCATTGCTGCGAATTGTGTCGCGGTCGCGGGCCTTCGGGCGGAAAACCCGAATTGTCCCCGCCATTTGGGTTGCGGAAGCCCTCGCTCTGCATGATTGTAATAACGCAATATCACAACCAAAGAGTGAGCTTGCGCGAATCGACAAACCTCGTTTATATCGAGGACTATGTTCCTATCGCTGAAATCCTTCGCGGTGCCCCAGCGCGGCGGCGCTTTGCTGCTTGCGGCCGCAGGCTTTGCGGCCGGGCTTACCACCGCCACGCTGCTTGCGCCGGTTTCGGCGAGCAGAACGGTGACGGTGAGCGCGCCGCCGGCGCCCACGCGCGCAATGCCGGTGATCAGCAATGCCGGCCATCCGGCCGAGGTGTTGCGGGTCATCGACGGCGACACCTTCGAAGCGCGCGTTCGCGTCTGGCCGGGCATGGAGATCACGACTCGGGTGCGGCTGCGCGGCATCGACGCACCGGAAATCCACGCGCGCTGCGACGACGAACGCGTGAAGGCGCAGGCCGCGCGCGAAGCACTGGCGCGCATCCTGGGCGAGGGCGCGGTCGGCATCACGCAGGTCGGGCAGGATAAATACGGCGGCCGCGTCGATGCCAGTGCCTCGACCGCGCGAACGTCCGATGTGTCGGCGGCGATGCTCGATGGCGGATTTGCGCGACGCTATTCCGGCGGACGGCGTGAGAGCTGGTGCGGTTAGCCCGGAATTCTACGGCAGCACGACGACCGGCGTGCCGACCCGCGTATAGCGGTAAAGCTCCATCACATCCTGATTATACATGCGGATGCAGCCATGCGAGACGAAGTGGCCGACGGAGCCCGGATTATTGGTGCCGTGAATGGCGTAATTGCCGCGGTCGAGGCCGAGCGCGGCGGCGCCCATCGGGTTGTGCGGTGAGCCGCCCGGAATGTAATCGGGAATGTTCGGGTTCTCGCGCTTGATGTCGTCCGGTGGACCCCATGACGGCCGGATCAATTTTCTCTCAATGTAGGCATGTCCATGCCACGCCATGCCGGCGCGGCCGACGCCCACCGGATAGCGCAACGCCTGGCCGGGACCGGTCACGTAATAAAGCGTGCGGGCGTTGGTGAACACCACGATGGTGCCGGGCTTGTAGCCGTTGAAAGCGACCGTCTCACGTGCGCTTGCGGGTGTTGAGGTGAGAGCACATGCCGCAGCAGCCGCAAAGGCGAGCGCGCAGAAACTACGACGATTGAATTTCATCTTTCGACCACCACGGGCGTTCCGACATCGACCAGCCGGTAAAGCTCGCGGATATCACGGTTGAACATGCGGATGCAGCCATAGGACACGAAGCCGCCGACCGAAGTCGGATGATTGGTGCCATGAATCGCGTATTCGCCACCACGCAAAGTCAGCGCCGCTGCGCCCATCGGATTATGCGGCGAGCCCCCGGGAATGACGTCGGGCAATTCTGGATGATCGCGCTTGATTTCCGGCGGCGGCGACCACGCCGGCTCGATATATTTGCCTTCGACGCGCGCATTGCCGGTCCAGGCCATGCCGGCGCGGCCAACGCCGACGGGAAAGCGCAACGCGCGACCTTCGTCGATGACGTAATAGAGTTTTCGCTCGCTGGTTTTCACCACGATGGTGCCGGGCCGGAAGCCGGAAAACGCGACGACGTCGCGCGCGGCGGAATTGGCGGCGGCCGCGGCGAGCAACGCACCCACGACAACGATCACGACGAAAAGCGCCGCACGCTTGAGCATGCCACCCGGCCCCAAAAGTTAACGGGCGCAATGATAATGCGGGCCGCTAGCGATGAAAGGTGAAAGCTTGAAGTAACGTAAATGCTGGCCGCTGACGGTTAACGCGGGGCGCGCCCGGCGCAGCAGCCGGCGTGAAAATGAGCGTGGCTACGAGGCCGCGCTCGCCTTGGCTTGTTTCTTGTTCTGCCGGTTCTTCACCAGATCGTCGACCACGGCGGGATCGGCCAGCGTCGAGATGTCGCCGAGATTGCCGGATTCGTCCTCGGCGATCTTGCGCAGGATGCGGCGCATGATCTTGCCGGAGCGGGTCTTCGGCAGGCCGGGCGCAAACTGGATAAGGTCGGGCGAGGCGATCGGGCCGATCTCCTTGCGCACCCATTGCACGAGTTCCTTGCGCAAATCCTCCGACGGCGTTTCGCCGGCCATCAGCGTCACATAAGCGTAAATGCCCTGGCCCTTGATGTCGTGCGGGTAGCCGACGACGGCGGCCTCCGACACTTTCTCGTGCGCGACCAGCGCGCTTTCGACTTCAGCAGTGCCAAGGCGGTGGCCGGCGACGTTGATCACGTCGTCGACGCGGCCGGTGATCCAATAGTAGCCGTCCTCGTCGCGGCGGCAGCCGTCGCCGGTGAAGTACTTGCCCTTGTAGGTCGAGAAATAAGTCTGCTCGAAGCGGTCGTGATCGCCGTAGACGGAACGCATTTGTCCCGGCCAGGAGTCGGTGATGCAGAGATTGCCGCTGCCCGCGCCTTCGAACGGCTTGCCTTCGGCATCGACGATTTCGGGCTTGACGCCGAAAAACGGCCGCGTCGCTGAGCCGGGCTTGAGCCTGGTCGCGCCGGGCAGCGGCGTGATCATGATGCCGCCGGTCTCGGTCTGCCACCACGTGTCGACGACCGGACAACGGCCGTCACCGACCACATGATAGTACCACTCCCATGCCTCCGGATTGATCGGTTCGCCGACCGAGCCCAGCAACCGCAGCGACTTGCGCGACGTCTTCTTCACCGGCGCGTCGCCGCCTTGCATCAGCGCACGGATCGCGGTCGGCGCGGTGTAGATGATGTTGACGCTGTGCTTGTCGCACACTTCCCAGAAGCGCGAGGTGGTCGGATAGTTCGGCACACCTTCGAACATCATCGTGATGGCGCCGTTCGCGAGCGGCCCGTAGATGATGTAGCTGTGGCCGGTGACCCAGCCGACGTCGGCGGTGCACCAGTAGATGTCGCCTTCGTGATAGTCGAATACATATTGATGCGTGATCGCCGTGTAGAGCAGATAGCCGGCAGTGGTGTGCAGCACGCCCTTCGGCTTTCCGGTCGAGCCTGACGTATAAAGAATGAACAGCGGATCCTCCGCGTTCATCTCCTCGCACGGACAATCGGTCGGAACGCTCTTCGCGACGTCGTCGTAATAAACGTCACGACCCGCCTTCATGGTAACGGCGGCGTTGGTGCGCTTGACGACGATCACGCTCTTGACGCCGCCGACTTTCTCGCAAGCGGCGTCGACGTTTTCCTTCAGCGGAATCTTGCGGCCGCCGCGAATGCCTTCATCGGCGGTGACGATGACGGTCGACTTGCAATCTTCCACGCGGCCCGCGATCGAGTCCGGCGAGAAGCCGCCGAAGATGACGGAGTGAATGGCGCCGATGCGCGCGCAGGCGAGGATCGCGTAGGTCGCTTCCACGATCATCGGCATGTAGATGGTGACGCGGTCGCCTTTCTTGACGCCCTGCTTCTTCAGCACGTTGGCGAACTTGCACACCTCGGCGTGCAATTGCTTGTAGGTGATCTTCTTGTCGTCCTTGGGATCGTCGCCTTCCCAGATGATCGCGGTCTGGTTGCCGCGCTTCTCCAGATGGCGATCGACGCAGTTGAAGCAGGCGTTTAGCTTGCCGTCCTCGAACCATTTGATCGAAATATTGCCCGGCGCGTAGGAGGTGTTCTTCACCTTGGTGAAGGGCTTCGTCCAGGTGAGCCGCTTGGCCTGCTCGCCCCAGAACTTGTCGGGGTCCTTGATCGACGTCGCGTACATTTCCTTGTATTTGGCGTCGTCGATCAGCGCGCGTTTCCGCCAGTCGGCCGGAACGTCATAAATCTTGTCGGGCATCGCACTTCCTCCCCGCCCGCGTTAATGCCGCAGGCGTTTCTTCGTTTCGCCGCCCATTATGCAACCTCGCTTGCGCGACCGACAAGGTACGGAAAGCCCCACTTTAGTGGGGCTTATCGCCCCCAGGCACCGAGGATCGCGCCCATGATGAGCATGGCACCGAGCCAGGCGGCACTGTCGATCACTGTGAGCATCGGCCTGCGGTTGGTGAACGCGTTGTTGGCCGTGATCGTCGTCAGGACGAAACCGAACCAGCAGAACGCGCCCGAGATAACGCCGGCGCGCACCGTGAACATGTTGAGATGGACGAGGATGCCGTAGAGCACCCAGGCCATGATGACCTCACCGATGAAGACAAGGATGAACGGCACCGCCTTCGCTGCACCGGATTTGCCGGCCTGCTCGGCCTTGCATTCCTCCAGGGTTTTGCCCTGCGCCGCCAGCCAGGGCTTGCTCAACGCGGTGTAATAGATGCCGCCAAAAATCCACGCGCCCGCGGCAGCCACCAGAATCGAAATAAAGTTGACGTTCGCAAAGCCCATCATCGTCGCCTCCTTATTTCAGTCCGCCCATCTTGCAGATCAACTTCCACGCCGCCTCGCTCACTGGCTGCACCGAGAGACGGCCATATTTCACCAGCGCCATGTCTTTGAGCTTGGGCTCGGCCTTGATGGCCGCCAGCGTCACCGGCTTCGGCAGCGGCCTGTCTGCGCCGGTCTGCACCGCCACCCATGATTCGTCCTTGGCGGCGGTCGGATCGGGAAACGCGTCGCGGATGATCTCGCCAATACCGACAACCTGCTTCTCGTCGCCGGTGTGATAGAAGAAAAACTTCTCGCCCTTCTTCATGTCCTTGAGATGCTTGCGCGCGGCGAAATTACGCACGCCGCTCCACGGCTCGCCTTTGGTGCCGCGCTTGACCTGATCGTCCCAGGAGAATTCCTCCGGTTCGGTTTTCATCAGCCAGTACGCCATGACACTCTCCAAACTTGTCATCACAGGGCTTGTCCCGGTGATCCCGCTTAGGAAGGCAGTGCGTCCCTTATCGGGATGGCCGGGTCAAGCCCGGCCATGACAAAAAAATGCTACTCCGCTTTGATCGGACGCGAGAGCAGCGACTCGATGGCTTCATCCACGCTCAGTTTTCCGCCGAGCACGGCGGCGACCGCGCTGGAGATCGGCATGTCGACTTTTTGCGCGCGCGCCATCTCGACCAGCACCGGTGCGGTAAAAGCGCCCTCAGCGAGTTTGCCGTGACTTGCTTCCGTCGGCTTCTCACCCTTGCCGACCGCAAGGCCGAACGAGAAATTGCGCGACTGTGGGCTAGAGCAGGTGAGGATGAGATCGCCGAGGCCCGACAATCCGGTGAGCGTTTCCGGCTTGGCGCCGAACGCCTTGCCGAAACGGAACAGCTCGGCAAAACCGCGCGTCACCAGCGCCGCCGTGGCGCTGGCGCCAAGCCCGCGTCCGGAAACGATGCCGGCCGCGATCGCCAGCACGTTTTTTGCAGCGCCGCCGATTTCGACGCCGCGCACGTCGGTGGCGTGATAGGGGCGGAACGCCGCCGAGCTGATTGCTTGCGCGAGGCTGCTTGCGATCTTGCTGTCCTTGACCGCAAGCGTCACCGCGGTCGGCAATCCGCGCGCGACGTCGATGGCGAAGCTCGGCCCCGACAAAATTCCCGGCAGCGCCTTCGGCGCATGTTCGGCGATGATCTCGGTCATGAATTTGTGTGTGCCGGCTTCGATGCCCTTGGCGCACACGATCACCGGCATGCGCGCGTCGATTACTGGCGCCAGCATTTTCGCGACCGCGCGCACGGCCTGCGCCGGCACCACCAGCAGAATTGCATCGGAGCGCGCCGCGGCGGCTATGTCGCGCGTAACCGCAATACGGTCGTCAATGCGCACGCCGGGAAGGAAACGGCTCTCGCGCTTTTGCTCGAGCGACAAGGCGTTTGCGTCGTCGTGCTCCCACAGCGTGACGGTGCGTCCGGCGCGCGCGCAGGTTTGCGCCAGTGCCGTCCCCCAGGCGCCGCCGCCAAGCACCGCGATGCGATCGATGCTCATGCGATCAGCTTTTCCTTAAGGAGCGATACGGCGTCGGCGGCCGCACGCCGATGACTTCGTCAAGCGGCCAGCGCGCGCGCGGCGCGACGTCCAGCGGATCGGTCAGGCCCATGCCGAGGCGCTCGGCGCCGGCCCAGGCGATCATTGCGCCGTTGTCGGTGCACAGTTCGAGCGGCGGCGCGACCAGCACCGTGCCGACTTCGAACGCGAGGCGATGCAGCACCTTGCGGATCGCCTGATTGGCGGCGACACCGCCGGCCGCGACAAGCGCTGTCGGCGCGCCGTAGCGCACGCGGAACAGCTTCATGCCCGCGCGCAGCCGGTCGAGCACCACATCTACCACCGCCTGCTGGAACGACGCGCACAGATCGGCGACGTCTTCATCCGATAGCGGTGCGATTTTTTCCGCTTCCAGCCGCAGCGCAGTCTTCAGGCCGGACAGCGAGAAATCGGCGTCCTTGCGGCCCTGCATCGGGCGCGGCAGCGCGAAGCGCGTCGGGTTGCCGCGCGCGGCTTCCTTCTCGACCTGCGGGCCGCCCGGATAACCGAGGCCGAGCAGCTTGGCGGTCTTGTCGAACGCCTCGCCGATGGCGTCGTCCATGGTGGTGCCGAGCCGCACATAGTCGCCGACACCGCGCACGGCGACGATCTGCGTATGTCCGCCGGAGGCGAGGAACAGGCAATAGGGAAACGGGGTCGCGTCGGTCAGCCGCGCCGTGAGCGCGTGCGCTTCCAAGTGATTGACGGCGATCAGCGGCTTCTCGTTGACCAGCGCCAGCGCCTTGGCGGTGGTCAGGCCGACGATGACGCCGCCGATCAGTCCGGGGCCCGCGGCGGCGGCGACGCCGTCGAGGTCGCGGAAGGTTTGGCGCGCCTGGCTCATCGCCTTGCCGATGATGAGGTCGAGCGCTTCCACATGCGCGCGGGCGGCGATTTCCGGCACCACGCCGCCAAAGGCGGCATGCTCGCTCACTTGCGAGAACACGATGTTGGACAGGATCCTGCCGTGGCCCTCTGCATGGCGTTCGACCACGGCGGCTGCGGTCTCGTCGCAGGTCGTCTCGATTCCGAGTACAACCATTCACTTACCCCGATCCGGCGCCGTCCATATATCATTCCGGGCCGGGCGAATCCGGCCTAGCATCGCGAGGTTACCGAGTGCAATCCTCCGCCGCAGCCCCTTTGCGCATCGGTACGCGTGGCAGCCCGCTGGCGCTGGTGCAGGCGGGGGAAGTGCGCGCGCGGCTGGCGGTGGCCTTAAAGCGCGATCCGCTCGATATCGAGCTCAAGATCATCCGCACCTCCGGCGACATGATTCAGGACCGGCCGCTGGCGGAGGCGGGCGGCAAGGGACTTTTCACCAAGGAAATCGAAGAGGCGCTGCTCGCCGGCGCGATCGATATCGCCGTGCATTCGGCCAAGGACATGCCGACGCTGTTGCCGGAGGGGCTGGTGCTGGCGGCGTGCCTCGAGCGCGAGGATCCGCGCGACGTTTTGATCTGCCACCGCGCGAAAAGCCTCGCCACGCTGCCGCGCAACGCCAAGCTTGGCACCTCGTCGTTGCGCCGGCAGGCAATCGCCAAGCGCGCGCGGCCCGATCTCGAAATCGTGCCGTTGCGCGGCAATGTCGAGACGCGGTTGCGCAAGCTCGACGACACCACGGTGAATGCGACCATTCTGGCGCTGGCCGGATTGAAACGCCTCGGCATCGCCGACCGCGCCACCACAATCCTGAGCGTGGAAGAATTTCTTCCCGCGGTCGGGCAGGGCGCGATCGCCCTCGAGACGCGCGCGAACGACGATCACACGCGCGCGCTGCTGATGTCGATCGACGATGCCGATACGTCGACCGCGGTTGAGGCAGAGCGTGCGTTTCTCGGCGTGCTCGATGGCTCATGCAAGACGCCGATTGCCGGACACGCGATCATATACGGCCCGACGATTCAATTCCGCGGCCTGATCGCAAAACCGGACGGCAGCGCCGCCCACGACATCGCCGGCACCGGTGCGCGCAGCGATGCCGAAAAGATCGGCGCCGACGCCGGACGCGAATTGAAAGCGCGCGGCGGTCCGGGTTTCTTCGACTGATGCGCCTCGTCGTCACCCGCCCGCAACTGGATGGCGACCGCGCCGCCGCCACTTTGCGCGCAAACGGGCACGAGGTTCTCGTCGCGCCGCTGATGCGGGCCGAGCCGGTCGCCGCCGATCTCGCCGGCGCGTTTGCAGGCATCGTCATCACCAGCGCCAATGCGCCGCGGGCAATCACCAATCATTCGCGCATCGGGACGTTTCTTTCCTTGCCTGTTTTCGCAGTGGGGCAACGCAGCGCGGAAGCCGCGCGCGAATCCGGTTTCCGCGACGTCACCTCGGCGGATGGCGACGCGCGCGATCTGGTGCGCCTGATCGCCGCACGCGGCGGCAACAGTGCCGCGCCGCTGCTCTATCTCGCCGGGCGGGACCGCACCGCCGATGTTGCCGGTACGCTCGCGACGCACGGGGTCAAGGTGCACACGGCCGTGGTCTATCGCGCGGTCGCCCTGCCGTATCCGCCCGCGCTGATCGAGGCGCTGAATGCGCGCGAGGTCGATGCGGTGCTGCATTTCTCCGCCCGCAGCGCCGAAAATTACCTTGCCGGCGCCCGCGATGCCGGGCTGCTCGATGCCGCCCTGGCGCCACGCCAGCTTTGCCTGTCGGCGCACGTCGCCGAGCCGATCAGCGCTGCCGGCACGGCCAATGTTTCCATAGCGGTGCGGCCGGACGAGGCTGCACTTTTCGCCTTGCTGGATGCGGGAAAAGGTTGACGTTGCCGCGTTGTCGCCATTTGCGTTATGCCCTGTGATAGCGGCCGAATCGTCGGAGAGACCGCATGGCAGACAAGCCTACAGCGCCGGGAGCGCCCGAAAGCGTGCGCCGCCGCAAGCGCCCGACGCCGACAATCGACCTCAAAGCCACGGAAGTGAAAC
>JBAUHH010000154.1:0-3735 GCA_049680165.1 Pseudolabrys sp.
TTTTCGTCCGGCCTCGGCGTGCTCGATTTCATGAAACGGACGTCCCTGCTCAAATGCGGGCCGGACCAGTTGCGCGCGCTCGGCCCCGCGGCGATGACGCTCGGCGAGGCCGAAGGGCTCACCGCCCATGCGCGGTCGATCGCCATCCGCCTCAACCAGAAATGAGCGCGACGAAATCAGTGCCGGCCAGCAAGCAGCGCCTCGTTGGCGTCAAGCTCGACGCGAAGTCGATCGGCCGTTCCAATGAGGACGTCGAGCACGAGCGCGAGGTCGCGATCTACGACCTGCTCGAGAAAAATTTGTTCGCGCCGGCCGGTCATGATGCCGGGCCTTATGTTCTTCATCTCAGCATCACCGGCAGCCGTCTCGTGTTCGACATCCGGCTCGAGAATGACACGCCCATTGCGAAGCATCTGTTCTCGCTGTCGCCGCTGCGCCGCATCGTCAAGGACTACTATTTGATTTGCGACAGCTACTATCAGGCAATCCGCACCGCGACGCCCGACAAGATCGAAGCGATCGACATGGGCCGGCGCGGCATTCACAACGACGGCTCCGAAATCCTGATGGAGCGCCTCAAGGGGAAGGTGACGGTCGATATCGACACCGCCCGCCGCCTGTTCACTTTGATCTGCGTGCTGCACTGGAAAGGCTAGAGCGTTGGCCGCGCCCGAGCGCCCTTCGCGGCCCAAGGCGGTGCTGTTCGCCTGCGGCATGAATGCCGTGCGCTCGCCGATCGCAGCCGGCTTGTTCCAGCAGATGTTCGGGGCCTCGATGGTTGTCGGCTCGGCCGGCGTGCAGAAAGGCGAGCTCGATCCGTTCGCCGTCGCTGCCATGGACGAGATCGGCATCGACATCGCGCGCCACAAGCCGACGACCTTCGAGGAGCTCGACGAATTGGGCGAGCTCAATTTCGATCTGATCGTGACGCTGTCGCCGCCCGCGCACCACAAGGCGCTTGATTTGATCCGTTCGCATCCGGCGCAGGTCGAATACTGGCCGACGGTCGATCCGACCGGCATCGAAGGAAGCCGCGAGCAACGGCTCAATGCCTATCGCGAATTGCGCGATCAATTGATGGCGCGAATGCAGGAGCGTTTCGGGAGCCGCGACAGCGGCAACGAATGACGCGCGCGCTATGCCTCAGTGCCGATGGCTTTTTCGACGGCTTGCAAGAGCGTCTCGGGCCGGAACGGCTTTTTCAGGCAGGCGATCCGCGCCATGCCGCGCACGTTCGGCATGTCGAGCGCGGTACGCTCTGACAAGCCTAGCTGAACCCCCGAAATTGCGATGATCGGCTGCGCCAAACTAGGGGGCGAATCCACAAGGTAATCTTGCCCGATTCGCTTGATTTGGAGTGATTTTTTAGACCGCTCAGGATTTCACCGAAGGCCCTGGCGGGCCGCCGCTCCAAGTCCGGCAATGAAAGGAGGTCAGTTGTGAAATGGCGTGCCTTCCGCTACTGACTCATCGTACGAATCTCTTCGTTGTGTCCCCATTTTCCATCGTCAGGCCCCGCGCGACGCCATAGACATGATCGGCCGGCCCAAATTCGTCCTCGCCTCCGGGTCCCCAAGGCGGCTCGCGCTGGTCAACCAGGCCGGCATTGAGCCGGACGCGCTCAAGCCCGCCGACATCGACGAGACGCCGAAGCGCGGCGAACTGCCGCGCGCCTATGCCAATCGCTTGGCGCGCGCGAAGGCCGAAGCCGCGCTCGGCTCGGTCAATCTCGACGACGAGCTGCGCGGTGCCTACATCCTTGCGGCCGACACGGTGGTCGCGGTCGGCCGGCGCATTTTGCCGAAAGCGGAATTGCTGGACGAAGCGGCGCAATGCCTGCGCCTGCTCTCCGGCCGCAATCATCGCGTCCACACCGCGATTTGCCTGGTGACGCCGAAGGAAGCGTTCCGCCAGCGGCTGGTGGAAACCCGCGTCCGCTTCAAGCGCCTGTCGGACGAGGACATCGAAGCCTATCTCGCCTCCGGCGAATGGCGCGGCAAGGCCGGCGGCTACGCGGCGCAGGGGTTAGCCGGCAGCTTCATGGTGAAGATCGTCGGCTCCTATTCCAACGTGGTCGGCCTGCCGCTTTATGAGTCGATGGCGCTGCTCGGCGGCGAAGGCTATCCAATTCGCTTCGGTTGGCTGAACGCGGTGTAAGGCGTCGCTATGAATATCGCCCGGTGGCTCGAGCGTACGGGACAGAGCCATGCCGGCCTGCCGGCGATCGGCCGGGGCGCGCGCGTCGCGCACGATTACGCAACACTCGCGATGCGCGTTGCGCGGCTGGCGGGAGCGCTACGCGGAAAGTTATCCCTGAAGCCCGGTGACCGCGTCGCCGTCATCGCGCGCAACTGTCCCGAATATGTGGAAATCCTGTTCGGCATCTGGCACGCGGGTCTCGCCGCGGTGCCGGCGAACGCCAAGCTGCACGGCGCCGAGCTCGGCTACATCCTCGAACATTCCGGCGCGCGCGCCTGTTTCGCGTCAAGCGGCTTGCGCGACGCGATTGCGCCGCATGCGCCGAAGAACCTTGAACATCTCATCGAGATAGGCGGCCCGGCCTACGAGGCGCTGCTGACCGAAGACGCGATCCCGCTGGCGCCGCGCGCGCCAGACGATCTCGCCTGGATGTTCTACACCTCCGGCACCACGGGCCGCCCCAAAGGCGCGATGCTCAGTCATCGCTCGCTCAAGGAAGCAACTTATGCCTACGTGGCCGAGGTCGATCCGGTGGCCGTCGGCGATACGGTCCTGCACGGCGCACCCATGAGCCACGGCTCCGGCATCTACATCATGGCTCATGTGGCGCTCGGCGGAGTCAATGTCGTGCCGGAATCGGGCTCGTTCGAGCCGGAAGAAATCTTTGCGCTGTTTTCCCGCTGGCCGCGCGCCTCCATGTTCGCGGCGCCGACGATGATCAAAAGGCTCGTCGATAGTCCCGCCGACTGCGACCCGGCACACATTCGCACGCTGATCTGGGGCGGCGCGCCGATGTATGTCGAGGATGCGCTGAAGGCGCTCGATCGCTTCGGACCACGCCTCGCGCAGATTTACGGGCAGGGCGAATGTCCGATGACCATCACAACGTTGTCGAAACACGAGATCGCGGATCGCCGGCATCCCCGCTGGAACGAACGGCTCGCTTCCGCCGGCCGCGCCTATTCCTGCGTCGAGGTCATCGTCGCCGATGAAGAGGGGCGTGCGCTACCCGCAGGCGAAAACGGCGAAATCCTTTGCGCCGGCGACGTGCTGATGACCGGCTACTGGGCAAACCCGGAAGCGAGCGCCGCGTCTCTCAAGGACGGCTGGCTTCATACCGGCGATGTCGGCGCCTTCGACGCGGACGGCTATCTCACGCTCAAGGACCGCTCCAAGGACGTGATTATTTCCGGCGGCAGCAATATCTATCCGCGCGAGGTCGAGGAAGTCCTGCTTCAGCACGAGAAGGTGCGCGAGGTTTCCGTGATCGGGCGGCCCGACCGCGAATGGGGCGAAGTGGTGGTCGCCTACGTCGCGGGTGCGGCGAGTGTCGGCGAGCTCGACGCGCTGTGCCTGTCGCGGATTGCGCGTTTCAAGCGGCCGAAGGATTACATTTTCGTCGAGGCGCTGCCGAAGAACAATTACGGCAAGATTCTCAAGACCGAGCTGCGCGTCATGGATAAGGGGCGTGCAAAATAAGAGGCTGACTAGCGTGTGTTTCCTGCCTATCTTTGGGACATGACCAAGGCGACCGAG
>JBAUHH010000155.1:0-1599 GCA_049680165.1 Pseudolabrys sp.
GGATTAGCGTGGCCGACAGGGTCGCAAACCTTTGTCAATAAAGAGTTGGAATATTCAAAAGCCTTTCGGCAGGAGCTAGGTCATTGGCGGGCTTGAAGAAAACCATCATCCGGGGCGGGCTTGAGTCGCTCTATTTCAGCGGCATGCACCGTCTCATGCGCCCGCTGGTCGGCGGCGTCGGCGCCATCCTGACCATGCACCACGTCCGCCCGCCGCGCCCGGAAGCCTTCCAGCCCAACCGTCTGCTGGAGATCACGCCGATTTTCCTCGAGCGGCTGCTGCGCCGGCTCAAGAAGTCGCGCGTCGACGTCGTCTCGCTCGACGAGATGCACGAGCGTTTCATCAACGGCAATTTCAAGCGCCGGTTCGTCTGCATCACTTTCGACGACGGCTACAAGGATGTGCAGCGCTGGGCCTATCCGCTGTTGCGCAAGTACGAGATCCCGTTTGCGATGTACATCGCGACCAGCTTCCCGGACCGCTTGGGCGAGCTGTGGTGGCTGGCGCTCGAAGCGGTAATCGCGCGCAACGATCGCATCGGCATGGTGATCAACGGCAAGGATCAGTTTTTCGAATGCCGCAGCGTGTCGCAGAAGCGCGAGCTGTTCGATGCTGCCTACGGCTATCTGCGCAGCCTGAAGACGGAAGACGAATTGCGCCGCGTGGTGCGCGACCTGTGCGCATGCCACCGCGTCGACATCGCCTCGTTCTGCCGCGAGCTGTGCATGGATTGGGAAGAGATCGGCCGCATGGCGCTCGATCCGCTGGTGACGATCGGCGCGCACACCGTCAATCACATGATGCTCAAGAAGGTGGCGAGCGACGCCACCGTGCGCGCGGAGATGGACATGAGCCGCACCGTCCTGCACGCGGCGCTCGGCCGCAAGCCGGCGCATCTGGCTTACCCGGTCGGCGATCCGACCTCGGCCGGCCCGCGCGAATTTCGCATCGCGGCTGAATTGGGCTTCAAGACCGCGGTGACGACGCGGCCCGGTGTGCTGTTCAAGGCGCACCGCGACCATTTGACCGCGCTGCCGCGTATTTCCGTGAACGGCGAGTTCCAGCAGCAGCGCTATCTCAAGGTGCTGATGTCCGGCGCCGCCACCGCGATGTGGAACGGCTTCCGCCGCGTCAACGCGGCTTAGGCGCGTCGGGCCGCGACATCCAGCGCACCAGCGGCATCGCCGGCAAAACCCAGCCGAGCCCCGCGACCACGTAATAGGTCGCGGCCACGAAGCCGTTGATGTTGGTCAGCACCGACTGCGCCAGCGCCATGGCGAGCAGCGCCCACACGATGGCAAGGGCGAGCAGGCCGAATGTGCCAATCAGCTTGCGCGTGCGGATGGTCATTGGTCGCGACCTAATGCGAATTGCGGGCCTGCGTCGAGGACTATATGGTCCGCGCCGTCCCCGGCAAGCGTAACGTTGCGACCAAATTCATGTCCTCCCAGCCGCAATCCGTCTCCGACAAGCACGCGCGCGCCGTGCGGCTGTGGCTGTTGGCGGTGGCGGCAATATTGTTCCTGACGCTGATCGTCGGTGGCGCGACGCGGCTCACCGAGTCCGGGCTTTCGATCGTGGAGTGGAAGCCCGTCACCG
>JBAUHH010000156.1:0-1739 GCA_049680165.1 Pseudolabrys sp.
ACCTATTTCCTCATTCGCGCGGCGCGCGATTTGCCGAACCCACGCTGGCGCGATGTCTTCTGCTTCGGCCTGCTGCTCGGCGCCGCCCTCGGCATCCGCGTGCTCGGCTTGCTACTCATCGGCTATGCCGCGGTCGCGATCTTCATGCGCGTGCCGCAGCCGTTCTCGAGCCCGTTCCGCGACCGGCTGCGCTTCATCGCGCAATCGGTGATCGGACTCATTCCGGCATTCGGTCTCGGTTACATCATCATGATCGCGGCCTGGCCGTGGTCGGCGCTGGAGCCGCTCAACCCGATCCGCGGGCTGATCGATTTCGGCGAATTCCACTATCCCATCCAGACGCTGCTCGATGGAAAGGTTTACGAGATGGCCGATGTACCGCGCTGGTATGTGCCGACCTACCTCGTGATCAAGCTGCCTTTGATCATATTGGCCGGCGCCGCCGCGGCGATGGCTTTTGTTGCCTGGCCACGCCGGGCTGGCTCTCAAGAGAATAAGCGTCGCGGCGAAACCGCCCTGCTCGCCTTCATCGCGATCTTTCCAGTCCTCTGCGAAGTGGTCGATCGCGGCCCTGCCTTCACCGGACTCCGGCATTTCCTGTTCGTGGTGCCGGTTTTCGCCGCGCTCGCCGGGATCGGCTTCGACCGGCTTCTCACAAGGCTCGAAGCGCGGCGCCGCATTCTTGCGGCCGGTTTGCTGACGGCGATTTCCGCGGCGTTGGTCTGGAACGCGGCGACGCTGGTGCGGCTGCATCCGTACGAATATCTCTACTACAACCCGCTGGTCGGCGGACTCAAAGGCGCGGCGGGGCTCTACGCCACCGACTATTGGGTCAACATCATGCCGGAAGCGGTGCACGATCTCGAAGCCTATGTCGCCAAGATCGGCGGTTCCTCTCGACACCGCTACACGGTCACGGTTTGCGGCGAACGTGTGCCGTTCGAACGGGAAGCCAACAGCCGCCTGCAATGGATGGAGGACGGGCAAAAGGCGGAATTCTTCATCGCGCCGACTCACATGAATTGCGATCGCGCGCTCGACGGCAAGGTGATCGCGAACATCCAGCGTCTCGGCGTGCGGATCGGCGTCGTCAAGGACCGCCGCGCGCTGGTGCGCTCCGAAATCGCCAGCCATCAGTAAAAGAAAGCGCCCGCCGGGGTTGCCAGCGGGCGCAGGATCCGGCCGCGAGAGGGGATGATCGCGGTGCGCGGATCAAGCGGCCGATGAGAGGGATCGGCCGTTTTCGAAAGTGCGTGCGCTCAGATCGCGCGCCGCGCGGGCCGGTCAGTGGCGGGGCGCGTGAATCCATCCGCCACCGGCGCTTCGCGGAGGCGCGGCGTGAACGCCGTGAGGTTGCGATAGCGGTACTGGCGCCGCTCCTGCGAGCGCTCGTGCAGGAGCGCGGTCGGGTCTTGCCAGAACGGCTCGGAAAATGCGTCGCGCAGATCGGCACGGGTGATACCCATATCGCTGAGCATGCGGCTGTCGAGGCCGGCGAGCACGGCGGCGTCGCGCCGGTTGCGGCGCGCGCGCGCGACGGCTTTGAGCCAGCGGATAACCGGCGTGGCCAGCGTGATGAAGGCGCGGGCGAGCGCGCCTGCGGCGATCGGCACAACGGGAATATTGGTCATGGCAGTCTCCATCCAGTTCTGGTCTGACCCGTACATGGGCCCGACCCGCCCCCCTGGAACCACCCGAAGTCCCCACCCGATTTCCCAGAAGCACCGTCTATCTGCGCC
>JBAUHH010000157.1:0-5098 GCA_049680165.1 Pseudolabrys sp.
TTCAACAAGCTCGCGGCGCACACAGTATTCAACCGGTGGAGCGAGCCGAGCGAAGTCGCGACCGCGGTGGCGTTTCTTGCTTCCGATGCCGCCAGCTACATCACCGGCACCGCGCTGATGGTCGATGGCGGCTGGACGGCGATCGATGGACCGCCGTCCGGCTTGACCGAAACCGCGCGTTAGACGCGCCTAGCGCTTGAGCGGCGCGAACTTCACCGGCGTCATCAATGTGGTCCGCTGCCCGATCAGGTAGCCGGCCTCGCGATTGGCATCGAGATACTTCTTCCAGTCGGGGTCCTTCCCCATCGCGGCGCGGCGTTGCTCGCGGTCGGCGGCGCTCTCATAGACCCAAGCGTGCACCAACGTGTTCATCTCGCCGCTCTCGGCCTGGAGGTAGCACAGCGGCTGGCCGATATGACGCACCTGAATCGGAAAACCCAGCTTCTCGTAAATATCGAGCTGGGCCGGGGTGCAGCCAGGCTTGATCGTATAAGTTCTGACATCGACGAGCACTCGAAACCTCCCTTGCAATAACGCCGTCAGGACCGCGGCGGTGCGCGGACTCTTTCGGCCGAAGGCTTCGCGGTCAATAGCGCTATTTCGCTGGCTCGCGCACGGTCGGCGCGTCGGGCACGCAATGCTCCGAACGCTGCTCGGCCGGCTTTTCACGATGGAAAAGATTGCTGGCGGTATTGACCAGCGCGAGGTGCGAAAACGCCTGCGGAAAATTGCCGACGAGGCGCTTGCCGCGCGGCTCATATTCCTCGCTGAGCAGGCCGACATCGTTGCGCAACGACAGCAGCCGTTCGAACAGCCGGCGCGCATCGTCGGCGCGGCCGATCAGCAGATAGGCGTCCGCAAGCCAGAAGCTGCACGCCAGAAACAGCCCCTCGCCCGGCGGCAGGCCGTCCTCGGATTTCACCGTATCGTAACGGCGCACCAGGCCGTCGACTGTCAGCTCGCGTTCGATCGCCTCGACCGTGGCGCGAATGCGTGGATCGGTCGGCGGCAGGAAGCCGATCGCCGGCAACAGCAGCAGGCTGGCGTCCAGATGCTTGGAGCCGTAGGAACGGACGAACGTGCCGCGCTCCGCGTTAAATCCGTAGCGGCAGACGTCGGAATGAATCTCTCCGCAGACCTTCCGCCACTGATCGACAGGCCCGTCCAGATTGAAATGCTCGGCGCTCTTGATCGAGCGGTCGAATGCAACCCAAGCCATCGCCTTGGAATAAGTGAAGTGCTCGCGCTCGCCGCGCACCTCCCAGATGCCTTGGTCCGGCTGTGTCCATATCTCGGTCAAGTGCTCCAGGAAAACTTTTTGCAGATCCCATCGCGCGGTTTCAGCCACAAGCTTGCCAAGCCGCGCCTGATGCAGGGCATCCATCATCTCGCCGAAGACGTCGAGCTGTAGTTGAACATGCGCGGCATTGCCGACACGCACCGGCTTTGAATTCTCGTAGCCGGGAAGCCACGGCACTTCCCATTCTGTCAGGCGGCGCTCGCCGCCGATACCGTACATGATCTGCAACTGACGCGGGCTGCCGGCGACCGCACGCAACAGCCATTCGCGCCACATGCCCGCTTCTTCGTAATAGCCGGCATTCATCAGGGCGAGCAGCGTCAGCGTCGCGTCGCGCAGCCAGCAGAAGCGATAATCCCAGTTGCGTTCGCCCCCGATTTGCTCGGGCAACGAGGTCGTCGGCGCCGCGACCATGCCGCCGGTGGGCAGATAGGTCAGCGCCTTCAGCGTGATCAGCGAGCGGATGACCGCGTCATGCCAGGGTCCTTTGATGCGGCATTGGCCCGCCCATTTCTCCCAAAACCGCTGGGTGACGCGAAGCGCCTGCTCCGGGTCGATCGGTTCGGGCGGATCCAGATGGGACGGCGCGTAAGTCAGCGTGAAAGACGCGGTCTCGCCGGCGTTGACGGTGAACTCGCCGACGGTTTTCAGGCTTTCGCCGCGCAGTTTCGTGTTTGAGCGCACCAGGATCATGTCCGGTCCGGCGATGCCGCGCAGCGTCGTTTCATCGAGGCGCGTGACCCACGGCACCGTGGCGCCGTATCCGAACCGCATGATGAGCTCGGTGCGCAACGCGACGCTCCCGCTTTCGCCGACCACCATTCGGACGATGTGAGAGCCGCCTTGGCGGTTCGTCATGAAATCGACGAGCGTGACCGCGCCCTCGCCGGTTTCAAAGCGCGTCTCCAGAATCAATGTGTTCGGGCGGTAACGGCGCGTCACGCGCGCGTTGCCGTCCTGCGGCGCGATCAGCCAGCGCCCGTGCTCGGGACCGCCGAGCAACGCTGCAAAGCATGCGTCCGAATCGAAACGCGGCCAGCACAGCCAGTCGATCGAGCCGTCACGGCCAACCAGCGCGGCGGTCCCCAGATCGCCGATCATCGCGTAGTCTTCAATGCGGGATGCCATTTTCCGGATGCCGCCCCTTATTCCTGCAAATGCCCGGCGGTAAAATCCACCAGCACCTTGATGTCGCCGGGCTGGCGTTCGAATGCCTCGCGCCAGCGCGTGAGCGGAACGCGGCGCGTGATCAGCCGGCCGAGCCAGCTTTTGTCGGCGCGCGCCAGCGCGTCCGCTGCGAGTTCGTAGTGCTGGCGGTTGGCGTTGACCGAACCGAACACCGCGTTGTTCTCCAGCACCATGTCGCGATTGCTGCCGCCGATATCGACCGAGAGCTTATGACCGCCGGATGAAACGCCTGCAAGGCAGACAATGCCGGCGGGTCCGGCGCGTTCGATGACGTCGAGAATAACTTCCGACGCGCCGGTGCACTCCATCACCACGTCGGCCTTCATGTCGCCGAGATCGCCGACGTGGTAGGTGGCACCGAGATCGCGCACGAGATCGGGCTTCGGTCCGGCCTTGGCGCGATCGAGCACATGCACCTCGAGATTTCGCTGCGTGCCGAGCAATGCCGCCAGCAGGCCGACCGGCCCTGCCCCGGTCACCAGCAGCGTTCGTGGGCGCCAGGAGCGCGTGCGCTGGCCTATACGTTCGATGTGGTCCCACGCCTTGGCGACGATGCTGGTCGGCTCAAGCAACACGCCGAGTAGGCCGAGCCGCGGATCGACCTTGACCGCGAATTCCGGCTCGAGGCGGAAGTGCTCGGCGCCGTAGCCGTTGCGCTGCTTGATGCCGCGTTCGGTGTAACGGCCGTTGCGGCACATATCCCACTCGCCGGCCGCGCAGGCGGGACAGGGCACGGGATCCGGCCGCCGCACGATGCCGACGACAAGCTCGCCGCGCTTGAAACCGCTGCCGTCAGGCGCATCCTCGATCTTGCCGAGGGACTCGTGGCCGATGATCAACCGTTTCTGATGGTCCGGTGCCCAGCCGTATTCGCCCGAAATGATCTCGTGATCGGTGCCGCAGATGCCGAGCGCGAGCGTGCGCACCAGCAACGCGCCGTCGGATTCCGGCGGTGGCGGCACTTCTACGAGTTCAATCGAATTTGCAGAGCCGGGCTGGACGGTGAGAGCGCGCATAAGGCCAAGCTCGCCATTAGTCCCTCACGCCCCTACCCTCATAAATAGGGATCATTTGAATGAGTTCCAACCACACCGGGCAAAACCAGTAGTCATGCGTATTATGGCCCGCAGCTCCGTCGTCCCAACCATTGGCGCGCCGGTCAAATTCAATGCATAGCTTCTTTCGATTAAACGCCGATTGCCGGACCGATTTCTTTCGATGAATGCCATTTCGCCAGCTCCGAAATTTTCCGCGCGCTTTCTCGCCGTCGGGCTTGCCGGTTTTTCCACCTTCATCAATCTTTATTCGCCGCAGGCTGTGCTGCCGTTGCTGTCGACTGAATTCGGCGCCGGGCCTGCCGAAATCGCCAACATCATGACCGCCAGTACGCTGGCGGTGGCGTTGATCGCTCCTTTCACTGGCACGGTGTCGGACGTTCTCGGCCGCAAGCGCGTGATCGTCACGGCGATGGCCGTGCTGGCGGTGCCGACCGTTCTGGCGGCGCTCGCGCCGACGCTGCATGCGCTGATCCTGTGGCGCTTCGTGCAGGGGCTGGTGCTGCCGCCGATTTTCGCCGTCACCATCGCCTATATCGGCGACGAGTGGTCACCGGCGGAAGCCGCGAAAGCCGCGGGCATCTACACCTCGGGCGCGAGCATCGGCGGATTCAGCGGGCGATTCATCACCGGCATTGTCGCCGATCTTGCCGGCTGGCGGACGGGCTTCATGGTGCTCGCGGCGATGACGCTGGTGGGCGCGGCCGCCGTCGCGCTGCTGCTGCCCTATGAGCGGCGCTTCGTGCGCTCCGACGGGCTGCTCGCATCCGCCAAACAGATGCTCAGCCATTTCCGCAACCCGCAACTGGTTGCGACCTATGCGGTCGGCTTCGGCGTGCTGTTCAATTTTATCGCGACATTCACGTATGTCAGCTTTCACCTCGCGCAGCCGCCATACAATTTTACACCGTCGCTGCTCGGCTTGATCTTCGTCGTTTACCTGGTCGGGTCCGCGCTCACGCCGCTGACCGGCTTCGCGGTCGGACGCTTCGGGCGGCGGCGCTACATGATCGGCGCGATTGCGCTGTGGCTCATCGGCATTCTGCTCACGCTGGCGAGCCCAGTCTGGACGATCATCGCCGGCCTCGCGCTGTGCGCAGGCTGCGGCATGATCTGTCAGGCGGTTTCGACCGGTTACGTGACCATCACCGCCAAGGCCGGACGTTCGTCCGCGGTCGGGCTCTACGTCACCAGCTTCTACATCGGCGGCAGTTGCGGCGCCGCACTCGGCGGACTGGCCTGGACTTTCGGCAGTTGGCCGCTGTGCGTCGCAATGGTCGTCGTGATGCTCGCGATCATGGCGGCAATCGTCTGGTTCGCCTGGACGCCGCGCGTGCCGCCCGCCCCGGCGTTTGGGCCAATCGAGCCGCCGTGACTCTTTATTTGCCGGCGCTCGGATGCCAGAGCGGCCTGTAGCCCGCAGTGAGCACCTTGGTCATCGACGGCGGCGTCAGCACATCGACTTGGATGTCACGTGGGCGGCGTTTCTTGTCCGCATAGCCCGAATGCGTCCAACGCAGCATCTGTTTGCCGCGCACAGCGTAAGGCTCGCCGT
>JBAUHH010000158.1:0-3290 GCA_049680165.1 Pseudolabrys sp.
TGAGCGTCGGAATGTAAGGGCCGAAGTCCTTGGTGCCGATCGGCACCCAGACCTTCTGCACGATCTTGCCGCCGCAATCCTCGAAGCCTTTCTGGAAGCCGCCGAGCTGCTCGTAGCCGAAAGCGTAATCGGCGGCGATCGCGGCGATGCGCTTGTAACCCTGGTCGCAGGCCCATTGCCCGAGCGGGTGGTTCGGCTGCGACGACACCCAGCCGGCGAGCACGAGATAGGGATATTTCTCGACCTGCCGCTGCGCGAGATCGTCGGCGGTCGACACGGTGCCCATGTAGAGCATCTTGTATTCGGTCGAGACCGGCGCGAGCGCGTAGGCCGAGGACGCGAGCACCGCGCCGACCAGCATGTCGACCTTGTCCTGCAAGATGAGTTTCTTGGCCTTGGTGACGTCGACCTCCGGCTTGCCCTGATCGTCCTCGACAATGAATGTCGTCCTGGCGCCGCCGAGCATGCCGTTGTGCTCGTCCAGATACATCTGGAAGCCGTTGACCATGTCGGTGCCGAGCTGCGTGAAGATGCCGGTGCGCGGCGCGAGGAATCCGATTTTCAGCTCCTGCGCTTGCGCGGTCTGCGCGGCGACAAGCATTGCGCTCGCCGCCAGCAGCGGCGCAATCAAACGCGTAACGATCCTGCTCATGAGTCCGCCCTCCCGTTCGTCGCGCATCGTCGTGCGCGCGCCGTTTGCGGATACGGTATCGCTCCGCCAGGGAAGGCGGAAGGCGTGGGCAGAGGCGCCGGTGGGCAGCAGCGTCACTCGGCTTTTGCGCTGAACGTCTTGAGCCCGATGTAAATGCACAAGGCGACAGAGATCGCCAGGAACAGGCCGGGGACCAACTCGAAGAGAATGACTGACAGCACCGCGCTCGCGCAGACGAGGGCGATCCAGACATCCCAGGGGATCAGCTTCATCACGGTGCCCTCGCAATCCGGGCACCTGCGGCGGGGACAAAGCATCCTACCGACGCGAAAGCGCCCGGCAGGAGTCATCAGCCTTGTGGCGGTTAAGCCTTTCGGCGGTTCTCGGGGGACCCCATCCCCATCAACTATGCCCGCAAGCATAGGCTTGTCCGGTGCGGGATCAATAGGCTCCGGCAAGATCGCCGACGCGATCCGGCGTCATGCGGTCGCTGCAACTTTAGTGTGGAACTCGGCCCGCGGTGGCGTGTTGTCGGGGTGTAACGGAAAAAACCGCAAATCGTCAAAACGGGCACCGATCGAGCCGCGCGGGGCGACGAGCGGGACAACCTGGACAGGGCGATCTTGCGGACGCCGAACGGTAAAAGTTGGTTCGAAACGGGGGAGCTGTAGCATGCCGCATTCTGAAGTTTTCGATCCCATGATTCCGCCGGTCGAGCGGCCAATGTGCCCGCTTTGCGGCGCGCCCATGGGGCTGTCCCAGGTCGAGCCCGATAAGGCCGATCACGACCGTCGCACTTTCGAATGTTCGGAATGCGAGAATACCGAAACCGTCGTCGTCAAATTCAAATAGCAAATATCAGGCCGGCCCAGGCTCGATCTCGTAGCGCACGATCTTGCGCGCACGATCGCCTCAATGCGGGCGAAGCGCCTTGCGCGCGCAGTCGCGCAAAAAGATCGGGTCGCGATGGCCTGCGTCGACGCAACGGACGATCTCCTGCGCGACCAGGTCGCACAGCCGGTCTTCCTTCGGCTTCAAGCCGAGCTCGACGCAAACTTCATCGAACACCGCCCGCATATGGGCAGTGGTTTCTGCGTCGAACCGGTCGCTTCCGAAGAGTGCGTGAACCATACTCCATAACGCGGACGGGGATTCCCGAGTTCCCACGGCGGCCGGAGAAATTGGGTCCGAATGAAACGGATCGCTAATGGCCAGGCTCGATCGTCAGTCCCAGCAGCAGATAGCTCCACGACTTGCCGTGCGAGTCGAGATTGAGCGAGGCGTTGACTCCGACTTCCAGTGACTCTCGCAGCACGAAATTCAATCCGTAAAGATGATTCGATTTCGCAGCGATTACCGCTGACAACTGGGACCAAGGTCCAACATCAAGGCGATTTAGAATCTCGATATATTACAACCATCTCTTGGGAAATCTCGCGCAGTGACTTCGTGGGTGGCCGATGCACGAATGGCTTTTGGCGAAGATTCGGGATTGGTACATTCTCGGTATTGGAATCGTATTTGTGGGCGCAGGGTTGCTGGCTGCGTCCTGGTCGATCCCGGCATCCAATTCATTCTCCGCGCCGCTTGGCGCAGCTGGCGAGATGACGCCGAAGCCGGCAACGACGCAGCCTCAGTCAAATATCGCCGCTGCGTCCGTCGCCACACCGGCATCTCCTTCCGCGCCTTCTTCCGCACCTCCGCACAACCATGCAACGGCGGGACAATCCGCCGCCGCTGCGCAAAGTACCGGACAGGCCGCCAGCGAGAGTGCGGCAGCAGGCCCCGCCTTTGGCGGCGAAGCTGCGGTCGGACGGCAAGTCTATAAAAAGTGCCAAGTCTGCCATTCGCTCGAGCCGGGCAAGAACGGTATCGGTCCGAGCCTTGCGGGGATTTTCGGCAAGCACGCTGCTTCCGTTGCCAACTTCAATTACTCGCCGGCGATGAAGGCGAGCAACCTCACGTGGGATGCCGCCACGCTGGACCGATATTTGCTGGATCCGCAAAAGACCGTGCCTGGCAACAGGATGCCGTTCCCGGGACTTAAGACCGAGACCGAGCGCAAGGCGCTGATCGTCTATCTCGGTGGCGGCACAACGCCGGCCGCGCCAGCAACGAAACCGCCGACCGTTGCCGAAGCCGCACCGCCGGCAACCGCTCAACCGCCATCTGGGCAAGCGGCCGGTGGCCCGTCTAACCAGCCGGCCGTGAGCTACGACCCCGGCGTGCGGTACACGCTGCGCTCGGGGATTGCCGAAGGTCGCATGGTTTTCATCGGCGTCGGCGGCGCGATCGACGGTCAGGTCAACCCGGTGCTGTCGGCCATCGAAGGTCAGGTCGTGCAGATTACGCTGCTCAACGGGGAAGGCGCCGAGCATGACATCGTCTTTTCCGAGCAAGGCCCCACCGCGCGCTCGTCGCGCATCACCGGCAAGGGCGCCAGCACAACGCTGGCATTCCCCGCGCTCAAGGCCGGCGACTTCATCTATTTCTGCACTCTTCCGGGCCACCAGCTCGCCGGCATGCAGGGGCAATTTTTAGTCACGCCGCGGCCGCCACCGCAGACCGTCGTCGAAGCCGATATCACACATCAGGCGGCCGAAGTTCCACCGCCAATCGGAAAGCGTGGCCCGCAGAC
>JBAUHH010000159.1:0-2987 GCA_049680165.1 Pseudolabrys sp.
CGCCCGATTAACGCGGTATATGGTTAACAAATCATCACCAGAGCGCCCGCCCATTAAGGCAGGCCGGGAAAATGAAACGGGCGCCGCCAGGGCGCCCGTCAATTTGGCGATGCGGAGCAGGCTTTACGCGGGTTGCGCCGCCTTCACGCCAGTGCCGATCGGGCACGAAACGCCGGTGCCGCCGAGGCCACAATAGCCGAACGGATTCTTCGCGAGATATTGCTGGTGGTAGTCCTCGGCGAAATAGAATTCGGGCGCGTCGATGATTTCCGTCGTTACCGGACGGAAGCCCTTCTTCTTCAATTCCTGGTCGTACATCGCCTTCGACGCTTCGGCGGCTTTGCGCTGCGCGGCATTGAACGCGTAGATGCCGGAGCGATATTGCGTGCCGACGTCGTTGCCCTGGCGCATGCCCTGCGTCGGATCGTGGCTTTCCCAGAACGTCTTGAGCAGTTGCTCGTAACTGATCGTCGCCGGATCGTACACGACGAGCACCACTTCATTGTGCCCGGTGCGGCCGCTGCAAACTTCTTCGTAGGTCGGATTGGGCGTGAGCCCGCCCGCATAGCCGACCGCCGTGACGTGGATACCGTCGGCGAGCTCCCAGAACTTGCGTTCGGCGCCCCAGAAGCAGCCGAGGCCGAACATCGCCATCTCCAGCCCTTGCGGATAAGGGCCCTTGAGCGCGCGCTTGTTGACGAAGTGATTGCTCGCGGTCGGGATCGCCTGCGCGCGGCCGGGCAACGCTTCGCCGGCCTTGGGCATGTCAACCGACTTCTTGAACATGAACATTGGCGGTTCCTCCTGCCATCGTTGGCCTGAATATAGTCTTGCGCGCGCGCAAGCGCACGGGCTTCTCGCGATCACGTCTTGGCCAAGGCGGAACGGTTGCGGCTCACGGCCGCGCGAGCCACGGGTCAGCGCGCGTAGCCGATCAGCGGCTTCCGCTTGCGGCCGAGCATGATCAGCACGATGCCGAACACGCCGAGCACGGCCCAGCTCGGCCAGGTGAGCGCGGTGACCACGATCGGGTCCCAGGCCCAGGGGCCGATCCTGGTCTCGACCAGCGGCTTGAGGCTTTGCAGGCTGCTGGCGTTGATAATGTCCCAGAGCGCCCGGACATTGGTAATGAAGACGGCGTTGCCGGCAATCGACTTCATGCCGTCGTAAATGACGAGGATGAATGCGCCCGCCAGGCACAACAGGCCCAGAAAGCGGAACAGGAAACGGATCATGGCCGTCCGATTTTAATATGCCCCAAAGCAATTAGCGCGCGCCGCGCCGCGGTTCAACCGGCCTGCACGCGGCAAGCCCCTTCCCTTGAGCTATCGTCACCCCTTCCGCTAACGTCGCGGTTCCGGGCATCCCGGAAAGTCATGGAGTAACAATGCCCGCCAAGCCGCCGAAGGGCCCTACCCGGCCTACCTTTACCGATCAGGAAGCGTTGCAATTTCACAGCGTCGGGCGCCCCGGCAAGCTGGAAGTCGTCGCCACCAAGCCGATGGCGACCCAGCGCGACCTCTCGCTCGCCTATTCGCCGGGTGTGGCCGTGCCGGTGCTCGCCATCGCTGAAGATCCAAGCCGCGCCTACGACTACACGGTGAAGGGCAATTTCGTCGCCGTCATCACCAACGGCACGGCGATCCTCGGGCTCGGCAATCGCGGCGCGCTGGCGGCAAAGCCGGTGATGGAAGGCAAGGCGGTGCTGTTCAAGCGCTTCGCCGACATCGATTCCATCGACCTCGAAGTCTCCACCGAAAACCCGGATGAGTTCATCAACTGCGTGAAATTTCTCGGCGCCGGCTGGGGCGGTATCAATCTCGAAGACATCAAGGCGCCGGAGTGCTTCGTGATCGAGCAGCGCCTGCGCGAACTGATGGACATTCCGGTTTTCCATGACGACCAGCACGGCACCGCGATCATCTCGGCCGCCGGACTGATCAACGCGCTGCACCTCACCGATCGCGACATCAAGACAACCAGGCTGGTCTGCAACGGCGCCGGCGCAGCCGGCATCGCCTGCCTCGAATTGCTGAAAGCGATCGGCTTCCGGCCGGAGAACCTGATTCTCTGCGACACCAAGGGCGTGATCTATCAGGGCCGCAAGGACGGCATGAACCAGTGGAAGTCGGGCTACGCGGTCAAAACCGATGCGCGCACGCTCGCCGATGCGCTTCATGGCGCCGACGTGTTCTTCGGTCTGTCGGCGAAAGGCGCGGTGACCAAGGAGATGGTCAAGTCGATGGCGCCGAAACCGATCATCTTCGCCATGGCCAATCCGGATCCGGAAATCACCGCCGAGGAAGTCGCGGAAGTGCGCGACGACGCGATAATGGCGACCGGGCGCTCCGACTATCCGAACCAGATCAACAACGTGCTCGGCTTCCCGTACATCTTCCGCGGCGCGCTCGATGTGCGCGCCTCGGCGATCAACATGGAAATGAAGATCGCCGCGGCGCAGGCGCTGGCCGACCTCGCGCGCGAGGACGTGCCGGACGAAGTCGCCGCCGCTTACGGCGCGCGGCCGAAATTCGGCCCCGACTACATTATCCCGGTGCCGTTCGATCCGCGGCTGATCTCCGCGATACCGCCGGCGGTCGCCAAGGCCGCGATGGATACCGGCGTCGCGCGCCGCCCGATCGTCGACATGGACGGCTACCGCGAGCAACTGCGCTCACGCCGCGACCCGATCGCGGGCACGCTGGTGCAGGTGTTCGCGCGGCTGCGCCGCCAGCCCAAACGCGTGGTGTTCGCCGAGGGCGAAGAGGAGCAGGTGATCCGCGCGGCCGCGAGCTTCGTGCATCAGGGGCTCGGCAGCGCGCTCCTTGTCGGCCGCGAGGACCGCGTGCAGGAGGCCGCACGCGAGGCGGGCATCGATCTCGGCGACGGCATGGAGGTCGTGAATGCGCGGCTCTCCACCCGCAACACCGTTTACACCAACTATCTGTACGAGCGATTGCAGCGGCGCGGCTACCTGTTGCGCGACT
>JBAUHH010000160.1:0-19101 GCA_049680165.1 Pseudolabrys sp.
GACGGCGACCTACCGCGGCGGCGACGGACGGCTCGCGGTGTTGCGCAGCGGCCGTGACACCTTCGCGATCAAGGAGTGGCTTGCCGCCGACGCCGATGCGCGCACGCCGAAGGACAAAAGCCTCGGCGAAGGCGTGCGCTGCGACGAGACTGGCTGCGTCGGCCATCTCGCTAACGGCAAGCTCGTGTCCATGGCGCTGTCGGCGGAGGCCTTCGCGGAAGATTGCGCGCGCGCCGTCGTGGTGATCAGCCCGCGCGAAGCGCCGTCGTCCTGCGCCGCGCTGTTGATCGACCGCAATGTGTGGCGCGCGAATGGCGCCATGGCGCTGCGCTGGACAGGCGAGCATTTCGAGCAGACCGCCGCGCGTCCCGCAGGCTATGAGCGTCCCTGGGCGCAAGGGCCGCGCGTACCGGCCGAAGCCGCCCAGACAACGCCCACCAAGCCGCGCGATGCGACCCCGAAGGCGGACGATCTGGAGGCGGGGGACTAAATAATCCTGTCATTCCGGGGCGCGTGCCCTAAGCGCATTTACGCGCGTCTTCGACGCGCTGTGGCACGCGAACCCGGAATCCATAACCCCGGCGCTGCGGAGTATGGATTCCAGCTCTCGCTTCGCTCGGCCGGAATGACAGAAACCTAGTACCGCCTGAACAATCCCACCAGCTTGCCCTGGATGCGCACGCGGTTGGGCGGCAGTATGCGGACCTCGTAGGCCGGGTTCGCCGGCTCCAGCGCAATGGACGCGCCACGGCGGCGGAAACGCTTCAGCGTCGCTTCCTCGTCGTCGATCAACGCCACCACGATATCGCCGGTGTCGGCCGCCTCGGTACGGCGGATCAGCGCCACGTCGCCGTCGAGAATGCCGGCCTCGATCATGGAGTCGCCGCGAATCTCGAGCGCGAAATGCTCGCCGGCCGAGAGCAGGTCGGGCGGCATGTTGATGACGTGGCTGCGGGTCTGGATCGCCTCGATCGGCGTGCCGGCGGCGATGCGGCCCATGACCGGCACCGCGATCGGACGCCCGCCGCCGTCGTCGTCGGACGTGGTATTTCGCACCCGGCCGAGATCGCCCTCGATCACGCTCGGGGTGAAGCCGCGGGTGCGGTTTCCGCCGATTCCGTGGGCGACCGAATCGGGCAGCTTGATCACTTCAATGGCGCGCGCCCGGTTGGGCAGGCGGCGGATGAAGCCGCGCTCCTCGAGCGCGGTGATCAGGCGGTGGATGCCCGACTTCGACCGCAGGTCGAGGGCGTCCTTCATTTCATCAAAAGACGGCGGAACGCCTGCTTCGGTGAGGCGCTCGTGGATGAAACGCAGGAGCTCGAACTGCTTGCGCGTCAGCATCGGGTTTTCCCCCGTTTCGGCCCTCGGTCCATGTCCCGGACCGGGAACCAGTTAGAAACAAAGCATGAACGGACACTATATGTTCGATATGTGTTCCGCAACCATTTAATTTGAAGTGAACAACTCGAAAGGCCGCTACAGCGCGAGCTTAAGGATGACGCAGCGTGAACCGGCTCCGGCCGATTGTGCGTATGGTTCCCGAATCAACAGGCAGTCTGCCTTTGCGAGCGGCGCCATCAGCGAACTGTCCTGCACCGGTAGCGCGGTAGCGATCAGGGAACCGTCGGCGCCTTCGGTCAGCGTCGCACGCAAATAGTCGGCACGTTCGTCGTTGGCCGCCAAAGCATGGCCAAGCACAGCAGGCTCCGGCTGCGGGACGATGTCGCTGCGGCCGGTAAGGCGCCGGATCAGCGGCACCAGGAACAGGAACGCGCAGACATAAGACGACACCGGATTGCCGGGCACGCCCAGCACCTGCATGGCGCCGAGCTGCCCGTGCATCATGGGCCGCCCCGGACGCAGCGCGACGCGCCAGAACGACAACTCGAGTCCTTCCGCCGCGAGCGCCTTCTGCACCAGGTCGTGCTCGCCGACCGACGCGCCACCCGAGGTGACAAGAATGTCCGCGCCAAGATCGCGGGCGCGGCGCACCGCGGCGGCGATGTCCTCGACCTTGTCGCGCGCAATGCCGAGATCGATCGCCTCGGCGCCTTCATGTCTTGCAAGAGCAAGCAGCGCGAAGCCATTGGAATAGACGATTTCGCCGGGCTTGGGCGCGGTGCCGGGCGGCACCAGCTCGTCGCCGGTGCCGAGCACGGCGACTTTCGGCCGGCGATGCACGCGCACTGTCGGGTAATTCATCGCGGCGGCAAGCATCAGGTCGCGATCGCTGAGGCGGTGGCCTTTCGCCAGCAGCGGCGTGTCTTTGGCAAAATCGATTCCGGCGGCGCGCACGTTCTTGCTCTTGTCGGTGGCTTTGTTGATGACGACCGCGTCGCCCTCGCGCGTGGTGAACTCCTGGATCACCACGGTGTCGCTGCCGTTCGGCATGACGCCGCCGGTGAAAATGCGCGCGGCTTGCCCGCCGCGAACTTCGCCGTCGAACGGATGACCGGCCGCGACTTCGCCGATGAGCTTGAGCGTCACGGGCGCGCTGGCGACGTCGGCGCCGCGCACAGCGTAGCCGTCCATCGCCGACACCGCGGCCGGCGGCTGCGTGCGCAGCGCCACGAGATCTTCCGCCAGCACGCGGCCGAGTGCGTCATTGAGCGGCGCGGCTTCGGCGGGCAGCGGCCTTGCGCCCGCCAGTACGCGCTCGAGCGCCACCGCAACCGACATCAGCGCCTTCGCCATTTCGTTGCGCATGATCTAATCCGAAACCCGGTTTCCGCTTTTCGGGATCATGCGCTAATCCTCCGCGCGATAATCGCCCGATTTGCCGCCGCGCTTTTCGATCAGGCGGATGCCGTCGATGCGCATGCTTTTTTCGACCGCCTTGACCATGTCGTAGATGGTGAGGCACGCGATCGAGGCTGCGGTTAGCGCCTCCATCTCGACACCGGTCTGCGCCGTGACCTTCACGGTTGCGCGCACCAGGAAGCCGGGCAGGGAATGCTCGGGATTGATCTCGATCTCGACCTTGGCGATCGGCAGCGGGTGGCAGAGCGGAATGAGGCCGTGCGTGCGCTTGGCCGCCATGATGCCCGCGAGCCGTGCGGCGCCGAGGACATCGCCCTTCATGGCGTTGCCTTCGAGCACGAGGTCGAGTGTCTCGGCTTTCATGATGACGCGGCCTTCCGCCACCGCGAGCCGCTCGGTCGCAATCTTCGCGGAGACGTCGACCATTCGCGCTTCGCCGCGCTGATCGATGTGGCTCAGCGCCTTCTTCGGCTTGGCCGGCGCTTTCGATTTCTTTTTCGCTTTTGCCACGGCATTACTCCGCGGCGGCACGGGTGCGGGCCAGCAGCGCGCGCGTCGCCGCCGCGACATCGCTCTGCCGCATGAGGCTTTCGCCGATCAGAAACGTATTGATGCCGATCTTCGACAGGCGCGCGAGATCGGCCGGCGCGTTGAGCCCGCTTTCGGCGACGATCACGTGATCGCGCGGAACTTTCGGCGCCAGCTTCTCGCTCACTGCGAGACTCGTCTCGAAGGTTCGCAGATCGCGGTTGTTGATGCCGACAAGCCGCGAGCGCAGCTTGAGCCCGCGCTCAAGCTCATCCTCGTTGTGGACTTCAAGCAAAACATCCATGTCGAGCCCGAACGCCGCGTCTTCAATGGCTTTTGCTGCGTTGTCGTCCACCGCCGCCATGATGATGAGAATGCAATCGGCCCCGAGCGCACGCGATTCGACGACCTGATATGGCTCGTAGATGAAATCCTTGCGCAGCACGGGTAGCGCAGTGGCGCCGCGCGCCTGCGCGAGGAATTCCGGCTGGCCCTGGAACGAGGGCGCGTCAGTCAGCACGGAGAGACAAGTCGCACCACCGGTTTCATAGGCGCCGGCGAGCGCCGGCGGATCGAAATCGGCGCGGATCAGCCCCTTCGACGGGCTCGCCTTCTTGATCTCGGCGATGAGCGCATAACGGCCGTCAACGATGTGCTTTTCGATCGCCCGCAGGAAGCCGCGCGGCGCGGATGCCGCCTTGGCGTCGCGTTCGAGCGCGGCGAGCGGCCGCGCGAGCTTCGCCGCAGTGATCTCCTTGCGCTTGTAGGCTTCGATCGTCGACAGGATATCGGCCATCACGCCCCCGCGGCGTTGGACACGGCAATCAGGCGATCGAGCCGCCCTTCCGCTTCTCCTGAATCGAGTGCCTTGGCGGCGAGGTCAGCGCCTTCCTTCAAATCCTTCGCCTTGCCGGCGACAATGAGGGCGGCTGCCGCGTTGATCACCGCCACGTCGCGGAACGCGCTCGGCCTGCCTTTCAACACATCCATGAGCGCCTTGGCGTTGTGCTTGGCGTCGCCGCCGAGCAAAGCGCCCGGCTTTCCGCGTTGCAGGCCGGCATCCTCCGGCGTGATCTCGAAGGTGCGCACCTTGCCATTCGCCAGCTCGGCGACGCTCGTCGGTCCCGACGTGGTGATCTCGTCGAGCCCGTCGGAGCCGTGCACGACCCAGACGCTTTCCGAGCCGAGGATTTTCAAAACCTGCGCCATCGGCTCGATCCATTGCCGCGAGAACGCGCCGATCATCTGCCGCTTGACGCTGGCCGGGTTCGACAGCGGCCCAAGCAGGTTGAAGATGGTGCGGGTGCCGAGCTCGACACGCGTCGGTCCGACGTTCTTCATTGCCGGATGATGCGCCGGCGCGAACATGAAACCGATGCCGGCCTCGCGGATGCAGCGGCCAACTTTTTCTGGTGACAGATCGATCTTGACGCCGAGCGCGCCCAAGACGTCGGCGGCGCCCGAGCGCGACGACAGCGCGCGGTTGCCGTGCTTGGCGACCGGCACGCCCGCGCCGGCCACGATCAGCGCCGCGCAGGTCGAGATGTTGAAAGAGCCGGAGGCATCGCCGCCGGTGCCAACGACGTCGATCGCGTCAGGCGGCGCTTTCACGCCGAGCATCTTGGCGCGCATGATGGTGACCGCGCCGGTGATTTCGTCCACCGTTTCGCCGCGCACGCGCATCGCCATCAACAGGCCGCCTATCTGCGAGGGCGTCGCTTCGCCCGACATCAAGCGGTCGAAGGCGGATGCGGATTCCTCGCGCGTGAGACTCGCGCCGGTCGCAACCTTGGCGATGAGCGCCTTGAGATCGTCGGTCACGGCAGCGCCCCTCTAGTTCAGCGCGCGCTTGCGCGCGGGCGCGGCCGATGCGCGCCGGCCCTGTTGCGCATTCCAGGCGGCGGCGATGTCGAGAAAATTCTTCAAAATGAGATGGCCGTGCTCGGACACGATGCTCTCGGGATGGAATTGCACGCCGTGCACTGGCAGAGTTTTGTGCGACAGCCCCATCACCAGGCGGTCGTCGGTCTCGGCGGTGAGCTCGAGATCCTTCGGCATGCTATCGCGCTCGACCACGAGCGAATGATAGCGCGTCGCCTTGAACGGGCCGTTGATGCCACGGAACACGCCGGTGTCCTTGTGACGGATGACGGAGACCTTGCCGTGCATCTGCACCGGCGCGCGCACGACCTTGCCGCCGAACGCCTGGCCGATCGCCTGATGGCCGAGGCAGACGCCGAGCACCGGAATTACCGGCGACGCTTTCGCAACGAGGTCGAGGCAGATGCCCGCTTCGTTCGGCGTGCACGGTCCGGGCGAAAGCACGATTGCATCGGGATCGGCGGCGATCACGCCCGCGGTTGTAATCTTGTCGTTGCGATGGACGACGACGTCCACCCCCAGCCCGCCCAGGTAGTGGAACAGGTTGAAGGTGAAACTGTCGTAGTTGTCGATCAAAACGATCATGTTCTGCCGCCTGCTCAAGGTCTTACGGCGCAGGCCGGAGGGGGTCAAGCAGCCCTGAAAAGGCTGGTTATTGCCCGCGCTTGGCGGCGCTGGCGAAGCGACGGGCTTCTTCGGCGGCGCGGAAAAGCGCCTTCGCCTTATTGATGCACTCCTGCTGTTCGTAAGCGGGATCGCTGTCGGCGACGACGCCCGCTCCCGCTTGCACGTACATCACGCCGTCTTTGACGAGCGCCGTGCGCAGCACGATGCAGGTGTCCATCTCGCCAGCGGCGGAGAAATAACCGACGCAGCCGGCGTAGAGCCCGCGCTTTTCCTTTTCCAGTTCGTCGATGATCTGCATCGCGCGCACTTTCGGCGCACCGGATACCGTGCCTGCGGGGAAGCCACCGGCGAGCGCATCGAGCGCGTCGTGCTTTGGATCGAGCTTGCCCTCGACATTCGAGACGATGTGCATCACGTGGCTGTAGCGCTCGACGAAAAATTGATCGGTGACTTTTACGGTGCCGACACGCGCGACGCGGCCGACGTCGTTGCGGCCGAGATCGAGCAGCATCAGGTGCTCGGCGCATTCCTTCGGATCGGCGAGCAATTCTTCTTCCAGCGCCTTGTCCTCGTGCGGCGTGGCGCCGCGCGGCCGCGTTCCGGCGATCGGGCGGATCGTCACAACATCGCCGCTGACTTTCACCAGGATTTCCGGGCTGGAGCCCGCGACTGCGAAGCTGCCGAAGTCGAGGAAGTAGAGATAAGGCGACGGATTGGTCCGCCGCAGCGCGCGGTAGAGCGAGAACGGCGGCAGCGTGAACGGCGCTTCGAAGCGTTGCGCCAGCACGATCTGGAACGCGTCGCCGGCGGCGATGTAGTCCTTCGCCTTCAGCACCATCGTCCTGAATTCGTCGGGCGTGGTGTTCGACTTCGGCGCGACCGCGATCGGGCCGGTGTCGGCTTCGGTCAGCGATTTGTCGAGCGGGCGGTCGAGGCTTTCGACGATGCCGGAAATGCGCTCGACCGCGCGCGCAAGCGCTGCCTTGGCGTCGACGCCCTTTTCCGGGCGCACCGGCGTCACCACGGTGATGGAATCCTTCACCGCGTCGAACACCACCACCAAAGTCGGGCGGATCATCACCGCGTCCGGAATCCCGATCGGATCGGGATTAGGCGCAGGCAATTCCTCCATCTGCCGCACCATGTCATAGCCGAGATAGCCGAACACGCCGGCGGCCATCGGCGGCAGTCCTTCCGGCAGCGCGATGCGGCTTTCGGCGATCAGCGCGCGGAGCGCGACAAGCGGCGGCGTGGAGCAGGGTGTGAAGGCGTCGGGCTTGCTGCGGGCAGTGCGGTTGATTTCCGCGCGCGTGCCTAGCGCGCGCCAGATCAGATCCGGCTCGATCGCGATGATCGAATGGCGGCCGCGCACCGCGCCGCCCTCGACCGACTCCAGCAGCAGGCTCATCGGCAAAGCGCGTCCGGATTTGCCGCCGGCGATCTTCAGGAATGCCGAGACCGGCGTTACCAGGTCGGCGACCAGCGTCGTCCATACCACCTGCGGCTCGCCGCGCGCGTAGCGGTCGGCGAAAGCGGTTTCCGACGGCTCGATCTGCATGATGTTTAGTTGGTGGCGCCGCCGACGATTTGACTGAGCGCCTGCTGGTTGATGTTGACGCCGAGGTCGCTTTCGAGCCGCGTGACGTACTCGCCGAGCATGTCGTCGTTGAAGGAGCGCAGCAGCGTTTCCGAAATCGATTTGACCGCGGGTGAAGCGGCGTCGAGCTTCGGATCGGTGATGTCGGTGATCACGAACACCAGCCGCTCGGTCTGCTTGTCGCCTTCGGTGGTCGCGGGCGTGCCCTTGGCGGTGCGGAAGATCGTATCGAGCGCCTTGGCCGGCACTTGTTCGACCGGATGGCCGCGTTGCAGATCCTTGGCCTTTCCGACCGTGAGGCCGTCCGGCGCCAGCGAGGCAAGCGTCGCGCCTGCCTTGAGCTTACCGATCATATCGTCGGCCTTTTTCGAAAGCTGCTTTGCGATCTCGTCGTCGCGCCAGCGCGCCTCGACCTGGCTTTTCACGTCGTCGAGGGTGCGCTCGTGCGAAGGCGTGATGCCGGCGACGTCGTACCAGATGTAGCCGCCGTCCGGCGTCTGCAGCGCGTCGTTGTCGACGCCGACGTCGCTTCCGAACGCCGCCGAAACGACGTCGGGCGCTTTCGGCAAATTGGGCACCGGCGCTCCGTCCGGGCCGCGGCCGGAACGGTCGACCGCATTGATCGTCGTTGCCGTCAATCCGAACTTCTTCGCCGTCTCGTCCAGCGTCGAACCGGCGGCGCGGTCGTCTTCGATCTTGTCGCGCAACTCACCGATTTTATTCTTGGCGAGGCCCTCGGCGATGGTGCGCTTGATCTGCGCTTCGACCTCTTTGTAGCTCGGCTGCTTGCCGGGCTCGATCTTGGTCACCTGCACCAGCACGGTGCCGAATTGCCCTTTGATCGGCGCACTGGTGGCGCCGTCCTTGAGCGCGAATGCGGCGTCCGCGATCATCGGATCGATGATCGACGACTTGGTGATGGTGCCGAGGTCGATGTCCGTTTCTTTCAGGCCGCGATCCTTGGCGATGTCGGCGAACTTCGCGCCCTTGGCGATGCGCTCGGCCGCGGCGGCCGCGTCCTCGGCCTTCGGGAAGACGATTTGAAGGATGTGCCGGCGCTCGGGCGTGCCGTAATCGCCTTTGTGCTGCTCGTAATATTTCTTGGCGTCGTCGTCGGAGACGGTGATCCACTTCGCCTGGTCGGCCGCGGTGAGCGGCAAGAACACGATCTTGCGGTATTCCGGCGCGCGAAACAGAACCTTGCGCTCGTCGAAATATTTGGCGAGCTCTTCTGGCGTCGGCTTCGGAACGTCGCCGGCTTGCGCGGGGCCGAGCGCGAGGTAGTCGATGGTGCGCTTTTCATTCTGATATTGATTGACGGCTTGCAGCGCGGTCGCCGGCACCTTCATTTCGCCGGTGATGGCGTCGGCGATCTGCTTGCGCAGCATCACCTGGCGTTGCTCGTTGACGTAACGGCCTTCGGTGAAGCCGGCCTGCCGGATCATCTGCTCGAAGCGCGAGCGGTCGAACTGACCGGTGACGTTCTTGAAATTCGGATCGTTGGTGATGCGGGTTGCGATTTCGGCATCGGAGAGCCCGAGCTTGAGCTTGCGGGCCTGCTCGTCGAGCGCGGTTTCGGCGACAAGCTGGCCGACTAGCTGCCGGTCGATGCCGAGCGCGCGCGCCTGATCGGGCGTGATCGGCCGGCCGACGCGGCGGCTGAGCTGCTGCAGGCGGTCGTTGTAGTACTGGCGGAACTGCTCGATGCCGATTTCGGTACCGCCGATGGTCGCGACGGTCGACAGGCCGAACCCGCGGAAAATGTCGCCGATGCCCCAGATCGCGAAGCTGATGACTAGGAAGCCCATGATGACGGCCATCACGACTTTGCCGAGCCAACTGGCGGAGGCTTTGTGGATACCCCGGAGCATAGGTCCTGCTTTTGCTGGTGAATAAGGCTTTCCGCGCCTTCAATAGCGCCCCAACGCATTGCAACTCAAGTAGGATCGCCCGTGACGCGGGGGCGCGGCTGGCGCCCCTTGAATGGGTCTGATAACCGCTCGCGGGAGGGGTAAGACGCATGGCCGGCACGCCGCCGCGCCCGCTGGTCGCGGGCAACTGGAAGATGAATGGCTTTGCGGCCTCCGCAACCGAGCTCAAGGCGGTTATTGCCGGGGCGGGCGCATTTGCCGGCAAGGCGGACCTGACGATTTGCCCGCCGGCGACCTTATTAGCGGCCTTCGCTCAAGTCGCCGCGGGCACGCCGGTCCGGATCGGCGCCCAGAATTGCCATGCGGAGGCATCCGGCGCCCATACCGGAGACTTGTCGGCGGAAATGCTGGCCGATGCCGGCGCGACAGCCGTGATCGTCGGTCATTCCGAGCGCCGCGCCGACCACCATGAAACCGACGCCGAGGTACGCGCGAAAGCCGCAGCGGCATGGCGCGCCAAATTGACGGCCATTATTTGCGTTGGAGAAATGCGCGCCGAGCGCGACGCCGGACAGGCGCTGAAAGTGATCGGCGGCCAGCTTGCCGGCTCGCTGCCCGATGGCGTCACGGCGGAAAATACCGTCGTCGCCTATGAACCGATCTGGGCGATCGGCACGGGCCTGACCCCGACACGGGCTGATGTGAAGGAAGCCCATGCCTTCATCCGCGCGCGGCTGACCGAGCGTTTCGGCCCGCAAGGCGGCGCCATCCGCATCCTTTACGGCGGCTCGGTGAAGCCCTCCAACGCCAAGGAGTTGCTGACCGTCGCAAACGTCAACGGCGCCCTGGTCGGCGGAGCAAGCCTGAAAGCGCAGGATTTCCTCGGAATCGCGGCAGTTTACCGCTAGCGCCATCGAGGGTGGAAAAGTCCGAAGGGATCGTGTAGAGACCGCGGCGAATTCCTATATGACCGGCATGGCGCCGTGCGGGAGCTTGAAGCCCGGACCGGCGCGTTGTGAGTGAAGCGGCAGATGCAGCAAGTCATCATCGTGATCCATTTGATGATCGTGCTCGCGCTTATCGGCGTTGTGCTGTTGCAACGGTCCGAAGGCGGCGGGCTCGGCATCGGCTCGACCGGCGGCTTCATGACCAGCCGCGGCACCGCCAACGTCCTCACGCGCGCGACCGGCGTTCTTGCCGCGCTGTTCTTCGCCACCAGCCTGATCCTGTCGATCCTCGCCGGCATGGACCGCAAGCCGACCTCGATCCTGCAAGGCGGCCAGCCGGCGCCGGCGCAGCAGGCGCCCGGCTCGACCCCGCCGCTCGGCGGCTCGGGTGGCGGTGTCCTCAACCAGTTGCAACAGCAAAGCGCGCCGCCGGCCGCTCCAGCGGCCCCGACCGGGCCGCAAGTGCCGCGGTCGCAGTGACAAAAATCTTCGAAGGGCCGGAAAAATCCGGCCCTTCGGCGTTTTGAGGACCAGAGAGCGAAGGGAAGCGTTTCAAGCGTCGGGAACAAGATGAAGATGAGAATGCAAGGTGCTGTTAAAACGATGAATTCCACAGCTACACACAGGCGCAGGGCGCCTCTGCGGTTTTCGCGCTCGTCGAATCGATTCGGCGGCACTAAAGGTTAGGTCCCATGGCGCGGTACATTTTTATCACCGGCGGCGTGGTCTCCTCACTGGGTAAGGGTCTCGCTTCAGCAGCGCTCGGCGCGCTGCTTCAGGCGCGCGGCTACAAGGTCCGGCTGCGCAAGCTCGACCCGTATCTCAACGTCGATCCGGGCACGATGTCGCCGTATCAGCACGGCGAGGTGTTCGTCACCGACGACGGCGCGGAGACCGACCTCGACCTCGGCCATTACGAGCGCTTCACCGGCCGCCCGGCGACGCGCCAGGACAACATCACCACCGGCCGCATCTATCAGGACATCCTCACCAAGGAGCGCCGGGGCGACTATCTCGGCGCCACCATCCAGGTGATTCCGCACGTCACCAACGCCATCAAGGATTTCATCCGCGACGGCAACGACGGCTTCGACTTCGTGCTGTGCGAGATTGGCGGCACCGTTGGCGACATCGAGGGCCTGCCGTTCTTCGAGGCCATCCGCCAATTGGGCAACGACCTGCCGCGGCATCACGCGGTCTATATTCATCTCACGCTGATGCCGTTCATCCCGAGCGCGGGTGAGCTCAAGACCAAGCCGACGCAACACTCGGTCAAGGAATTGCGCTCGATCGGCATCCAGCCCGACATTCTTTTGTGCCGCACCGACCGGGCGATTCCCGAAAGCGAACGGCGCAAGCTCGCGCTGTTCTGCAACGTGCGCGAAAACGCGGTGATCGAGGCGCGCGACGTCGACAACATCTACGCCGTGCCGGAGGCCTATCACGCGGCCGGTCTCGACACCGAAGTGCTCACCGCGTTCGGCATCGAAACCGGTGCGTCGCCCGAGCTTGCGCGCTGGCGCACGATCAACGAACGCGTGCGCAATCCGGAAGGCGACGTGACCATCGCGATCGTCGGCAAGTACACGGGGCTAAAGGACGCCTACAAGTCGCTGATCGAAGCGTTGTCGCACGGCGGCATCGCCAACAAAGTGAAAGTCAATCTCGACTGGATCGAGTCGGACGTCTTCGAGAACGAGGACCCGGCGCCGTTCCTCGAGCAGGTCAACGGCATTCTGGTGCCCGGCGGCTTCGGCCAGCGCGGCGCGGAAGGAAAAATCAAGGCGGCCCGTTTCGCGCGCGAAAGGCAAGTGCCGTATTTCGGCATCTGCTTCGGCATGCAGATGGCGGTGCTGGAAGCGGCGCGCAACCTGTGCGGCATCGAGGAAGCAAATTCGACCGAATTCGGCGAAACCCGCGAGCCTGTCGTCGGCCTGATGACCGAATGGCTCAAGGGCAACGAGCTGGAAAAGCGCGCGGCCAACGGCAACCTCGGCGGCACCATGCGGCTCGGCGCCTATCCGGCAATCCTCTCGCGCGGCAGCCGTGTCGCCGACATCTACGGCTCGACGGAAATTTCCGAACGCCACCGCCACCGCTACGAAGTCAACACTGCTTACAAGGGCCGCCTCGAGCAGCGCGGCATGCGCTTCTCCGGCATGTCGCCCGATGGAATCCTCCCGGAGATCGTCGAGTATGACGACCATCCATGGTTCGTCGGCGTGCAATTCCATCCTGAACTAAAGTCGAGGCCGTTCGAGCCGCATCCGCTGTTCGCCTCGTTCATCGGCGCGGCGGTCGAGCAGAGCCGGCTGGTATAGCGTCATCGCGCCGTACCGACTTCACACGTCCTGGCATTGAATCGATTGTGCTATGCTGGCTGCCCAAGCCGTTTGACGGGATGGCCGGATGGCGGACGTTGACAAGGTATTCGCAGGTTCGATTCCTGAAATTTACGATCGGTATTTAGTCCCGCTCATCTTCGAACCGTACGCGCAGGATCTCGCCGCGCGCGTGGCCAGGAGTGGTGCACGGAAGGTCCTGGAGACCGCGGCTGGAACCGGCGCTGTCACGCGCGCGCTTTCAGCGCAACTTGCCGCCGATACCCGCATCGTGGCGACCGATCTCAATCAGCCGATGCTCGACCGCGCGAAATCCCGGCAAGCCGCGGACGGCCGAATAGAATGGAAGCAGGCCGACGCGCTGGCGCTGCCCTTTGCGGATCAAAGCTTCGACGCCGTGGTCTGCCAGTTCGGCGCGATGTTCTTTCCTGACAAAGGGCAGGGCTACAGGGAGGCGCGCCGCGTCCTGGCCCAGGGCGGCCGTTTCTTCTTCGACGTATGGGACAAAATCTCGGAAAATGAGTTTGCCGACGTCGTGGCCCGGGTGCTGGCGGAAATGTTTCCGCATGATCCGCCGCGTTTCATGGAGCGCACACCGCACGGATACCACGACGTCGAACGCATCCGTGCCGAGGTAGGCGCCGTGGGCTTCACGAACATTTCAATCGATGCGGTGGATGCGAGAAGCAAGGCCCCTTCTGCGCGCGATGTCGCGTTCGCCTACTGCGAGGGCACGCCCTGGCGGAATGAAATCGAGGCGCGCGACGCGTCGCGCTTGCAGGAGGCGACCGGGAAGGCGGCCGACGCTTTGGCAAAGCAATTCGGCAAAGGCGCCGTGGACGGCCGCATCCGGGCATTCGTGATCACCGCCACGCGCTGAGCGGCTTGCGGCGAACTGGTACTATCTTACGGAATTTTCTCGCACTGAAAGCGAATGCGGTACGGCTCTGTAAGCCGCTATCTTGTTTTCGCGAAAATTATTTTGGCGCGTCCGTTATTTTCACAGAGATGATTAGTATAGCGCATGCGCGCGCACTGAGATTTCCCCGCTTCCGTTTTTGCGTTCAAACTTTTGGGGAATGGAAATGCGCTACGTCATGACTGCCGCATTCGCGCTCGCGAGCTGCGGTTTCTTCGCACTGTCGGCGCAAGCCGAACCCGCCCACAGCCTCGGCGGGGTGACCCGTGAAGGCAATATGTGCTGGGTTTCGACCCAGAGCGACCTGGGCTTCGGCTACTGGAAGGCTTGCGAGAATACGGTGCGGACCACGCACCACGCCAAGAAGGCGAAAACCTCAGGCTGATTTCACCTCCGCGCTTCCAACCGGAAGCGCAAAAACAACTTCATCCCGGCCACTTGACCGCGCGCCCTCCGAACGCGCGGGCGGGTGGCCGTTTTTTGCCGCGCGCGGGACGGCTGTGACTGTGATAATTTCACGGTCATGGGCGGCGGCATCGACCATATCGTCCACGCGGTGCGCGACCTTGACGCGGCGGCCGAGCTTTACCGGCGCATGGGCTTCACGGTCGGCGCGCGCAACAAGCATTCCTGGGGCACGCACAATTACATCGTCCAGTTGCCGGGGACGTTTATCGAGCTTTTGACGCTCGCCGAGCCGGAGAAACTCGGCGCCGACGGGTTTTCCAGATTGTTCGGCGCCTATACCGGCGACTTCGTCACGCGGCAAGAAGGCCTGTCGCTGCTGATCCTGGAATCGAGAGACGCCAAGGACGACGAGCAGGCGTTTCGCCAGGCCGACGTCTCGGCGGCCGAGGTCATGCGCTTCGAGCGCGAGGGCAAGCGCCCCGACGGCTCGGCAGTGAAGGTGGCGTTCTCGCTCGCGTTCGCGGACGACAAGAACGCGCCCGACATTCACTTCGCCACGTGCCAGCAGCACTATCCGGAAAATTTCTGGAATCCGAAATTCCAGGTTCATGCCAATGGCGCACGCGGCGTCGCCGGTGTCGTCATCGTCGCCACGGAGCCGTCGCGCCACCGCGACTTCCTCTCCGTCTTTGCCCGCAGCCGGGATTGGCAGGTTGGCGCGGCGGGCTTCACGCTCGCCACACCGCGGGGCGCGATCGAGATCATGAATCCGTCCGGCTATACGCGGCAATTCGGCGTGGACGCGCCCGATACGACGAACGGCGCGCGGCTGGCGGCCGTGCGCTTTGCGGTAGGCAATCTTGCCGCCGCGGAAGCGCTGCTGCGGGGTGCAAAAATTCAGGTAGAGATCGCCAATAGCCGGCTTGTCGTGGGACCGAATACCGCCATGGGCGCCGCCGTGGTGTTCGAAACCATGACTGATGCCTCCCGTTGACCGCGCCGTTGCCGCCCTTCATGGTCTGCCCGGCAAGGGTATCCGGGCTTGGATAAAGACCTTATTCCGCACGCCATCGTCGCCGTCGGCGACGTGCAATTCGGCAACGCGCTGCCGCTCGCGCTGATCGCGGGCCCATGCGCGCTGGAGAGCCGTGCGCATGCGCTGGAGATGGCGCAGGCGTTGAAGGAAATCGCCGCGCGCGCCGGCATCAAACTCATTTACAAAACGTCATTCGATAAGGCGAACCGCACGTCGGGAAGCAGCGCGCGCGGCATCGGGCTCGAACAGGCGCTGCCGATCTTTGCCGAGATCAAATCGAAACTCGGCGTGCCGGTGCTCACCGACGTGCACGAGGCGGGGCAATGCGCGCGCGTCGCGTCCGCGGTTGATGTTCTGCAAATCCCCGCGTTCCTTTGCCGCCAGACCGACCTGCTCATCGCCGCCGCCAAGACCGGCAAGGCGGTGAACGTGAAGAAGGGGCAGTTCCTCGCGCCCTGGGACATGAAGAACGTGGTGGAGAAAATCACCGGCGCCGGAAATCACGACGTGCTGGTGACCGAGCGCGGCGTGTCCTTCGGCTACAACACGCTCGTCTCCGACATGCGCGCGCTGCCGATTTTGGCGCGCACGACGCAAGCGCCCATCATCTTCGACGCCACGCATTCGGTGCAGCAACCGGGCGGGCAGGGCACGTCCTCGGGCGGCGAGCGCGAATTCGTGCCGGTGCTGGCGCGCGCCGCCGTAGCGGTCGGCGTCGCCGGCGTGTTCATCGAAACGCACCAGGATCCCGACAACGCGCCGTCGGACGGCCCCAACATGCTGCCGCTGAAAGAGATGGAGCCGCTGCTGCGCCGTCTCGTCGAATTCGACCGGGTGGCCAAGCGCTGACCGGCGCGGGCCTCGCTTGCAATGACCCGTGAACTCAATCTGATGGCGTTCGTCGTGTTCGTGACGACGCTGTTCATGCGCACGGTCGATCCGATCATTCCGCAAATCGCCGTCGGCCTCGGCGTGGCGGCCACAACCGCGGCGCTGCTGTCGAGCGGCTTCACCTTGCCGTATGCGCTCATCCAGCCGCTGCTCGGCGCGCTCGCCGACATGCTGAGCAAGACGCGATTGATCATCGTTTGCATGGTGGCGCTAAGCGCGATCACGATCGTCGCCGGCTTTGCCACGAGTTTCGAGGTGATGATGGCGTGCCGCGTGCTGGCGGGCATCGCCGCGGGCGGGGTTTTTCCGATTGCGCTCGCCATCACGGGAGACCGTGTCCCGGTGAAGCACCGGCAGGTTGCTATCGGCCGGATTTTGTTTGCGGCAATGAGCGGCAATCTGCTCGGCGCGTCCGGCGCGGGCATCATCGCCGACCTGATCGGCTGGCGCAGCGTGTTCTTCGTCACCGCCGCCCTCGGCCTGTTCGCGCTCGCCGTGGCGATCCCGAGTTTCCGCGGCATGCAGGAACAGCCCGGACGCTTCGACTGGTCGACGTTCATTCCAAACTACCGCTCCGTGCTTCGTAATCCGCTCGCGAAATACTGCTTCGGCGCGGTGTTCATGGAAGCGATTTTCATGTTTGGCGTATTTCCTTACATGGCGACTTTGCTGCATGCCGAAGGCGTCACGCAGGCATCCATCGCCGGCATCGTGATCGCCGGATTCGGCGTCGGCGGCATCGGCTACACCATGACGGTGTCGTGGCTGATTTCGCGCATCGGCCCGTCACGCTTGATGGCGGCCGGCGGCATGATCATGGCGTGCTGCCTGGTCGTGATCTCGCTACGCGTGCCGTGGCCGGTCGAGCTCGTGAACTTCATGGTGCTCGGTTTCGGCTTCTACACGCTGCATGGCTGCATCCAGGTCTTCGTCACCGAGTTGGCGCCGGCGGCACGCGGCTCGGCGATGGCCGGGCATTCGGCGTTCTTTTTCCTGGGCCAGGCGATCGGACCGGTGATTTACGGGATCGGGCTGCAAAGCATCGGAATTGCGCCGGTGCTGCTGACAGGCGCGGTCGTTCTGACCATCACCGGCTGGATTTGCGCGCTGCGCCTGCGGCACGCACCGCCTGCCGCGGCCTAGCCGCGCCCGCGATAGGGCGCGACGCCCTGGTCCGCCGGCACCCAGACGTCCTTCGGCAATTTTCCCGCCTGCCAGAACACATCGATCGGCATGCCGCCGCGCGGATACCAGTAGCCGCCGATGCGCAGCCACTTGGGCTTCAGAAGCGCGAACAGTTTCTTGCCGATTGCGACCGTGCAGTCCTCGTGGAAGGCGCCGTGATTGCGAAAGCTGGTGAGATAAAGCTTGAGCGACTTCGACTCGACCAGAAACCGGCGCGGCACGTAGTCGATGACCAGATGCGCGAAATCCGGCTGGCCGGTGATCGGGCAGAGCGTGGTGAATTCCGGCGCGGTAAAGCGCGCAACGTAATTCGTATCGCCGTGCGGGTTGGGAACGCGATCGAGCACCGCAACCTGCGGAGATGCAGGAATGGCGGCGTGCCGGCCTAAAACGCGGCGTGTGGGCTTGCGCATGGCGTCGGCTTTTAAGGCATTTCCGCAGCCGTTGCGAGCGTGTCCGCTTGTACGGTTAAGGCGGCGCGAGGCGCGAGACCTCGCCGGTTTGCTGCGTGAAGTAGAGACGGTTGCGCGGGCCGCGGCCGAAGCCGGTCAAATTCGGCGCGGTGACGCCGAGCGCTCTGTCGCCGACCGGCTTTTGCGCGGCCACGTCGGGAAGGAAGCTGCGCAACTGGCCGGTGCACAGGTCGCCGTAGATGTAATGGCCCTTGAGCGCGGGAAGTTGCGCATCGCGCGAGACGAAACCGCCGATCACGGCGCAGCCGCCATTGTTGTGCGTGTAGACCTGGATCGGGAATTTCGGCGGCGTCGGGCCGGGCTGGCTGTTGTCTAACAAGAGGCGACCTTCGTATTGCGGCCAGCCGAAATTCACGCCCTTGGCGGTCGCGACATTGAGGAAATCGATTTCCTCCTCCTGGCTTTGCCCGACGTCGCCGATGCCGATGTTGTGTCCGTCGAATGAAAACCGCCACGGGTTGCGGAAACCGTAGGCGTAGATTTCCGGCCGGCGCCCCGCCATGCCGACGAACGGATTGTCGGAGGGCACGGTGTAACGCTTGCCGCCGCTCGCGAGCGGATTGATGCGCAGAATCTTGCCGCGCAGGTCGTTGAGATCGCGCGCCGGCCATCCGCGCGGCGTGAGTTCGCCGCCGTCGCCGATGGAAATGTAGAGATAGCCGTCCGGCCCGAATTGCAATTGTCCGCCGTTATGATTGCCGGCGTCGGGATGCGGGATGCGGATGACGAAGCGGCGCGTCGCCGGATTGGCGCGCAGCGCGCTCACGCTTTTGCCGAAGCGCTTGTACTCGTCGACCTCGACATTGCCGTTCACGTCGGTGAACGCGACGTACAGCCGTCCGGTCGTCGCGTAATCGGGCGCGAACGCTATCGACAACAGGCCGCGCTCGCCGCAGCACGAGATGTGACCGCCGATGTCGAGAAACGGCTGGCCGAGTTTTACCTCGTTGCGCAGGACCTGGATCTTGCCGGTCTGCTCGACCACCATCATCAACTGGTCCTTGACCGGAATCTGGCCCTGGCCAGGCGGCGTCGCGACGTAAAGCGGATTGTCGAACATTCCGATCAGCACGGCCTTGGCCTGCGCTGCGTGAGCGGCTGCCGGCGCCAAGGTGGCCGCTGATGCGGACAAGATAAGGACCAGTATTTTGCGGTTGATCATGTGTCGCTCCCTGATCTTAGTCTTCTCCCGGTCGATAAAGCCCGCAAGTGAGGATTCTCGCCTTTTCCCCTCAGGTTCCATCCTGTAGAAGCGGCGGTGAAAACGCAGCCATCGAGTTGAATAAAATGACCGCCATTACCGACATCATCGGCCGTGAGATCCTCGACAGCCGCGGCAATCCGACCATCGAGGTCGATGTCGTGCTCGAGGACGGCTCGAGGGGCCGCGCCGCGGTGCCGTCCGGCGCCTCGACCGGCGCGCATGAAGCGGTCGAGCTGCGCGATGGCGACAAGGCCCGTTATGGCGGCAAGGGGGTGCGCAAGGCGGCCGCTGCGGTCAACGGCGAAATCTTCGACGCCATCGGCGGCATGGACGCCGAAGCGCAGGCCAAGATCGACGAGACTTTGATCGCGCTCGACGGCACGCCCAACAAGGGCCGGCTCGGCGCCAATGCGGTCCTCGGCGTGTCGC